>JBMFXF010000229.1:0-5468 GCA_049964515.1 Acetobacteraceae bacterium | reverse complement strand
GCGATCAGCCGCTCCGGCACCCCCAGCATCTCGGTCTTGGCCGCGTTGGAATAGGTCACGAACCCGCGGTCCACCACGTCCGAGGACCCGGCGATCGCGGTCAGCGCGGCGGCGATCAGCCCGCCGGTGCAGCTTTCCGCGGTGGCCAGCAGCAGCCCCCGCGCGCGGCAGGCCTCCAGCACCGAAATGGCCTGGTCCAGGATCGAAGGGTCCAGCATCGCACTCCCGCCTTGTCGCCCCGCTCGGACCCGCGCAGAGTGCGTCCAGAGCGTCCCGCACGCAATCAGGGAAGGAAGCGACCCATGGAAATCCTGCTGACCGGCCGGTCCGCGGTCATCACCGGCGCCTCGAAGGGCCTCGGCTTCGCGATGGCCCAGGAATTCGCCCGCTCGGGCGCCAATGTGGCGATGCTGGCCCGCCGTGCCGACGTGCTGGAGGACGCGCGCGCCGAGGTGGCGAAGGACGCGCGCGGCAAGGTGATCGGCATCCAGGCCGACGTCTCGCGGGCGGAGGATTGCGCCCGCGCCTTCGCCGCCGCCGAGGCCGCGTTCGGCGCCGTGGACATCCTGGTCAACAACGCCGGCACCTCGCGCGCGGTTCCGTTCGAGACCATCACCGATGCGATGTGGCAGGAGGATCTGGACCTCAAGCTGTTCGCCGCCATCCGGCTGTGCCGGCTGGCGCTGCCGGGGATGAAATCCCGCCGCTGGGGCCGGATCATCAACGTGCTGAATATCGGCGCCAAGGCGCCGCGCGCGAACGGGGCACCCACCGCCGTCTCCCGCGCCGCCGGGATGGCGCTGACCAAGATCCTCGCCAACGAGGGCGCGCCGCATAACGTGCTGGTGAACGCCATGCTGGTGGGGCAGATCGTCTCCGACCAATGGGTGCGCCGCCACGCCAGCGCCGGATCGAACGAGCCGTTCGAGACCTTCGCCGCCAGGCTGGGCGAGAAAATCCCGCTCGGGCGGCTGGGCAAGGCGGAGGAGTTCGCCGCGATGGCCTGCCTGTTGTGCTCCGAGCGTGGCGGCTTCACCACCGGCACCGCCATCAACATGGACGGGGGCGCGAGTCCGGTGGTCTGAACGGGGCCAAGGGGGCGCGGGTGATCCGCTTCCGAGGCGATCACCCGCGCCCGCCGGCGCGATCAGGGTTCGGCCACCAGCGTGATGTCGGAGACCATCACCATGCCCTTGGTTTCCGGCCCCAGCAGCAGCGCGATCACGAACACCGCGGCGGCGCCCAGGGTGGTGTACAGCATCGGCATCACGAAGCCCGAGGATTGCGTGGCCGCCCAGGCGGTCAGCAGCGGCCCCGCGAACCCGGCCCAGATTGCCCCCTGGTGGTAGCAGAACCCGGCCGCGGTGGCGCGCACCTCGGTGGGGAAGCGTTCCGAAAGATATCCCGGGTTCTGGCCGTAGATCGCCCCCAGGAACAGGCCCTGCAGGGTGAAGGCGGCGACCAGCATCGGGTAGCTCGACGGGAACAGGTAGAGCGGGGTCACCAGCACGCCCAGGATGGCGGGCAGGATCATGCCCCAGCGCCGGCCGATCCGGTCCGACACCCAGCCCCAGAAGCCGCTGGCCAGGAAGGTCGCCACGTTGGTCAGCGCCAGCGGCAGCGCGACCAGGCCGGGGCTGAAATGCAGGTCCTTCTCCAGATGCACCGCGAACAGGCCGAACACGGTGTAGTAGATCACGAAACCGCTCGCCATCCACAGGCAGGCGGTGATGGTGTTGCCCAGCACCCGCAGCCGGAAGATGTCGAACAGCGGGGCGCGGAACTCATGGCCCTGCTCGCGCTGCTTGCGCCGGTTCTCCACCCACACCTTGGGTTCGTTCACGTATTTGCGCACCCACAGCACCCCCAGCGCCGGCAGCACGCCGATCAGCAGCATCCCGCGCCAGCCCCAGCTGGCATAGAGCAGCCCATAGACGCCGCTCGCCAGCAGGAAGCCCAGCGCCCAGGAGCCCTGCAGGATCCCGCTCATGAACCCGCGCGAGCGGGGCGGCCAGGATTCCATCGCCAGCGCCGCGCCCGCGGGCCATTCCGCCCCCATCCCGATCCCCAGCAGGGCGCGGAACACGAACAGAAGAAAGAAACTCGGCGCCAGCCCGGCCAGGAAGTTGCAGATCGAGTACCACAGGATGGAGATCATCAGCGGGGTCTTGCGCCCCACCCGGTCGGCCAGCCAGCCCGACGCGGTGGCGCCCAGCAGGCGCATCCACAGCGTGATGGTGAACACCGCCGTCACCGCCAGCAGCGGCACATGGAAATACTTGGCGATCGGCACCATGATGAGCAGGAAAATGGTGAAGTCGAACGCATCCAGCGTCCAGCCGAGCCAGGCGGCGATATACGCCATCCACTGATCGTGAGTGGGTTCACGCCACCATGGCCCGGCCGACGCGGTTCCCGCGCTTGCAGACATCTTGCTTCTCCCTGTGAGGGCCGGTCTTGGCGCCGGCCGTCGCCCGGCAACGGGGCCGAGCGAGGTGAGACTATCGCAAGCCATGCGTCAGATCAAGGTGTGACATGAATTGTACGCATGGTCTATCAGCGCGCCCCTTATCATAAGCCGCCCATAGCAACCGGGATGCCGTCCTGATGGTTCCGCTGCCGCTCGGCCGGCGCCTGTCGCTGGTGCTCGGCCTGACCCAGACGCTGGCCTGGGCCACCACTTTCTATCTGCCGGCGGTGCTGGTCGGGCCGGTGGCGGCGGCCACCGGCGCCTCCGCCACCGCGCTGGTCGGCGGGTTCTCCTGGGCGCTGCTGGTGAGCGGCCTCGCCTCGCCGGCGGTGGGGCGGCGGATCGACCGCATCGGCGGGCGCGGCGTCACCGCCGTCGGCAGCGCGGTGATGGCGGCCGGGCTGCTGGTGATGGCCGCCCGCCCGGGGCTGATCGGCTGGTACGCCGGCTGGACGGTCACCGGCGGCGGCATGGCGCTCGGGCTCTACGACGCCGCCTTCGCCACCATCGGCCGGCTGCTGCGCGAGGCGGCGCGGCCATCCATCGTCGGTGTGACCATGATGGCCGGATTCGCCTCCACCGTCGGCTGGCCGTTGGGCACGTTCCTGGTCGGCCGGCTGGGCTGGCGCGGCGCGCTGGTGACCGACGGGATGATCCTGCTCGCGATCAACGTGCCGCTGATCCTGATCTTCGTCCCCCGCGCCGAACCCGCCCCGCCGCCGGTGAAACACGCCGCTGTCGCCGCGCTGGCGCGGGGCCCGGGTGGTCGGGTGAGCCTGCTGCTCGGGCTGTTCCTCAGCCTGCGGGCGGGGCTGTCGGCGGTGATCTCGGTGCAGGCGCTGGTGTTGCTGCGCGGAACCGGGCTCGGCGCCTCGGCCGCGGTGGCGGTGGCCGCGCTGTTCGGCCCCTGCCAGGTGTTCGGGCGGGTGGTGGAATGGGGGCTGGCGCGCTGGTGGAGCCCGTTCGCCACCGCGTTGTTCGGCGGCCTGCTGTTCCCGGCCGGCGTCGCCGCGCTGCTGGGCGGGGCGCCGGCGGTGGTGTTCGCGGTCGGCTACGGGATGAGCAACGGCATCCTCACCATCACCCGCGGCGCCCTGCCGCTGCACCTGTTCGGCGCCGACGGCTACGCGACCCGCATGGGCAGGCTGGCGCTGCCGCAGCTGCTGGCGCAGGCCGCCGCGCCCACCCTGCTGACGCCGCTGGTGCTGGCCTGGCCGGCGCGGGACGTGCTGGGCGCGGCCGGGGCGGTGGCGCTGCTGGCCTGGGTGGCGCTGGCCGCGGCCGGGGCCAGCGCCCGGCGGGTCAGCCCGCCGCGGCGGCGCGCTTGGCCTGGGCGCGGCGCACCCGGCGCTTGATCGCCATCACCTCGACGCCGAGGCGCCGATCGGGGGTGCCGAGCAGGAACGCATCGATCCCGCCCTTCTTTTCCACCGTGCGGATGGCGCGGGTCGAGAGCCGCAGCCGCACCGGCGTGCCGAGCGTGTCCGAGAGCAACGACGCCGTCTGCAGATTGGGCAGGAAGCGGCGGCGGGTCTTGTTATTGGCGTGGCTGACATTGTTGCCGGCCAGCACGGTCTTGCCGGTGATCCGGCAGCGGCGGGACATCGCGGAACCTCGGGCGGGAATTGGGAACGATCGGAGGCGGGCTTATGGCGGCCCGGGCCGGGCGCGTCAACCGCGCGCGCCCGGTTGCCTGCCTCCTTGCGCCGTGCCATCCGGCCTCACCAGCCCGGAGCCGCGCCATTCCGCCCCGTACCATCCTGCACGTGCTCGATCACAGCCTGCCGCTGCAAAGCGGCTACGTGTTCCGCAGCCTCGGCCTGCTCGGCGCGCAGCGCGGCTTCGGCTGGCACACCGTCCAGGTCACCGGCCCGCGCCACAACGCCGGCACCCCGGCCGAGGAAACCATCGACGGCTGGACCTTCCACCGCACCCCGCACCCGCCGGCGCATCCGCCTATCTGGCGCGAACTCGCCGAGATGCGCGCCCTCTCGCGCCGGCTGGACGGCGTGATCGCCGCCACGCGCCCCGACATCGTCCACGCCCATTCGCCCCTGCTCGCCGGCTACCCCGGGCTGCGCGCCGCCCGCCGCGCCGGCCTGCCCTTCGTCTATGAGCTGCGCGGGCTGTGGGAGGACGCGGCGGTCGATCTCGGCCACACCACCGAGGGCAGCGCCCGCTACCGCCTCACCCGCGCGCTGGAGACCCGGCTGATGCGCCGCGCCGACGCGGTGGTGACCCTGTGCCAGGCGATGCGGACGGAAATCGCCGGCCGCGGCATCCCGCCCGAGCGCATCGCGGTGGTCCCCAATGCGGTCGATCCCTCCCGCCTCGCCGCCGCCCGCGCGCCCGACCCGGCGCTGGCCGCGGCCCTCGGGCTGGCGGGGCGCCGCGTGCTCGGCTTCATCGGCTCGTTCTATCACTACGAGGGGCTCGACCTGCTGCTCGCCGCCCTGCCGGCGATCCGCGCCGCGCACCCGGAGGTGGCGCTGCTGCTGGTCGGCGGCGGGCCGATGGAGGCCACGCTGCGCGCCGCCGCCGCCGGCGACGAGGCCATCCGCTTCACCGGCCGGGTGCCGCACGAGCAGGTGGCGCGCTACTACGACCTGGTGGATTTCCTGGTGCTGCCGCGCCGGCGCATCCGCCTGACCGAGCTGGTGACGCCGCTCAAGCCGCTGGAAGCGATGGCCGAGGGGCGGCTGGTGATCGCCTCCGACGTCGGCGGGCACCGCGAACTGATCGCCGACGACGACACCGGCTTCCTGTTCGCCGCCGACGATCCGGCGGCGCTGGCGCGGCGGGTCGGCGAGGCGATCGCCGCTGCCCCGCGCCACGCCGCCATCCGCGCCGCCGCCCGCCGCTTCGTCACCGAACAACGGGTCTGGCCGGTGGCGGCGGCGGCCTACCAGGCGGTGTACGACCGCCTGGCCTGAGCTCGACTTTACGCAATTCAGGTGGCGAGACAGAGAGTCTGGAAGACTCGGTTTAGCCAGTCGGG
>JBMFXF010000228.1:0-5522 GCA_049964515.1 Acetobacteraceae bacterium | reverse complement strand
AGGAAAGATAGCCGATCCAGCACAGCTCCGCCGCGGCGGCGATCGCCTCGGCGTGGCGCGCCAGCACCGGATCGCCGGCCGCGTCGGGCGGGATCGTGGTCAGCAGATGCGTCGCCCGCGCGATCGCCGGGACGGCCTCGGGGAACGCCACCGTGCCCGACGTGCCGTTGCGGGAGGTCGCGGCGACCGCATACCCCGCGTCCCGCGCCGCCGCCGCCACCGCTCGGCCGGCATAGCCCAGGCCGAGGATCAGCAGCACCGGATCAGGCCGCCCGGCGCAGCCGCGGCAGCACCGCCTCGCCGAACAGCCGCAGCGAGGCCTCGGCTTCGTCCAGCGGCAGGTCGTTGAAATTGACCTGCAGCGAGGCGATCTCGAAATCCCCGACCTGGCGGCGATAGTCGGACCATTGATCGGTGATCCGCGCGGGCGTGCCGACCCAGGCCGCGCCCTTGGCCACCTGGCTGTCGAAGGTTTCCGCGGCCAGGCCGGCGATCAGCGCGTCATAGCCTGGGTAGTCGGCCGAAGCCGCCCCCGCGGTCCAGTCGGAGGCGGCGGCGACCAGGGATTTCAGGTAGCGTTCCAGCGGGCCACGGGCCAGGCGTTCCGCCTCCGCCTGATCGCGATGGCAGAACATGTGGAACGCCAGCATCACCGTGCCGGTACCCGGATGGCCGGCGCGGGCCCAGGCCTCGCGGTAGGCGCCGATCAGCTCGGCCATGGCGGTGCCCGCCATCGGGATCGCCATCACGCTGTAGCCGGCCGCACCGGCGCGCTGGAACGACTCGCGGGAGGCCATCGCCGCCACGTAGAACGGCGGGCGCGGCGTCTGCGTCGGCCGCGGCAGGGAGGTGACGTTGCGGAACGAATGGAAGCGTCCGCTGCTGGTGACGTTTTCCTGTTCCAGCAGCAGGCGGACCTGCTCCACCCCTTCCTCGAACCGGGCCCGGCTTTCGTCCAGCTTCACGCCGAAGCGGGCGAATTCCTGCGGCAGGAAGGCCCGCGCGAAGCCGACATCCAGCCGCCCGTCGCAGAGCGCGTCCAGCATGGCGATTTCGGCGGCGAGTTTCAGCGGGTGGTTGAACGCCGGCAGCACCGCCCCGGTGACCAGCCGCGCCTTGCGGGTGACCTGCGCCGCCGCGGCCAGGAACAGCATCGGATTGGGGCTGTAGCCGCCATAGGGGGTGAAGTAATGCTCGACCGTGCGGACATGGGTGTATCCGTAACGGTCGCAGAGCGAGACCAGACGCATCGCCTCCGCCCAGTAGGTCTGGGCGGATTTCTCGGTGGGGCCGACATCGGGAAAGAACTGGATTCCCACTTGCATGACGCTTCCCCCTGATGGCGCTCCGTCAGGCCGCCTTGGCCATGCCGCGCAGCACGTATTGCAGGATGCCGCCGTGGCGGTAGTACTCCACCTCGTCGGCGGTATCGATCCGGCACAGCACCGGCACCGTATCGGTGGCGCCGTTCGCGCGGTGGACCACCAGTTGCAAGGTGCTGCGCGGCGACAGTGCGTCGACGCCGGCGATGTCGATCGTCTCGTCACCGGTCAGGCCCAGCCGCTTGCGGTCCATCCCCTCGGCGAAGGTCAGCGGCAGCACGCCCATGCCCACCAGGTTGGAGCGATGGATGCGCTCGAAGCTTTCCACGATGACGGCACGGATACCGAGCAGCATGGTCCCCTTCGCGGCCCAGTCGCGCGAGGAGCCGGTGCCGTATTCCTTGCCGGCGAACAGCACCAGCGGCACCCCCTCGGCCTTGTAGCGCATCGCCGCGTCGTAGATCGGCATCTGCTCGCCGGACGGCAGGTGTTTGGTCATGCCGCCTTCCACGCCAGGCACCATCTCGTTACGGATGCGGATATTGGCGAAGGTGCCGCGCATCATCACTTCATGGTTGCCGCGGCGGGAGCCGTAGCTGTTGAAATCCTTCTGCTGCACCTGCCGTTCCAGCAGGTAGTCGCCGGCCGGCGAGACCTTGCGGATCGACCCCGCCGGGCTGATGTGGTCGGTGGTGATGGAATCGCCCAGCAGTGCCAGGATCCGCGCGCCCTTGATATCGGCGACCGGCGCCGGCTCCATCGTGATGCCCTCGAAATAGGGCGGGTTCTTCACGTAGGTGGACCCGCCCGACCAACGGTAGGTCTCGGTCGGTTCCACCTGCACCGCCTGCCACTGCTTCGGTCCCTTGAACACCTCGCCGTAGCGGGCCAGGAACTGCTCGCGCGAGAGCGAGGCGCGCACGGTCTCCGCGATTTCGGCGTTGGTGGGCCAGACGTCGCGCAGATAGACCGGCTTGCCGTCCGAGCCGGTGCCCAGCGGCGCGGTGGTGATATCCTCGCTCATCTTCCCCAGCAGCGCATAGGCCACCACCAGCGGCGGTGAGGCCAGGTAGTTCGCGCGCACATTCGGATGCACGCGGCCCTCGAAATTGCGGTTGCCGGACAGCACCGCGCAGGCGACCAGCCGGTTATCCTCGATCGCATCGACGATCGCGTCGTCCAGCGGGCCGGAATTGCCGATGCAGGTGGTGCAGCCATAGCCCACCAGGTTGAACCCGATCGCGTCCAGGTCCGCCTGCAACCCGGATTTCTCGAGATACTCGCTGACCACCTGCGAGCCGGGTGCCAGCGAGGTCTTCACCCAGGGCTTCGGCGTCAACCCCTTTGCCCGCGCCTTTCGCGCGACCAGCCCCGCGGCCACCAGCACCGAGGGGTTGGAGGTGTTGGTGCAGGAGGTGATCGCCGCCAGCACCACGTCCCCATGCGTGAGCTCGTAGTTCTTGCCGGCCACCTTGACCGAGGTGACGGCTTCGTCCGCCGGAACGCCCAGCCCCTTGGTCAGTTCGGTCTTGAAGGACGCGGCGGCATCTTTCAGCGCCACCCGGTCCTGCGGGCGCTTCGGCCCGGCGATCGAGGGCACCACGGTGCCCAGATCGAGCTCGATCACATCGGTGAACACCGGCTCCGGCGCCCCCGGCTCGTGGAACATCCCCTGCGCGCGCAGATAGGATTCCACCAGCGCGATCCGGTGCGTGTCGCGGCCGGACAGGCGCAGATAGTCCAGCGCCACCTTATCCACCGGGAAGAAGCCGCAGGTGGCGCCGTATTCCGGCGCCATGTTGCCGATGGTGGCCCGATCCGCCAGTCCCAGCTGATCCAGCCCGGGGCCGAAATATTCCACGAATTTCCCCACCACGCCCTTGCGCCGCAGCATCTGCGTCACCGTCAGCACCAGGTCGGTGGCGGTGGCGCCCTCGGGGAGCTTGCCGGTCAGGCGGAAGCCGATCACGTCCGGGATCAGCATCGCGATCGGCTGACCCAGCATCGCCGCCTCGGCCTCGATCCCACCCACGCCCCAGCCGAGAATCCCGAGCCCGTTGACCATGGTGGTGTGGCTGTCGGTGCCGTAGAGCGTGTCGGGATACGCGAAGGTCTCGCCACCCTGCTCCGCGGTCCAGACGCATTGGCCGAGATATTCCAGGTTCACCTGGTGGCAGATGCCGGTGCCCGGCGGGACCACACGGAAATCGGCGAAGGCTTCCTGGCCCCAGCGCAGGAAGCGGTAGCGCTCGCCGTTGCGCTCGAACTCGATATCGACGTTGCGCGCGAGCGAATCGGGCTGCCCGCTGACATCGACCATCACCGAGTGATCGATTACCAGATCGACCGGGATCAGCGGGTTCACCTTGGCCGGATCGCCGCCCAGGCGGGTGATGCCGTCACGCATCGCCGCCAGATCCACCACCGCCGGCACGCCGGTGAAATCCTGCATCAGGATGCGCGCCGGGCGGAACGGAACCTCCCGGTCGGAATGGCCCGAAGGCAACCAGCCGGCGATGGCGCGCGCATCGTCCATCTTGTAGCTGGTGCCGTTCTCGAAGCGCAGGATGTTCTCGAGCAGCACCTTCAGGCTGACCGGCAAGCGGGCGATGTCGCCGATCGCCTTCGCCGCCTCCGGCAACGAGAAATACTGGTAGGTCTTGCCGTCCACGGTCAGGCTGCGGCGGGTTTTCAGGCTGTCCTGGCCGATGGCGGTCATGCTGTCTCGTCCCGCTGGGGACGCTCCTTGTCTCGGGGTGTCGCGCGTGGTGTATGGCCGCGGCGCTTCTGGCGCGGGTTTAACCACAGCCCTTCCGGCGCGTCCATCGACCGCCCCGAGGGCGGGCGCGAGGCGGGTTCGGGTGCTGCGGGCAGAAGCGATCTCGGCATTTCGGGGCGAGCGGCTGGTGCTGCGCGACGTCTCCTTCGCGCTGGCGCCGGGTCAGGCGCTGCTGCTGACGGGGCCGAACGGATCCGGCAAATCTACCCTGCTGCGGCTGCTGGCCGGGCTGCTGCGCCCGGAGGCCGGGCGGTTGCTGTGGGAGGATGCCGATGCGCTGGCCGACCCGGCCGAGCACGCCACCCGGCTGATCCTGGTCGGCCATCTGGACGCGGTGAAACCGGCGCTGACCGCGGCGGAAAACCTGCGCCTGCCAGGCGGCGACATCGCCGGCGCGCTGGCGGCGATGGCGCTGACGGGGCTGGCCGAGCTGCCGGCGCGGATGCTCTCGGCCGGGCAGAAACGGCGGCTGGCGCTGGCGCGGCTGGCGCTGGCTCCGGTGGCGCTGTGGCTGCTGGACGAGCCGACCCTGGGGCTGGACGCGGCCTCGGTGGGGCGCTTCGGCGCCCTGCTGGGAGCGCACCGGGCGCGCGGCGGCATGGTCGTCGCCGCGACCCATCTGCCGCTGCCGCTGCCCGATGCGGCCGAGCTCCGGCTGACATGAGGCAATTCGGCCGCATTCTGGGGCGCGAGCTGCACCTGGCGGTGCGCTATGGCGGCGATACGGTGGCCGCGCTGCTGTTCTTCCTGCTGGCGGGGCTGCTGTTTCCACTCGCGATCGGGCCGGAGCCGAAATTGCTGGGCACGGTGGCGCCGGGGGTGGTGTGGGTCGCCGCCCTGCTGGCCGCGCTGCTGCCGCTGGACCGGCTGTTCGGCGCGGATTTCGAGGATGGCTCGCTCGACCTGCTGCTGCTGTCCGGGCTGCCCGCCTTCGCGGTGGCCGGAGCCAAGGCGCTGGCGCATTGGCTGACCACCGGGCTGCCGCTGCTGCTGATCGCGGGGCCGCTGGCGATCATGCTGCGAATGCCCGACGCGGCCCTGCCGGCGCTGCTGGCGGGGCTGCTGCCCGGCACCCTGCTGCTGTCCCTGCTGGGCAGCACCGCCGCCGCGGTGGTGCTGGGGGCGCGACGCGGCGGGGTGTTGCTGCCGCTGCTGGTGCTGCCACTGGCGGTGCCGGTGCTGATATTCGGCGCCGCCGCGCCGGCCGCCGCGGCACTGGGTGAGACCGCACGCCCGGAACTGCTGCTGCTGGGTGCGCTGCTGGCGGCTTGCCTGCCCCTATGCCCCATCGCCGCCGGGGCGGCGCTTCGGGGGGCGGTGGGGTGAAGAAAGGCCAGGGGGCGCTGCCCCCTGGACCCCCGCCAAGGGCTGGCCCTTGGAACCCCGGAATTGGTTCGGACTGGGAGGGGGTGGGCGCGGGC
>JBMFXF010000227.1:0-5554 GCA_049964515.1 Acetobacteraceae bacterium | reverse complement strand
TCACGGCTCATGGTGGAGCCGATCTTGTCGCGCACCATGCATTTCAGGTAGTGCGCAAACCGGCAACTGGCGAACAGGTAGGGCAGCCGCGCCGAGAGATTGGCATTGGCGGTCGCCGCCGGGTCGTCATACTCCTGTGGCTTCTGCAGGGACTGCGCGCCGATGAACGCCGCGAAATCCGAGTTCTTCTTGTGGATCAAGGGCATGAAGCCGTTTTTCGCCAGTTCCGCCTCGCGCCGGTCGCTGATGGCGATCTCGGTCGGGCATTTCATCGCCACGCCGCCATCGTCGGTCGGGAAGGAGTAGGCCGGCAGACCCTCCACCGCGCCGCCGCTCTCGATCCCGCGGATGCGCGAGCACCAGCCGTAAAGCTTGAACGAACGGGTGATGTTGGTCGCCATCGCATAGGCCGCGTTGGCCCAGCAGAACTTGGAACTGTCGGCGCCCTCCACGTCCTCCTCGAAATGAAACTCATCGACCGGATCCGTCTTGGCGCCATAGGGAAGGCGCGACAGGAAGCGCGGCATGGCCAGACCGATATAGCGGGAATCCTCGCTCTCCCGCAGTGACCGCCAGGCGGCGTATTCGGGGGTGCCGAAGATCTTGGTCAGGTCACGCGGGTTGGCCAGCTCGTTCCAGCTGTCCATTCCCATCACCGTCGGCGCCGCCGCCGCGATGAATGGCGTATGCGCCGCCGCCGCGATCTGCGCGATGTCGCCCAGCAGCTGCACGTCCTGCGGGCCATGGTCGAACTCGTAATCGCCCACCAGCACGCCATAGGGCTCGCCGCCGAACTGGCCGTATTCCTGCTCGTACACCTGCTTGAAGATCGGGCTCTGATCCCACGCCGTGCCGCGGAACTTCTTCAGCGTCCGGCCCAGGTCCTTCTTGCTGATGTTCATCACCCGGATCTTCAGGTATTCGTCGGTCTCGGTGTTGTTCACCAGATGATGCAGACCGCGCCAGGCGGATTCCAGCTTCTGGAAATCCTCATGGTGCATGATGACGTTGACCTGCTCGGTCAGCTTGGCATCCAGCGCGGCGATCATCGCCTCGATCGAGCGCAGCGCGTCACCCGACACCAGCGTCGTGTTGGCCAGCGCCTGCTGCGCCAGCGTCTGCACCGCCTGTTCGACGGCGGAACGCGCCTGGTCCGACTTGGGCTTGAACTCGCGGGTGAGCAGCGACGCGAAATCGCTGGTCTCCTGGACGCCGACGCCGGCCTGAACCGCGGCTTGAGCTTCCGACATGGCTTACTCCTCCCCCTTCTGCTCGGCCGCCGCCTCGGGCTTCGGCGCCGCGGCCAGCGATGCCAGCAGTGCCGGGTCGGCCAGCACCTTGGAAATCAGATCCTCGGCCCCGCTCTTGCCGTCCATGTAGGTGAGCAGGTTGGACAGCTGGGTCCGCGCCTCCAGCAGCTTGTTCAGCGCATCGACCTTGCGCGCCACCGCAGCCGGGGAGAAATCATCCATGCTCTCGAAAGTGATATCGACCGCCACGTTGCCTTCCCCGGTCAGCGTGTTCGGCACCATGAACGCCACCCGGGGCTTCATCGCCTTCATTCGGGCGTCGAAATTATCGACGTCGACCTCGAGGAAGGAACGGTCGGCCACCGGCGGCAGCGGCTCCTCGGGCTTGCCGGACAGGTCGGCCATCACGCCTACCACGAACGGCAGCTGGACCTTCTTCTCCGCCCCGTAGGTCTCCACATCGTATTCAATCTGCACGCGCGGGGCCCGGTTGCGGGCCACGAACTTCTGACTGCTTGCTTTCGCCACGGCTCGCTCGCCTCCTCATTGCGCATCCCTGCCCGGCATTATGCACGAACAGGCCCTCTCTCGCCAGTCCCGTCTTGCCCCGCCCGGTCAGTCCTGGACCCCGGTCATCATCCGCGCCTGCATCACCCCGTCGGGCGCCAGATCGGAAAGAATCTCGATGAACGACTTGTCGGCCAGCCGCTGCGCCCTCCGGATCAGCAGCGGCAGCGGGCTGGACGGCTCAGCCCGCTCGTAATACTGGCACACCAGGTCCAGCAGACGCAAAGCATCTGCCCGCGTGTTCACCGCGGTCAGGGAGGCCGCACTCGCCCCCCCCGCCCGCGGTGCGGCCGGCGCCACGCCCATCGGCGCCGCCGCGTCCTCCGCCGTCTCGGCCGCCGGCTCCTCCGCGGCGGCCTCATGCACCGCGAAGCGATCGAGGAACCGGTCCATCTCGTGGAGCAGCTTCTCCAGATCTTCAAAATTCGGCCCGGTGCCGGCGCCCGCCTTGTCGTCGAACGCATCGGAAATGCCGCGCAGCGCCGCCCGCGCCGCCTTCACCGCCGCCGTGGTCGCCGCCACCGCGGCCGGATCGGCCTCGGCGAAGGCGCCGCGAATGGTGGTCTCGGACGGGGGTTCCTCGTTGGCGAGCGGCGGCAACTGGCCGGTCGCCATCGACATCTGCCGCCACGAGAACTGGCCGACGCGCGGCGCCCGCACCAGCGGCAGGTCGCGCAGATAGCGCAGCACCCAGGCCGGGCTCGCCACCAGCAGCAGGGCATTGGCCCGCAGCGCGGGGTCGTTGTCGTCCTCTGGATCCAGCTGCGGATGGACCGTTTCCCACAGATCGGACAGCCAGCCGCGGCTCAGGTCCAGCAGGGCGGCGTAATCGGGCAGCCCGCCCAGCCGCAGCCGCGCCACCGTCAGCTGGCCCAGCACGCGCAGGTCGCGGGTCCGCTCCATCAGCCCGCGCGCCAGGGTTTCCATCTCCTTCCAGTCGGGTTCCTCGGCCGGAATGATGGTGGTGCCGAACTGCTGCTCCGGCTTGCCCTGCGAGGCGCGATCGAGCGCACCGAAATCGCCGTCGAACTCGAGGTTCGGCCCGCACGGCTCGGCCTCGGACAGCGGGCCGGTCCAGGCGGCGGTGTCGATCGCGGCCATTCAGCGACGCTCCCGCAACCGACACGAAACGGACAGAACGGCGGCCATGGCCCGATCCGAACCCTCCCGCGGCTGCGCCCCATGCGCGTCCGGTGTGGTCAGGACCCTAGCCGGCCATTCCGTACTCGGCAACCGGGAAAACAGCCGGCGAAATTTCGTCGGTGCCCGGTTCAGCGACCCGGATCGAACCCCAGGAAGCCTGCGTCCGGCACCGGAGCGCCGCCGCCCGCCGCCACCACCGGGGCCGCCGCGACCGGCGCCGGCGCCGGCCGTCGCCGCGGCCTGGCTGGCGCCGGGGCGGCCAGCGCCGCCGGCCGGATCGCCGCACCGCCGCCCGCCGGGGGGGGGGGCGCGGGCGCCTCGGCGTGGCGCATCGACAGCAGCAGGAAGGTGATGTCGTTGCGTCCGAGGTCGATCGATAGCTGCAGCGGCGTCATGCCCAGCGCGTCGCGCGCCCGCAGATCCGCCCCGCGCCCCAGCGCGTCCCGCGCCTGCGCCACATCGTCGCGGTTGATGGCATCGAACAACGCCTCGGTCGGGTTCATCGCCGCCACATCGGCCGCGGCCGGAGCCAGCGCCTTGCCGCCCCGCGCCCCCGGCAGCGCCGGCGGCGGCGGCTTCGCCCCGGTGCTTTTCGGGTGGGCCCCCTGGACCAGCGACGGCGCCCCGCCCGCCAGTCCCAGCTGCGCCGCCGCCGGCAGCGGCGCCAGCGCGAGCAGCGCCACCGCGCCCGCGATCCACCGCCATCCCGCAAATGATATCATGCTTCTGTCCCGGTCCCGTCAGCGCCGGCCGCGGCCACGCCGCGTCCCTGACTGCGCCCCCATACACATCCCACCCCGACCAGGGAAGCAGCGGCTACCGCCCTTCCCGCCACCACCCCCAGGCGAGCAGCGCCAGCACCAGCGGCAGCGCCAGCCAGGTCGGCAGCAGCGGCACCCGCGTCACCCCCGTCACCGTCGCCGCGCCCCGCCGCGGCAGCCCGATCCAGCCCGGACCGGCCATCGCCGCCCCCACCGCCACCCGCCGCAACGCCGGCATCCCGCGCCCCAGCCACAGCGCCGCGCCGCCGGATCGGCGCGCGACCGGCCCCAGATGCGCGGCGGTGGCGCGCAGATCGGCATATTCCGCCGGATCCGCCGGCGCGGCCGCGGCATAGGCGGTCTGCCCGCCCATCCGCACCCGCCACAACCCGGGCGGGACCGCGATCCGGCCCTCGGCCACCCCCGGGCCGGTGCGGCGCAGCACCAGCCGCCAGCGCACCCCGCCCGGCCCGCGCAACCGCGCCACCCCCGCCGCCGTGCCGATCAGCCGGCGCCGGCGCACCCGCATCACCCCGCCCGCAATCCGCACCCTGAGGGCGTTCGCCGCCAGCGCCGGCTCCTTCATCAGCCAGTGCACCACCCGACGCAGCAGCAGCGCATCCGGCCCGCCACCGTCATGGCCCCGCGCCCATAGCCAGATCTGATCAGAGAGCAGCATCCCGACCCGCCCGCGCCCGACCCGGTCCAGGATCAGCAGGGGCGCGCCGTCCGGCGTGCGCATCAGCACGTTCCCGCGCAGCTGCTGCACCGGAATGTAGCGATACCACGGCCCCCAGGGCCCGGCCGAGGCCAGCGGCGCGGTCACCGGATGGCGCCGCCCCAGCCGGGTCAGCACCGGGCGGAACCGACCCACCACCCCGTCGCCGGGGCCATCCGCCGGCCGCGCCGGCAACACCGCGCGCAACGGGGTTGCTGCCAGCGACGCCCCGGAGGTGAACTCCGGCCCCACGTCCAGGAACAGCGCGCCGCCCCGGCGCACGTAGTCGGCGATGTTCTCGATATATCGGGTGGCCAGCAGCCCCTCGTCGGCGAACCGGTCCAGGATGATGAGGTCGAAACGGTTGATCCGGCGCGCGAACAGCTCATCGACCGGAAACGGGATCAGCGACAGTTGCGACAACGGTGTCCGGTCCACCTTGTCTGGTGGTCGCAGAATGGTGAAATGCACCAGATCCACCGCCGGATCGGCCCCCAGCAGCCGCCGCCAGGTGCGCTCGCCGCGATGCGGGTTGCCCGATACCAACAGCACCCGCAGCCGGTCGCGCACCCCCTCGATGCGCAGGACGGCGCTGTTGTTGAGGGTGGAGACCTCGCCCGGAAGCGCCGCCACATGCAGCGCCAGGGTCACCGGCCCGGCGCGGCGGATCGGCACCGGGATGGACACCGGCCGGCCCACCGGCACCATCAGCACCCGCCCCGGCCGGCCCTGCCGGCGCAGGGTCAGCCGCACCGTCCCGCCCGGATGCGGCACGCCGTGATCGAGCACCTCCACCACCAGCTGCACCGGATGCCCCACCACCCCATAGGGCGGCGCGCGCAGGATCCGCAGCGCGCGGTCGGTCTCGGGGCCGCGCGCGGTCAGCAGCAGGTGCAGCGGCCCGCCCGGCGGCGCGGGGCCCGGCGGGGTCTGGCCGTCGGTCACCACGATCGCCCCCGCATAGCGGTCGGCCGGCACCAGCGCGACGCCATGCCTGATCGACTCACGCGGCGCAAGCGCCGAGACCGGCCCGCGCCAGTCGCCGATACTAACCTCACCGCCACCGCCCGGCAGATCGCCAAAGAGCAGGTACGGGAGATCCTCGCTGCCGGCCC
>JBMFXF010000226.1:0-5570 GCA_049964515.1 Acetobacteraceae bacterium | reverse complement strand
GTGAGGAACGCGAGCAGCATGGGTGGGCACGGGTCCTTTCGGGGTTGGGGTTGGTAGCGGAGCGAACATAGGGGGAACTATCGAGGGTGTCAAGGGGAAAAATGCGAGGTAGAGGAAAAAACGTGCGGAGGGGTCGGCCCGCGGCGGCTTACGGCTGGCCGTAATAGCGCCCGGCGGTGCCGGCCGGATCGGGCAGGCCGGGCAGCCCGACCGTCGCATCGCTGTGCGGCCGGGGGGCGGCGGGCGGGGCGGCGCCGGTCAGCCCCAGCGCCTGCGGAGACGTGGCGCAGGCCGACAGCGCGAGCAGGCAGGCGAGCAGGGCGAGGCGTAACATGGGCACAGTGAACACCGGGGCCGGCCGGAACGCCAGCCCGGGCGGAACCGGGGCGGTTGCAGGAATCCTGCCCCCGAAGCCGGGCGCGGGGTCTGACGGAAAAAAACCCCTACACCGCGAACAGCGCCTCGATATCGTCCTCGGTCAGCCGCAACGCCCCGCCCGCCTCGGCGTTCAGAATGCCGTCCACCAGCGCCCGCTTGCGGGTCTTCAGCAGCTCCATCTTCTCCTCGATGGAATCCTGCGTCACCAGCCGGTGCACGAACACCTTGCGTTCCTGTCCGATCCGGTGCGCCCGGTCCGTCGCCTGATCCTCCACCGCCGGATTCCACCAGGGATCGTAATGGATCACCGTATCCGCCGCGGTCAGGTTGAGCCCGGTCCCGCCCGCCTTCAGGCTCAGCATGAACAGCGGCACCGCGCCGGCCTGGAACTGCGCCACCGGCGTCGCCCGGTCCTTCGTGCTCCCGCGCAGTGCCACGAACGGGATCCCCGCCGCCTTCACCTCCGGAACGATCAGATCCAGCATCGCCGTGAACTGCGAGAACAGCAGCACCCGCCGTCCCTCCGCCACCAGCTCCGCCAGCAGCTCCATCAGCCGCGCCAGCTTGGCCGAGGGGTTCTCCTCCGGCGTGCCCTTGCGCAGCAGCCGCGGATCGCAGCACACTTGGCGCAGCTTCAGCAGCGCGTCCAGGATGACGATGCCGGAGCGTGACAACCCCTGGGAGCGGATCGCCGCGCGCACCCGCTTATGCATCGCCAGCCGCACGCTGTCGTAAAGCGCGCGCTGCGCCGGCTCCATCACGACCGTCTCGACGATCTCGGTCTTGGCCGGCAGCTCGGCCGCCACCTCCTCCTTGGTCCGGCGCAGCAGGAACGGGCGCACCCGGCGCGCCAGCCGCGTCTGCGCCGCCGTATTGCCGTGTTTTTCCACCGGGTTGCGGAAGCGGGCGGCGAACTGGCGCGGGGTGCCGAGGAATCCCGGCGCCAGGAAATGAAACAACGACCACAGCTCGCCCAGGTTGTTCTGCAGCGGCGTGCCCGACAGGCACAGCCGCTGACGGGCCTCGAGCGATGCCGCCACCTGCGTCGCCTCCGCCACCGGGTTCTTGATCGTCTGCGCCTCGTCCAGCACCAGCACGTGCCAGGGCTGCGCGGTCAGCACCGCGGCGTCGCGCGTCAGCAGCGGATAGGTGCTGAGGACGATGTCATGCCCGCCGATGCGTTCGAAATCGCCCCGCCGCTGCGGCCCGTGCAGCGCCAGCAGCCGCAGCCCCGGCGCGAAGCGTTCGGCCTCGGCGCACCAGTTCGGCACCAGCGAGGTCGGGCAGACGATCAGCGCCGGTCGGTCGAGCCGGCCGGATTCCTTCTCGATCAGCAGATGCGCCAGCGTCTGCACCGTCTTGCCGAGCCCCATGTCGTCGGCCAGCACGCCGCCGAGTTCGGCCGCGCGCAGGAACTGCAACCAATCCACCCCGCGCTGCTGATAGGGGCGCAGCGTGCCGTTGAATCCGGCCGGCAGCACGGCGTGGGGGATGCTGCCGCCGGCCTCGTGCAGCACCCGCCCCATCGTGCGCAGCGCCTCCCCGCCCTGCCAGCGCAGCCCCGGCAGGCTGGTCTCCAGCGCCGCCAGCTCGGCGGCGTGATGGCGGTTGAAACGGACCCGGTGGGATTTCGGGTCGATCGTGCCGCCCTCGATGAGCTCGGTCAGCGCCAGCACGATCGGGCGGATCTGGCCGAGCCGCACCGTCAGCTGCCGCCCGTCGGCAAGCTCCAGCAGGAAGTCCGTCTCCTCCGGCGCCATCAGGATCGCCAGCGACAGGCCCTCGCCCAGCTGCTCGATCATCGACACCAGCACCGGCACCAGATCCACCTTCTCGCCGCCGATGCTGACGCCCAGATGCAGTTCCAGCCAGTCGATCCCCGCGGACCGCCCGGATTCCTCGAAGCTCGGCTCCGGCGGCGCGTCGGGTTCCACCAGCCGGAGCGGAAAATCCTCGGCGATCTCGATCTCCCAGCCTTCCTCCCGCAGCCGCGGCAGCCCGCGCAGCAGCACCGGGACCCAGGCCCCGGCGCGCAGTTCCGGCAGGTAGAGATCGGCCTCGTGGACGCCGCTGATGTAGTCGGGAATCACCAGCCGCGGGGCCAGCCCGATGCCGTGCAGCGTCTCCGCCGCTGCCCGCTCCGCCGCCTCGTCGCGGCGGATGCGGTAGAGCCGGCCCTCGTGGGTCAGCACC
Organism: Acetobacteraceae bacterium; assembly: GCA_049964515.1. Taxonomy (GTDB): domain Bacteria; phylum Pseudomonadota; class Alphaproteobacteria; order Acetobacterales; family Acetobacteraceae; genus JAJZVS01. The sequence continues at coordinate 2,999 of JBMFXF010000226.1, read as the reverse complement.
CGGGTTTGCAGCCGGGAGGCATCGCAGGGCACCACCACCGGGCCGTAGCGCATCGCCAGCCTGGCCTCGGCGCAGGCTTCGGGGGCGTTCGGCAGCGCGTCCTTCAGCATCAGCGCCGGGCGGCGGTTGAGGCGCAGCACCGGGCGCGGCGGGCCGGTCACGCTCTCCATCGGCGGCGGGTCGGCCGGGGTGGGCAGGGTGAAGCCGGGCAGGCGCCGCGCCAGCTCGGCGCGCAGCCGGGCCGCGTTCACCGCCGGCGGCAGCGGCGGCGCGGCCAGCAGCTCGGCCGCGACCGGCGGCGGCAGCGCGGTCTCCACCGGGCCCAGGGTGCCGGTCGCGCTGTCCAGATACCAGGGTTCGGGCAGCGTCAGCGACACCACCTCGGGATCGGCCGCCTCCAGCAGCAGGCTCGCGCGCTGGGTGCCGTCGGCCTGCAGCCGCCATTCGATGCGGCCGGGTCGCGCCGGCCCCTCGCGCAGCACCGGGCCGTTGACGCTCTCGAGCCGGGCCCGGCCGGTGGCCAGGATGCGGCGCAGCGTGTCGGCGTGATCGTCCTCGGCATGGGCGGCGTGGCGCGCCCGTGCCGCCAGGCGTGCGAGCGGAATGCGGTCGGACGGGCGGACGTAGCGCGGCGGCGGGCCCTGCTCGAAACGGAAGAAATTGATCGCCGAGGCATTGGCGCCGGGCGTGCCGTCCTTGCGCAGGATCGCCGTCTGCGCGGCGATGTCGAGCCCATGCGTGCCGCGCGGGGAGGGGTGCGGGCGCAGCACGTAGAATACCCGGTGGCGCACGTCGGCGGGATAATCCTCCGAGACCACCTCCAGCGCGCGCGGCAGCGCGTCGAGCCAGCTCTGCACCGCCCAGGGCAGCTCCTCCTCGCGCGCGGGGGCGGGTGCGAAGGCTGCCGCCGCGGCGGCTTCCACCGTCGGGATCGGGCCGCGCGTGAAGGCGCCGTTCTCGCGCGCCGCCAGCAGCGCCATCGCCACATGGATGCAGCCGCCGCGCGCCGCGCAGGTGCACATGCCGCGGATCGACACCCGCCCGTTCGGCGCCCGGCGCAGCGTGATCGCCTGGTGCAGCCGGCGCGCGCCGGGGCCGGACAGGGTCACTTCCAGCCGCCCGCCGGCGGGGTCGAACATGGTCTCGATGCGGCGCGGACGGTCGCGCCCGACCCGCGCGGCGGCGAGCGCCTCGGCGCCGGTGCAGGCGGCGATGTCCTCGTCGGTGGGACCCGGGCCCGGGGGCTGCGCGGGTGGGGGCGGGACCAGCATGTTCATGGGCCGATCTGGGCATACCGGGCCGAGTCGGCGGAAGCGCCGATCGCGTCACGGGTGCTCAGGGGCGGTTGGCTCCGCGCACCGCTTCCACCACCGCCCGCGTCACCTCCTTCGTGGTGGCCTTGCCGCCGAGGTCCGGGGTGAGGATGCCGGCGGCGCAGACCTGCTCCACCGCCTGCATCAGCGCCGCCGCGGCCGGCTGCTCGCCCAGATGCTCGAGCATCATCGCCCCGGTCCAGAACGTCGCCACCGGATTGGCGATGCCCTTGCCGGTGATATCGAACGCCGAGCCGTGGATCGGCTCGAACATCGACGGGCTGCGCCGTTCGGGGTCGATGTTGGCGGTCGGCGCGATGCCGAGCGAGCCGGCGAGGGCGGCGGCGAGATCGGAGAGGATGTCGGCGTGCAGGTTGGTGGCGACGATGGTATCCAGCGAGCCGGGCTTGCGGACCATGCGCATGGTCATCGCATCGACCAGCTCCTTGTCCCAGCTCACGTCCTTGTAGTCGTGGCTGACCAGGGCGGCGATCTCGTCCCAGAACACCATGCCGTGGCGCTGCGCGTTGGACTTGGTGACCACCGTCAGATGCTTGCGCGGGCGCGAGCGGGCGATGTCGAAGGCGAAGCGGAGGATCCGCTCGGTGCCGCGGCGGGTGAAGATGGCGGTTTCGGTCGCCACTTCCTCCGGCAGGCCGCGATGGGTGCGCCCGCCCTGGCCGGCGTATTCGCCTTCCGAGTTCTCGCGCACGATCACCCAGTCGAGATCGCCGGGACCGACGTCGCGCAGCGGCGAGACCACGCCGGGCAGAATGCGGGTGGGGCGGACATTGGCGTATTGGTCGAAGCCCTGGCAGATGGCGAGCCGCAGCCCCCACAGGGTGACGTGGTCGGGCAGGTTGGGGTCGCCGACGGCGCCGAAATAGATCGCGTCCGCGGTGCGCAGCCAGGCGAGCCCGTCGGGCGGCATCATCACCCCGTGCTTGCGGTACCAATCCGAGCCCCAGCCGTAGTGATCCACCGCCAGTTGGAATCCGCCGTCGCGGGCGGCGACGGCTTCGAGCACTTCGAGCCCGGCGGCGATGACTTCGGGACCGATCCCGTCGGCGGGGATGGCGGCGATGCGATGGGTCCGCATGAAAAGACTCCGGAGCGGCGAGGACGCGGGCTTCTAACCCGCGCCGGTCGGAGCGGCAAACCCGGGAGGCTACAGCTTGCGGATCTGCGCGTCGTAGGCGCGGGCGAATTCGCGGCCGAACACGGCCTGGAAATCGTCCTCCGCCTCGCGGGCGATGTCCTTGTAGGTGTTGCAGAACAACTCCCAGGTGCGGGCCTTGCGGCTGGAGGGCAGCAGATTGCCGAGCAGGCCGGGCTGGAGCCGCGCCTCCAGCGCGGCCGGTTCGAAGCGCTTGAGCAGGCCGAGCAGGGCGGTCTGCACCCCGGCCATCACCGCCATCTCGTGGGCACGCACGTCGTCGAACGCCTCCCGGGCGGAGTCCAGCGGCGGCTTGTAGCCGGGACGCGCCGGTTGCAGCAGGGCGGCGATGGCGTCCTCGACGGTGACGGCGAATTTCAGCGCGTTGTTGTCGCGCGCGCGCAGCATGGTCTGCTCGACGCGGAACTCGCTTTTGATGGCGGCGCGCGACATCAGCACCTCGCGCAGCCCCTCCACCAGGATGCGGAACACGGTGCCGGCGGCGCGCAGGGCGGCGGCGGGATCGCCGG
>JBMFXF010000225.1:0-5617 GCA_049964515.1 Acetobacteraceae bacterium | reverse complement strand
GGGTGAGCGCGCCGAACTGCTCGCGCGCGGCGGCGGCCACCGCACCGCCCGGCGCGGGGTCGAACACCGCCAGCGAGAACGGCCCCTGCATCGCCGTGGTGGCGGCCAGCAGCTCGCGCCAGATCCGCACCACGCCGCGCGCCGGCAGCGGGCCGGCGTGGCGCGCCAGCAGCCGGCGCAGGATCGACGCCTCCCGCCCCGGGCGCAGGCCGGAGCCGCCGGCGGGCTTGGTCGCCGCGACATCGGCCACCACCGCGGCGCGGCGCATCAAAAGATCGTGCAGCGCATCGTCCATCCGGTCGAGTTCGGCGCGCAGCGCGGCAAGATCGCCCCGCCAGTGATCCTGGGCGGGCTCGGCGTCTCCGGAGGAACTGGGGTCCCGAACGGCATCGGCGGACGGTGTGGCGGACATGACCCTGGCGTGACTGGCGGCCCCGGAAGCGGCGGCGTGGGGGGCCGAGCGATACAGGAACCGGCCCGGGGCTGCAAACCCGCCAACGCGACCCGCAACCCAAACGTGTGAATCCGACCGAACGACGCACGCCATGGTTGCATTGCCCTGCAATCACGCATTAGTGTTCACCCGGACCCCAGCAGCCGAGACCGCCCGCCGCCGTGCCCCCGCCCCCCGCCTCGACCGACGCGACGGCACCGGGGGACGGGCACCCGGCGCCGAGCCAATCCGAACTCCCGCTGGACGCGGCCACCGCGCTGCCGCCGGTGCTGGCGCTGCATCTGTTCGGACCGATGCGGATCGTGGTGGCCGGCGTGCCGGTGGCGCCGAAGACCCGCAAGACCCGGGCCCTGCTCGCGGTGCTGGCGGCGCAGGCGCCGCGGCCGGTGCTGCGGACCCAGCTGATCGCCCTGCTCTGGAGCACCCGCGCGCCCGACCAGGCCCGCGCCTCGCTGCGCCAGGCGCTGCATGAGCTGCAATCGGTGCTCGGTCCGCTGGCGGCACGGCTGCTGCGGGTCGGCCGCGCCGAGCTGGCGCTGGACCCGGCCGGGCTGTGGCGCGACAGCGCGGCGCTGGACGCCCCCGGCGGCCTCGCCGGCTTCGCCCTGCCGTTGCTGGCCGATCTGCGCGGCATCGATCCCGCGTTCGACGCCTGGATCGGCGCCGAGGAGCGCCGGCTTGTCGCGCGCGCCCGCGCCGCCATCGCCCACGCGCTGGAGCGCGAGGAGATCCCCGCCGCGATCGAGGCCGCCGAGACGCTGCTGGCCGCCGACCCCGCCGATGCCGCCGCCTGGGACCTGCTGGGGCGCGCCCACCGCGCCGCCGGCGACCCCGCCGCCGCCGAGGCCACCGAAGCCCGCCGCGCCGCCGCGCTGGGCGGCCCGCCGCCGGCCGCCGCGCCGCCGCCCACCCATGCCGCCTGGCTCGGCGCCAGCACCGCCGCCGGGCTGCGGGTGGGGGTGATCGGGCTCTACGCCATGCCGGGCGCGGCGCCGGAGGCGCTGGCGCTGGCCGCCGGGCTGTCGTCCGAGCTGATCGCCGCGCTGGCCCGGTTCCGCGGCATCGCCTGCATCCCGCTGGCCGCGCTGCCGCCGCATCCGGCGGAGGCGGGTCTCGATTTCCTGCTCGACGGCGCGGTGCAGGCCGCGGGCGAGCAGCTGCGGGTCAGCATCCGGCTGCTGGACCTCGCCGCCGGCGGCGAGGTGGCCTGGGCCGAGCGGTTCGACCGCCCGCTGACCAACCTGTTCGCGCTGCAGGACGAGCTGGCCGGGGAGACGGTGGCGCGGCTGGAATCCCGCCTGTTGCTGTGGCGCGCCCGCCGCGCCGGCGGCCCGCGCGACCCCCAGGCCGAGCGCCTGCTGCGCGCCGCGCTGCCCGGGCTGCTGCGGCTGGACCGCGCCGGCTTCGCCCGCGCCGGGGAGTATCTGCAGGCCGCGCGCGTCCGCGACCCGGATCATCCGGGCGTCCATGCCTGGCTGGCGCATTGGCATCTGTTCGCGGTCGGCCAGGGCTGGGCGAGCGACCCGGCCGGCGCCGGGGCGGCGCTGCTGGCGCATGCCGAAACCGCGGTCGGGCTGGACCCCGAGGACGCGCGCGCGCTGAGCCTTTCCGCCCATGTCCAAGGCTTCGCGCTGCATGACGCCGCCGCCGCCACCCACCGGCACGAGCAGGCGCTGGCGGCGAACCCGAACCTGCCGCTGGGCTGGGCGCTGTCGGGGCTGAACGAGGCCTATCTGGGCCGGGCGGAGGAGGCGGCGCGGCGGACCGGCCTGGCGGCGCGGCTGTCGCCGCGCGACCCGCTGCGGTATTTCTTCGACATGGCGCAGGCGGTGCCGCATTTCCTGCGCGGGGAGGACGAGGCGGCGGTGCGGCTGGGGCAGGCGGCGATTGCGGCGAATCCGGGGTTTTCCTCCTCCTACAAGACGCAGCTTGCGGCGCTGGGGCATCTTGGCCGGCGGGAGGAGGCGGCGGCGGTGCGGGCCCGGCTGCTGGCGTTGGAGCCGGGGTTTTCGGTGGCGGAGGCGCTGGAGCGGTCGCCGATTGTGGATGCGGCGGGGCGGGCGCGGTACCGGGAGGGGTTGCGGCTGGGGGGGTTGGAGTGAAACCTTCGGAGCGCGGGAAGGTGGGATGGTCGTGCGGGCGCCGGGAGCAATCCGGTGCGCCCCCCGCTGCGCCGTGCTATGCCTGAACAGGCTGCGGAAAAAGGGTTCCCGCCTTCGGGCCACGCAAGATCGATTTGTGGAGACTCGGGTCCACGCAAGAAACAGTCCCCGCAAGCGGCTCGGCGATTCTTTTCCGTCCCTCGTTGCGTAGGCGTCGGACTTTTTCCGCAGCCTGTTCAAGGGGGATTTTGGCGTCGAACCCCTTCCGCCATGGCCGGGCCTGACCCAATCATCCGCCCCATTATTCCTTGCGCGGATGGGCGGGTCAAGCCGGGCCTGACGGGAGGGCCGTACAGTTTGAATACCGCTTCCGGACCTGCAGCCGCCTATCGCCTGGTCGGTTTACAGCGACCGGAATTGGCCGATAGCGGAACCTCTGAATTTGAGGGATCGAAACGCCGAAGCGGCCGGTCGCGGCGCAGCGCTTTGCCAAGGCGCCATTCGGCGATGTCAATAAAACGCATCAGGGCATCCGCGCGGTTCCCGTATGCAGGGGACTTTTTGCCATTTCAATCCGCGCCCGCGCCGACGCCGACAAGCGTCGGATACTGAATCTCCGCGCAACCTCGACAGGATCAACACCCCGGGCCGCGATCCGCAGCTCGGTCAGCGCGATTTCCTCGATTTGGCGGATATCATCCTCGCTTGCGGGCGGCCTCGCCCAGCGCCAAGTCGATGGCGCGACAGAGTCGATCCAGACGAAACGCCCTCCATCCACCTCCTTCTCGACGTGATGCCGGCGCTCAGCGAGCGTCATGATGCGATCACGAATGATACGCCCGGCGCGCTGGAAACCGTGCGCGCGGGCTATTCGCTGCACCAGCAGTGCCTCGGTGATCGGCGCTTCGGCGGTAAGGACGTGGGCGATGAGCCTCGCTAGCGTCGAATCATAGCGTGGATCATAGAAGCGCTCCGGGTCGATCTCCGACATGAGCGGCGCGAAGTCCGTGGCGCGATAAAGGCTTTCGCCGGTAGGCGCAGCCGCTGTTTCCACGACAGGCTCCGCTGCCCGCGCATAAACCGCATCCGGCAGCTCGGCGTCGGTCTTTTCGACCCGAACCGCGATAAACGGCGCGGGTGGGGCCTCCGGTCCATCCGGTTTGAGCGGAGTCGCCACGAGATCGACGGTCTGCGGCGATTTGGCGGCCGAAGCGGCGTGTTCTTCAGTCGCGCGCCGGTTTGCCGCGAGCCGCTCCTCGATCAGCGCATGCAGTCGATCGGCCGCACGCCGTTTGTCAATCCACCAGTCAGTCGACCAGACGCGCAGCAGCTGCCAACCTAAGCTTTCGAGAATGGCTGCGCGAATTTTGTCGCGATCCCGCGCGGTGGCGGCGCTGTGATAGGTCGCTCCGTCGCATTCGACGCCGAGCAGGTAGTCACCCGGGTGGTCCGGGTGAACAATGCCGAGATCGATGCGGAACCTCGAGACACCGACCTGCGGCACGACCGTCCATCCACGCCGGCGCAGTTCCCGGGTCACCGCCTCCTCGAAGGGAGAATCGGCGCCGCCCATCGAGCCCTTGACGGCCTCGGCTATCGCGCGCGGCCCCCGATCTGCGAACTCGATGAAGTGCTTGAGGTCGGCGATTGCCCGCTGGCTTGTGCGGGTGAGATCGATCATCCCAGGGTCGAAGGAGGTAAAGACCTTCATTTCCCTTCGCGCGCGCGTCACCGCGACGTTGAGGCGGCGCCAGCCACCGTCGCGGTTGAGCTTGCCAAAGTCCATCGACATCGTCTTGCCGGCGGGCTCGGTCGGGCCGAAGCCGATGCCCAGCAGGATCAGATCGCGCTCGTCCCCCTGTACGGTCTCGAGATTGCGTACGCAAACCGGCTCGAGGAAGTTCTCCGCGTCGAAATGCGGCTCGATATCGGGATGGGTGCGGCGCGCCTGATCGAGCAGGTCCTCGACAAGCTTCATCTGCTCGGCATTCATGGTGATGATGCCGAGCGACAGCGGTTCGCCCTTCTCGTTGACGAAGCCCGGATCACGCAGTCGCGCGACCGCCTCGTTGACGATCGCCTGCGCCTCTATCGGATTGGTGCGGCCGGCGCCGCGGGCATAGACACCATCGACCCGGCGCCACGACACCGCGCTTGGACGCGTTACCGGCGGAGGGAACGTCACGAGCTTATTGTCGTAGTAGCGCGCGTTCGAGAATGTGATCAGACTCTCATGGCGGCTGCGGTAATGCCAGTCGAGACTGTGTTGTGCCACGCCGGCAGCCAGACATTCGTCGAGAATGCTGTCCATGTCGGCCTCGGTATCGTCGTCGGAGGTCCCGGCGCCCGTCGCGCGAGCGAAATCATTGCTCGGCGGCATCTGGCGGGGATCACCCGCGATGACCACCTGCTTTCCTCGCGCCATCGCGCCGATCGCATCCCATGGGGTGATCTGCGAGGCTTCGTCGAAGATCACTAGGTCGAACAGAGCCTGGTCGGGCGGCAGATATTGCGCGATCGACAACGGACTCATCAGCATGCAGGGGGCGAGTCGCGTAAAGGCATCACCCATCTCGGCGGCAAGCTTGCGGATCGGCATGCTCGGTCGCTGAAGCTGAAGCTGGTGCTTGAGGGTGCCGTAGCCATCCCTTCTGCCGACGCCCCCCTTGTCCGGAATCAGGCCGCAAAGCCTGGCACGGATGTAGCGCGAAGCGAGCTCGCCCATGCGATCGTCGAGCGCGCGGAAGCGGGCGATCCGATCCTCCTGCTCGCCGGGCATGAACGTCCGGATCAGCGGCTCCTCGTCCATGCGTGAGAAGGCAAACCAACGTGCATATCCGGTCTCAAACGCATCGAGCGCGGCCGCAGGCGCGACGCTCCGGTGCTCAAGCGTCTCGACAAGAGGGGTGAGAGCAGCTTGCACCGCCTCGTCGCGGACACGACGCCAGTTCGCCCAGTCGTGCAGGCGTCGACCATTCTGCACGACGGCATCGGCGCGCACGCGTATGAGGGCGTCTTCAGCGCCGGGTGGCGCGTCCGCCAGCGCATCGAAGCGACCGAC
>JBMFXF010000224.1:0-5685 GCA_049964515.1 Acetobacteraceae bacterium | reverse complement strand
CTCGAGGCGCGGCACGGGGTGCGGCTGTTCCACCGCGTCGGGCGGCATATCGAACTCACCGAGGCCGGCCGCGCCTTTCTCTCCGAAGCCCGTGCCGTGCTGGCCCGGGCTCAGGCGGCCGACCTCGCGCTCGCCGAACTCGCCGGGCAGCGGCGCGGCGTACTGACCGTCCACGCCAGCCAGACCATCGCCGCCTATTGGCTGCCGCGCCATCTGGTGGCGTTCCGCCGCGCCTGCCCGGATGTCGAGATCCGCCTGACCGCCGGCAACACCGCCGCGGTGGCCGAGGCGCTGGCGATCGGCGCCGCCGAGCTCGGTTTCGTGGAGGGCACGGTGGACCGTCCCGATCTCGCCGGCCGGGAGGTCGCCCGCGACCGGCTGGTGCTGGTGGTCGGACAGGACCACCCCTGGGCCGAGGCCCCGCCCGACGCCGCCGCGCTGGAAGCCGCCGAATGGGTGCTGCGGGAGCCGGGGTCCGGCACCCGCGCGGCGTTCGAGGCGGCGCTGGCCGCACGCTGGAACATCCGCCCCGGCAAGCTGCGGGTGGCGCTGGAACTGCCCTCCAACGAGGCGGTGCGGGCGGCGGTGGAAGCCGGGCTGGGGGCGACGGTGATCTCGGCCTCGGTCGCCGCGCCGGGGCTCGAGGCCGGGTTGTTGCGGCTGGTGGCGCTGCCGTTCCCGGACCGGGCGTACCGCACGCTCTACCACCGCGACCGCCCGCCGGGGGCCACCGCCCACGCGCTGCTGGCGCTGATGGGGGCGGATGATGACGGTTGATCCCTGGGAGCTGAACCGCTTCGTCGCGGCGCAGAATCCGGTGCTGGAGGCGGTCAGGCGGGAACTCGCCGTCGGGCGCAAGACGACGCATTGGATGTGGTTCGTGTTTCCGCAGCTGCGCGGCCTGGGCCGTAGCGCCATGGCCTTGCGCTTCGGGATTTCCGGGCCGGCGGAGGCGCGGGCCTACCTGGCCCATCCGCTGCTGGCACCGCGGCTGGATGCCAGCACCGCGCAGGTGCTGGCGCTGGCGGGGCGGACGCCGGAGGCGATCTTCGGCCCGGTGGACGCGGTGAAGTTCCGTTCCTCTATGACCATGTTCGCGTTGGCCGACCCGGCGGCGGCAAAATTCCGCGATGCCCTGGCCGCGTTCTATAGCGGGGTGCCGGATCCGTGCACCGAGGCGCTGTGGGCCGCGGCAGGGGGGTGAGCGGGCGGCGGGGCCTCCCGGCGGCGGCCAGATTTCGGCCGCGCGCCGGGTACGCCGCCCCCGGTGCTACCCCGCCCCGTGGATCACCCCGCCGAACCGCACCCAGTTCGTCCCGTCCCAGCGTTGCAGCTGCATCGCCTGGATCGGGTAGTAGTTGGTCGGGCTGGTGGAGACCGTGATCCCCGGCAGCAGCGTCCCCACCGCCAACGGCTTGATCGACGTCGCCTGCTTCATCACATGCCCGCGCGCGAAATTGCCCTTGCACGCGTCCAGCACGTGACGCATCACCACGCTGGCCGTGTAGCCGTAGACGAAATTGTTGTCGGTCTGATCGGCGTGGGGCATGTATTTGTCCATGAACTTGCGCCACTCGTTCATGCCAGGATCGTTCTTGAACGCGGCCTCGGTGGGGTCCTTCATCCAGCCGCTGGTGATGATCCCGATCCCGTTCGCCGCCCCCGCCGGCTTCATCACCGCGCCGGCCGAGATCGAGACATTGGTCAGGAAGAACAAGGGCTTCCAGCCCAGATCATGGGCCTTGCGGATGGATTGCGCCGCCTGCTTGGGCGCCGCGGCGCACATGAAGGTGTCGGCGCCCGAGGCCTGCAGCTCGGTTATCTGCGAATCCACGGTCGGATCCGTCGCTTCGTAGGACAGCGACTTGACCACGTATTGGCCCCAGTCCTTGCCCAGCACGTCGCGCAGGCCGGCGACGTAATCCTTGCCGAAATCGTCGTTCTGGAACAGGATTCCAAGCTTCGCCTTCGGCTTATGGGCCAGCATGTATTTGGCGTAGATCTGCGCCTCGGTCCGGTAGCTCGGCTGCAACCCGATGGTCCAGGGGTATTGCTTGTAGTGGCCCCATTTGCTGGCCCCGGTGGCGACGAACAGCATCGGCACCTTCTTGTGGTTCACGAAGCGCTCGATCGCCGAGTTGGTGGGCGTTCCCAGCGTGTTGAACAGGAAATCCACCTTGTCCTGATCGAGCAGCCGGCGCACATCCTCCACCGTGCGGGGCGGCAGGTAGCCGTCGTCGTAGCTGATGAAATCGATCATGTGCCCGGCGACGCCACCCTGGTCGTTCATCATCTTGAAGAACGCCGTCTCGGTATGGCCGATCGCCCCGTAGGAGGAAGCCGGACCGCTGTAGGGCATGGTGTTGCCGATCTTGAGCTTATGCGCGCTCACCCCCGGCGTCGCCGCGCGCGCCCGGCCGGCCGCCGCGCCGACGACGGCCGCCGCGGCCCCGGCCAGAATTGTCCTGCGTTCGATCATCGTCCGTCTCACTCCCGTTGCTTGTCGCGTGTTGGCCTCGCCGGCCGGGCCGGCTTGGGCAGCTTGGCTGCCCCCCGGCACCGGTGCAAGCCCGCCTTGCGCCCGCTCTTGCGCCCGCTGGGGATGGCAGCCTCGCCCGGCCCGGGCTATGCCGGCGCAGGATCGGGGGAAACGCCATGGACCAGTTCGACCTCACCAGCTGCCTCGCCGCCGACGCACCCGCCCCGGCGCCGCGCTTTTCCGGCTTTCCGCGCTATAATTTTATCGGCGGCCATAACGACCCGGCGCTGATCCCGCTGCCCGGCCTGATCGAGGCCGCGCGCACCGCGCTGACCCGCGACGGCAGCAAGCTTGCGATGTACAACCTCTCGCAGGGGCCGCAGGGCTATCTGCCGCTGCGGCAGTTCGTCGCCAACAAGCTCGCCACCCATCGCGGCATCGCGGGGACCGAGCAGGACGTGCTCATCACCTCCGGCTCCGGTCAGGGGATCGATTTCGTCAACCGCCTGCTGGTGACGCCGCGCGATACCGTGCTGATCGAGGAGTTCTCCTACGCCGGCGCCATCACCCGTGCGCGCCAGTCGGGCGCCCGGGTGATCGGCCTGCCGCTCGACGCCCATGGGATTCGCATCGACGCGTTGGAATCCATTCTGACCGATCTCGCCGCCCGTGGCATCCGACCCAAATACATCTACACCATCCCCACCATCCAGAACCCGACCGGATCGATCCTGCCGCTGGAACGCCGCCAGGCGCTGGTGGCCCTCTCGGCCCGGTTCGGCGTGCCGATCTTCGAGGACGAGTGCTATGCGGACCTGCTGTGGCACGGCGTCGCCGCCCCGCCCGCGCTGCGTGCGCTGGCACCGGCGCAGGTGGTGCATATCGGTTCGTTCTCGAAATCCCTGGCCCCCGCTCTGCGCCTCGGCTACGCCTCGGCCGACTGGCCGATGCTGGCGCGCATGATCGCCTGCAAGGCTGATGGCGGCACCGGGGCGATCGACCAGATGGTGGCGGCGGAATATTTTACCCATCACTTCAGCGGGCATATCGCCACCCTCAGCACCGGCCTGTCGGCCAAACTGGCGGTCATGCAGGAGGCGCTGGCGGCCGAGTTCGGCACCGCGATCGAGACCTGGGCGCCGGAGGGCGGCATCTTCCTGTGGATGAAGCTGCCCGACAGCGTCGATGTCCGGACCCTGGTTGCACCCGCGCTCGCCGCCGGCATCGCCTTCAATCCGGGACCGGAATGGGCGGTGGATGCCGAGGCGGCGAAATCCCAGCTCCGGCTCTGCTTCGCGCTGCCCACGGCGCAGGAAATCCGCGACGGCGTGGCCGCCTTCGCCCGCGTCTGCCACGAGGTCACCGGCATCCCGCCGCGCAGCGCCAACGTCGCCCACCCGGGGGGCTGAGCGCTACCTCACCGGCAGCGTCCCGCCATAGGCGCACGCGGCCAGGGTGGTCCGGTCCAGGGTCTCCAGGAACGCCTCCGACGCCGCGGCCAGCGGGGCGCGCAGCGCGCAGACCGGAGTCAGCCGACATTCGTTGCCGCTGGCGCGGAAGCATTCCACCAGGGCTTGCTCGCGTTCCAGCGCCCGCACCACCGCACCCAGGCGAATCTCGTCGGCGGGCCGGGCCAGGCTCAGCCCGCCGCCGGCGCCGCGATGGGTGACGATGAACCCGGCCGCCGCCAGTTCCTGCACCACCTTGTGCAGATGATGGCGTGAGATCGCGAACTCCCGCGCCAGCGCCTCGGTGTTGAGGCGCCGGTCCGGCTGGCCCGCCAGGCGCACCAGCACCCGCAGGCCGAAATCGGTGAAGCTGGTCAGACGCATGGGCTGGACCTGGATAGGTATTGCATATGCCTATTATTGGGCCTATGAACTGGTCTGTCGATTACCACTTACGCGGCCCGGAGGCCACCCTCATGCCCGACATCGACCTCGCCCAACCGATCGGCGCGCTTGCCGTCGCACTCCCCGGCGCCACCGCCGTCTTCCGCCGCCATAAGCTGGATTTCTGCTGTGGCGGCAGCGTCAGCTTGGCCGAGGCCGCCGCCGCACGCGCCCTCGACCCCGCCGCCATCGCCGCCGAGCTGGCCATGCTGGCCCCGGCGGAGGCGGAGATGCCAGCCGATCCCGCGGGGCTGGTCGCGCTGATCGTATCCCGCTTCCACGCCGGCCACCGGCGCGAGCTGCCGGAGCTGATCCGGCTTTCGCAGCGGGTGGAAGCGGTGCACCGCGGCAAGCCGGGCACGCCGGCGGGACTGGCCGACATCCTGTCCGGCCTCCAGGCCGAGCTGATCCCGCATATGGCGAAGGAGGAGCTGATCCTGTTCCCTCTGCTGGTGGCCGGACCGGCGGATCCCCGCGCGGCGATGGCCGCCGGGCCGATCGCGCGGATGCGCGCCGAGCATGACGACTGCGGCGCCATGCTCGAGGAGGTGGCGCGGGTGACCAGCGATCTGACCCTGCCGGCGGAGGCCTGCAACAGTTTCCGCGCCCTCTACGCCGGGCTCGCGCATTTCCGCGACGAGCTGACCGAGCACATCCATCTCGAGAACAACGTGCTGTTCCCGCCGTTCGAGGCGCTGGTGGGATAGGCGCGCGGCTTTACCGGGCGTTCACCTTTCGGCGGGAAGACTGGGCGGGAGGAAAACCGCGTCCCGCCCGCCGAAAGGAGATTCCCGATGCCTGATCCCGCCACTACCGCGGCGTGGTACCGCCCTGATCGGCTGCCGATCGGCGTGCGTATTGCGCTGGGTTTCGTCGTGCCGCTGCTGGCGCTGGCGGGCCTCGGCGTGATGACCAGCGCCGACGTCAACCGCACCGCCGCGGCCACTGAGAACCTGTTGCATCACCCGTTCGTAGTCACGCGGGGGCTGGCGCAGATTCGCTATACGGCGATGCTGCTGGACCGGCAGGCGCATACGGCGGCGATGGGCGGGGCGACCGCGCCCGACAAGCTGGCCTCCCGCACCAAGACCGTGAATGCCGCCCTGGCGCAAGTCATGAAAGGCTATCTGGGACCGCGACGAGACATCCGCACTTTGCGCCGCGACACCGACGCCTATGTGACCATGATCGGCAAGGTGATCAAGCTGGCCGAAAACGATCATCTCGGGCACGCCGCGACGCTGTATCAGAAGCGGAACCCGGTGCTGTTCCCCCGCCTGCTTCACGCCACCACGAGCATGATCGATTTCGCCG
>JBMFXF010000223.1:0-5726 GCA_049964515.1 Acetobacteraceae bacterium | reverse complement strand
AAGTGCAAGGGGTGGTGGTGAGCCTCGACGTATGTCCATAATGTTGCGATAACGTAATAACGCCCGCCGAGCTCGACAACCCCCACCCCCCGCGCGAAAACAGCTCCATCCCGCTCCGGAGCCCCGATGCGCGACTTCCATCTCCCCGGCCGCAGTCAGGTCTATGCCACCCAGGCCATGGCGGCCACCTCCATGCCCGCCGCCACCCTCACCGCGCTCGATGTCCTGCGCGCCGGCGGCAACGCCCTCGACGCCGCGGTCGCCGCCGCCGCCGTACTCTGCGTGATCGAACCCCAATCCACCGGCATCGGCGGGGATTGCTTCTGCCTCTACGCCCCCGCCGGCGCCGGCAAGGTGATCGCCCTCAACGGCTCCGGCCGCGCCCCCGCCGCCGCCAGCATCGACTGGTATGAATCGCACGGCATCACCGAGATCGAGAACACCTCGGCCCATTCCGTTACCATCCCGGGCGCGATCGACGCCTGGGCCACCTTGCTCGCCGCGCATGGGCGCAAGGGGCTGGACGAGCTGCTCCAGCCGGCGATCCGCTTCGCCGCCGAGGGCTGGCCGGTCGCCGACAAGGTCGCCTGGGACTGGGCCCGGCTGGAAGGCAAGCTGCGCCGCAACGATGCCGTCCCGTTCCTGCCGGACGGCGCCGCGCCGCGCCCGGGCACGATCTTCCGCCAGCCCGCCCTGGCGGAAACCCTGCGCCTGATCGCCCGTCACGGCCCCAAGGCGTTCTACCAGGGCGCGGTGGCGGCCGACATGGTCGCCGCGCTCCGCGCCCGCGGCGGGCTGCACACCGAGGAGGATTTCGCCGCCGGCCTCGGCGGGGCGAATTTCGTGGACCCGATCACCCTCGCCTGGCGCGGGTTCGATGCCTATCAATGCCCGCCCAACGGGGTGGGCGTGGCGGCGCTGATGATCCTCGGCATCCTCGACGGGCTGCCGACCCCGCCCGACGGCCCGATCTCCGCGCTGCGCTTCCACCGCCATATCGAGGCCGCCCGGCTCGCCTACCGCGACCGCAACGCCTTCGTCGCCGACCCGTCGCAGGTGGACGTGCCGGTGCGCCACCTGCTGGACCCCGCCTATCATGCCGCGCTGCGCGCCCTGATCGACGACCGCGCCGCGCTCCGCGACCTGCCTGCCGCCGGCGAGGCGGTGCTGCCGCGCCACCGCGACACCGTCTATCTCTGCGTCGTGGACCGCGACGGCAATGCGTGCAGCTTCATCAACTCGCTGTTCGAGGGATTCGGCTCCGGCATCCTGGCCCGGGGATCGGGCGTGATGCTGCAGAACCGCGGCTTCGGCTTCCGCCTCCAACGCGGCCATCCGAACTGCATCGCGCCAGGCAAGCGCCCGCTGCACACCATCATCCCGGGGATGCTGATGCGCAACGGCGAGGCGGTGATGCCGTACGGCGTGATGGGCGGGTTCTTCCAGCCGATGGGCCATTCGCTGTTCCTGACCAACCATTTCGAGTTCGGCCTGGATATCCAGGAAGCGATGGACGCGCCGCGGCTGATGCCGATCGGCGGCAAGGTGCAGGTGGAACGCGGCATCCCGCCGGCGATCTGCGACCAGCTGAGCCGGCTCGGTCACACGCTGGAACTCATCGAGCGGCCGCACGGCGGCGCCCAGGCGATCTGGATCGACCGCGCCCGCGGCGTGCTGGTGGCCGGCTCCGAGCCGCGCAAGGACGGCTGCGCGCTGGGGTACTGATCCCGGCGCGTCACGCCCCGCTCGCCACCACCATCAGCACCCCCGCCACCACCAGCAGGATGCCGCCGATCTCCGCGCGCTTCAGCCGTTCCCCCAGATAGAACCGGCTGAAGCCGAGGGTGAACACCACCTCGATCTGCCCCAGCGCCCGCACCAGCGCCACGTCGGTCAGCGCGAAGCCGGTGAACCAGCAGGCCGAGCCGGAGGCCGACAGCAGCCCCACCCAGCCGGCCGTGCGCCATTCGCGGAAGGATTTCGCCAGCTCGGCCGGATCCCGCCAGGCCAGGTAGGCGCCCTGCATCACCGTCTGGATCAGGGTCATCGCGGCCAGCACGAACAGCGCGCGCACCAGCAGGCTGTGCGCCGCCACGTGATGGGTGGCGAGCTTGATGACCACCCCGGTGCCGCCCAGGAAGAACCCCGCGCCCAGCCCGCAAAGCGCGGCCGGCTGCACGGTGGCGGCCAGAATCTCGCGCCCCCGCAGCCCGCGCCCGCCCAGCGACAGCACCAGCACCCCCGCCAGCCCCACCCCGATGCCGCCCCAGGCCAGCGGCGCGAGCTGCTCGTGCAGCACCACCAGGGCGATCAGCCCGGTCTGCATCGCCTCGGTCTTGGCATAGGCGCTGCCGACCGCGAAATTGCGGAACCCGAACGCCATGATGAGCAGATTGGTGCCGATGATCTGCATCAGCCCGCCGCCGGCGGCCAGCGCCAGCAGCCCCGGACCCGGGCGGGGCAGCGCGGTGTGCGTCAGCAGCAGCGCGCCGGCCAGATAGACCAGCGCGACCGGCGCGCCATACAGGAAGCGGATGAACGCCGCCCCGTTGACGGTGAACAGGCCGCGCAGCTTCTGCTGCATGGCGGTCCGCCAGCACTGGAACAGCGCCGCGGTGATGGTGACGGGAATCCAGACCGGCACAGCGCGCCTCCGGCGGGGCCGGGCGCGCCGGCGGAAGCGGAAAAGCTACCCCCCCGCCGCGCGCGGTGGCAAGGCGCGCGCGAGCCGCGCCGGCAGCATCCGGCGCAAGGTCGCATCCCTCAGCACGAAATGATGGCCGAGGGCGGCCAGCGCATGCACGCCCGCCAGCGCCAGCAGCGCATTGGCGGCCAGCGCATGAAGGCTCCAGAACTCACGCGCCAGCCCGCCGAGGCCGAACGAGGGCAGCGTGAACAGCCCGAACAAACTGTCCCCCTGGCCGATCGCGGTCAGCGCGCCGAGCGTGACCGCCAGCAGCAGCAACCCGTAGAGCGCGATATGCCCGGCCCGCGCCGCCCCGGCCAGCAGCCTGCCGCTCAGCTCCGGCACCTCTGTCGCGCCCCAGCGCCGCCACGCCAGGCGGACCACCAGCACCACCGCGAGCGTGACGCCGAGGGTGATATGCAGCGCCAGGTAGCCGGCCCGGAGGCCTCCGCGCGGGAAAAACCCGATGGTCTGGCCGATCAGCCAGAGTGCCGCGACGAGCGCGGCGGTGGTCCAGTGGAGCGCGACCGAGGTCGCGTCGTAGCGCGCCGCCCGCACGCGGGCAGGATCGAACCGGGCCATGCGGAATCCTTCAACTGCTGCCGATCAGGATCCCGCA
Organism: Acetobacteraceae bacterium; assembly: GCA_049964515.1. Taxonomy (GTDB): domain Bacteria; phylum Pseudomonadota; class Alphaproteobacteria; order Acetobacterales; family Acetobacteraceae; genus JAJZVS01. The sequence continues at coordinate 2,421 of JBMFXF010000223.1, read as the reverse complement.
GGCGAACACCAGCGCCCCGCCCACCATCACCTGGAACGCCGCCGAGATAGGCGGCGTGTCCATGTATTTCCACCGCACCCAGGCGATGATCGCGAGTTCCAGGATGACAATCGCGACAGCCACCACCAGGGCGACATGGAAATCGGCGATCAGGAACGGCAGCGTGTGCCCGATGCCGCCCAGCGTCGTCATCAGCCCGGTGATGAGGCCGCGCACCACCGGCGCCCCGCGCCCGGTGAGGCTGCCGTTATCGGACAGCGCCTCGGCGAAGGCCATCGAGATGCCGGCGCCGATCGAGGCGGCGAGCCCGACCAGGAACGCATCCCAGGATTTGCCGGTCGCCAGCGCCGAGGCGAAGACCGGGGCGAGGGTGGAGACCGATCCGTCCATCAGCCCGGCCAGTGCCGGCTGCACCACCCGCAGCAGCAGCTGGCGGCGCTCGGCATGCGCTTCCTCGTCGCGCGCGCCCTCGGTCAGGTTGGCCGCGGTCAGCTGCTCGGCCAGTGCCTCGTGATGCGCCTCCGCGTCGGCGAGATCGCCGAGCAGCGAGCGGATCGAGGCATCCGAGGTGCGTGCGGCGGCGCGGCGATAGAAGCGCTGGGTTTCGAGCTCCATGCTTTCGGCCAGCGCCCGCACCGCGTCCAGCCCGAGCGGGCGGATCTGCCAGATCGGCTTATGGGTCAGGAAGCCGCGCACGTCCTGGCGGCGGATCAGCGGGATATGCTCGCCGAATTTCTGCCGGTAGAGTTCGATCAGGCGGCGCCGGTGATCGCCTTCCTCCGTCAGCATCTCGGTGAAGACGCGCGCCGAGGCCGGGTAGGTCTCGCGCAGCCCCTCCGCGATGTCGGCATAGATGCGGGCGTCTTCCTCCTCGTTGGCGATCGCCAGGGCGAGGACTTCGCGTTCGGAGAGATCGGAAAAATTGCGCATGAAGGCGTATGTGCGGCGGCGGACGGCGGCGTCAAGCCGGTCTCATCGCCCGGCCACGAACACCTGCCCGGTGGCATAGGACAGCCAGACCCGGTGCCGGGCGAGCCAGTTCATGCCGATCAGCAAATCGAGGATCGGCGACAGGATCACCGGGGCGGCCATCACCGGCACGTCGCGGGAGCGGAACCCGGCGACGGTCAGATCGCGGAGCGTGAGGAACCGCCCGATCACCGTCCGCGGCCCGACCCCCCGGGCCTGCACCGCCGGCGCGCCCGCCAGCCCGGCCACCGTGAGACCCAGCCGGTCCATGCCGGACGTACTCAATAGCTGGCCGGTCGCGCCGGTATCGATCATCGCCCGCAACGTGCGGCCGTCGGCGCGGACGGCGATGCCCAGCACGGCGCGATAGCCGGGCAGCATGGCGGCGCGGTGATAGGACCGCCACCAGGGCAGGAACCGTCCGGTGCAGTCGCGCACCCGGAACAAGGTGATCCGCCGGCGCGGCAGATCGATATCGAGGTCGTAGCGGGCCAGGATGTCGCGCCCCAGCAGCCCGACCACCCGCCGCCCGGACCCCTGTGCGCCCGGCAGGGCGCCGACGCTCAGACTGAGTTCGGGCAGGGGAAATATCTGGTGCAGCGGCATCCCGTTCAGGGTCAGGCGCGGCACCAGCGCGTTGGCGTGATGCTCCTCCCCGCCGATGCCGATATTGGTGCTGCCCACCCAGGGGTCGAGTTTCAGCCCCAGCCGGCGCACCGCCGCCGGCGTCAACAGGCTGCGCTGGGCCCCGGAATCCAGGATCAGCCGGACGTCGTGGTGGTCGATGCGGGCCTCCACCAGCGCGTGCCCGCCGCGCAGGATGAGCGGGACCATGCTGACGCTCTGCACCTCGCAGGCCCGGGCGGCGGAGACGGTGGCGAGCAGCAGGGCCAGGGCGAGGAGTCTCATGGGATCGCAGCCTCCCCGAACTCCGGGTCGGGCGCCAGTGCCCGCCCGCCGGCGCGCCAGAACGCCGCCAGCCCGGACAACGGGCGGAAGGTCTCGACATCGGTGCCGGTCAGCACCACCTGCGCCGGCAGCGCCGCCAACGCGGCCAACAGCGCGCAGCGCCGGGCCGGGTCCAGATGCACCGCCGGCTCGTCCAGCAGCAGGATCGGCGCGAAGCCGCGCGCGGCGGCGATCAGCCCGGCATGGGCCAGGATCAGGCCGACCAGCATCGCCTTCTGCTCGCCGGTGCTGGCCAGCATCGCCGGGTGACCGGTCGCCGCATCCTCGAGCTCCAGATCGCAGCGATGGGCGGAGATCATGGCGGTAGCGGCGGCGGCGTCGCGGGCGCGGTTGCCGGCCAGGGTGGCGCGCAGCCACTCCTCTGCCGCCAGCGCCGGCTCGGTGGCCAGCCGCGCGGCGACCGCGCCGCCGAGCCGCGCGCGAACCGCGGCGACAAGCTCGGCGGGTGATCGCGTCCCATCTGCCAGCTGCCACAGCACCGAG
>JBMFXF010000222.1:0-5752 GCA_049964515.1 Acetobacteraceae bacterium | reverse complement strand
CTCGCGGCGACGTGGTCGGAGGCGGGCGGGTCACCGAGCTCGTCGCCCGCCCGGCGCTGGCACTGCTGTTTCCGGATCTGAGCGTGCTCGAGCAGCCCATCGCCGGAGAGACCGCCGTGCGCCGCGAGGCGCTCGCGCATCTCGAGCTCGACGAGGGCTATGGCGCCGACATCGGCATGCTAATCGACGTCGCCGGCCGTTACGGGGCCGGCGCCCTCGCCCAGGTCGACCTCGGGGTCCGCGTCCACCGGTCGCGCCCGCTCGACCAACTCGTCCCCCAGGCGCACGCCGTGCTCGGTGCCGCGCTGCGGCGCGCCGGGGTGTTGAGCCAGTCGTGAGCGACCTGGTGGTGGTCTCCAACCGGGTGCCGCTGCCCACCGAGCGCGGGCCGCGGGCGGGCGGGCTCGCGGTGGCGCTGGCGGACGCGCTGCGGCCCGGGGCGCTGTGGTTCGGCTGGTCCGGTCGCCGCGCGGCGCGTCCGGCGGCGACCCCGGCCGAGACCGTCGGTGGCGACGGAGTGGCTTATGCCACCATCGATTTATCGGAAACGGAGTACCGGCTGTATTATTCCGGGTTCAGCAACAACGTGCTGTGGCCGCTGCTGCATTTCCGGCTGGGCCTGGTGCATTACCGCGACGAGGAATACCACGCCTGGCGGGCGGTGAACGACCGCTTCGCCGCCGCGCTGGCGCCGTTGCTGCGGCCGGACGATCTGATCTGGGTGCATGACTACCATCTGATTCCGCTGAGCGAGGCGCTGCGTGCGCGCGGCGTGACCCAGCGCATCGGCTTCTTCCTGCATACCCCGTTCCCGCCGCCGGAGGTGCTGCGTGCCCTGCCGCGGGCCGAGCAGGTGCTGGCGGCGCTGGCCGCCTACGACGTGGTGGGGTTCCATACCGAGGAGTACCGCGACAGCTTCCTGCGTGCCGCCACCGATATCCTGGGCCTCGCGGTCGCCGGGCCGGTGGTCAGCCTGGGCGGGCGGCAGGCGCGGGCGGTGGCGGTGCCGATCGGGATCGACGCCGCGGGCTTCGCCGCCGCCGCGACCGCCGCTGCCGCCGGGTCGGAGCTGCGGCGGCTGCGCGCCAGCCTGGCCGGGCGCGCGCTGGCGATCGGGGTGGACCGGCTGGACTACTCCAAGGGCCTGCCGCAGCGGCTGGACGGGTTCGCCCGGCTGCTGGCCCGCCATCCCGAGCATCGCCGGCGGGTGAGTTTCCTGCAGGTCGCCGCCCGCTCGCGCGAGGACGTGGCCGAATACCGGGCTTTGCGGGTCGAGCTCGATCGCATCGTGGGGGAGATCATCGGCCATTACTCCGAGTTCGACTGGGTGCCGCTGCGCTACATGACCCGCCCGCTGCGGCGGGAGACCCTGGCCGGGTTCTACCGGACGGCGGCGATGGCGGTGGTCACTCCGCTGCGCGACGGGATGAACCTGGTGGCCAAGGAGTATGTCGCGGCACAGGACCCGGCCGACCCGGGGGTGCTGATCCTGTCGCGCTTCGCCGGCGCCGCGGCCGAGCTGGGGGCGGCGCTGCTGGTCAACCCCTATGATCCGGACGAGATCGCCGCGGCGATGCACGCCGCGCTGACCATGCGCCACGAGGAGCGGCAGGCCCGGCACCGGGCGCTGGCGGCGGCGGTGTTCTCGGCTACCGCCGAGCGGTTCTGCACGCGGTTCCTCGATGCGCTGGGCGGCGGAGCCGGGGCGGCGGGATAATCCATGCCGCGGCGCGACATGGTGCTTGATCTGGCTGGCCGGCTTCGCTACGCCACCCCTTGGCGGGGTTGCCGCCGGTCCGATCCGTCCGCCGGGAGACCCCGGCAGACGGGCCAAAAGGGGAATGAAGGCTCGGAATGATGCGGTCGATGCGCGTTGCTGGCCGGCTTGGCGCCGGTCTGACCCTGCTGGCCAACCTGGCGTTGGCGGCGCCGGCGATGGCCGCCGGCGCGGCGCCGGTGATCCTGACCCGCAGCTCGGAGGGGGTTAAATTGCCGCCCGAGCCGGTGCTGGGCCACCCGGTGCCGTGGGAAATCGGGCTACAGCCGGGCTACAGCCCGGTCAAGCGCGACATGATCGCCCTGAATGACATGGTGCTGTGGATCATCATCCTCATCACCATCTTCGTGGGCGCCCTGCTGGTCTGGGTGATGTGGCGCTACAATGCCAAGCGCAACCCGCACCCCAACCTGACCGCCCATAACACGTTCCTCGAAATCGCCTGGACCCTGATCCCCATCCTGATCCTGGTGGCGATCGCGATCCCGTCGTTCCGGCTGGTGTTCTACGAGAACAACACCGCGCATCCGAAGCTGATCGTGAACGTCACCGCGCATCAATGGTACTGGGAGTACAGCTACCCGAACGCCAAGGGGCTGGATTTCATCAGCGCCATCATCCCCGGCGACAAGCTGAAAGCCGGGGAGACGCGGCTGCTGACCGCGTCCAATCCGCTGGTGCTGCCGGTGGGCGAGAATGTGCGGTTCCTCATCACCAGCGCCGACGTGATCCACAGTTTCTTCATCCCCTCGCTGGGTGTGCAGCGCTACGCCATTCCCGGTCGGACCATCCAGACCTGGGTGCGGATCGACAAGCCCGGCATCTACGAGGGGGAGTGCAACCAGATCTGCGGCACCAACCACAGCCGGATGCCGATCGACATCGTCGCCGTGACGCCCGCGCAGTTCAAGACGTGGCAGGCGGCGGCGGCGAAGCAGGCATCGGCCGCGCTGATCCCGGCTGGTCCCGCCCGCGATCTCTACGCTGACAACACGACGACCCAGCGCTGACCCCGCCCGGCGCGAGAACGAGAGAGAACAAGCGATGTCCGTCACCACCCACGACGATCACCACCACGCCGCTCATGCCCATCACGACCACAAGCCGGGCTTCGTGCGCCGCTGGTTGTTCAGCACCAACCACAAGGATATCGGCACCCTCTACCTGATCTTCGCGCTGGTCGGCGGCACGATCGGGGCGGCGCTGTCCGAGATCATGCGCGCGCAGCTGCTGCATCCGCACGGCGTGGTGATCAACGACGTTGCCTGCCGGATGATGCATTTCAACACCACCCCCTGCCAGGTCGGGCAGGAGTGGAACACGATCGTCACCACCCACGGGCTGCTGATGATCTTCTTCTCGGTGATGCCGGCGCTGATCGGCGGGTTCGGCAACTGGTTCATCCCGCTGATGATCGGCGCGCCCGACATGGCGTTTCCCCGGCTCAACAACATCAGCTTCTGGCTGCTGCCGCCGGCCCTCGCGCTGATCGTGACCGGGCTGCTGCTGGGCGATTCCGGCACCGGCTGGACGCTGTATCCGCCGCTGTCGAACGCGATCTATCAGCCGGGCATCGGGATGGACTGCACCTTGTTCGCGCTGCATCTGGCGGGCATCTCCTCGCTGTTGGGCGCGCTGAACTTCATTACCACCATCTTCAACATGCGCGCCCCCGGCATGACGCTGCACAAGATGCCGCTGTTCATCTGGGCGATGCTGGTGACCGCGTTCCTGCTGCTGCTGTCGATCCCGGTGCTGGCCGGCGCCATCACCATGCTGATCTGCGACCGCAATTTCGGCACCTCGTTCTTCGAACCCGCCGGCGGGGGCGACCCGGTGCTGTTCCAGCATCTGTTCTGGTTCTTCGGGCACCCCGAGGTGTACATTATGATCCTGCCGGCCTTCGGGATCATCAGCCACGTCGTCTCCACCTTCTCCAAGAAGCCGGTGTTCGGCTATCTGGGTATGGCCTACGCGATGGTCGCCATCGGCGTGATCGGCTTCGTGGTGTGGGCGCACCACATGTTCGTCTCCGGCATCTCGGTGGACACCCGGGCGTATTTCATGGCCGCGACGCTGGTCATCGCGGTGCCGACCGGGATCAAGATATTCTCCTGGATCGCCACCATGTGGGGCGGGTCGATCGAGTTCACGGTGCCGATGCTGTGGGCGATCGGCTTCATCTTCGTGTTCACCGTGGGCGGCGTCACCGGCATCGTGCTGGCCAACGCCGGCCTGGACCAGGTGCTGCACAACACCTATTTCGTGATCGCCCATTTCCACTACGTGCTGTCGCTCGGCGCGGTGTTCGGCATCTTCTGCGGGTTCTACTTCTGGATCGGCAAGATGTCCGGCCACCAGTACCCCGAGTTCTGGGGCAAGGTGCATTTCTGGCTGACCTTCATCGGCGTCAACCTGACCTTCTTCCCGCAGCATTTCCTGGGCGCGGCGGGAATGCCGCGGCGCTACCCGGACTATCCCACGGCGTTCGCCGGGTGGAACTACGTCTCCTCGATGGGCGCGTTCCTGTCCGGCTTCGCGTTCCTGGTGTTCTTCTACGTGCTGTATCGTACCTTCACCTCGAAGGAGCCGGTTGCGGCCAACTACTGGGGCGACAGTGCCACCACGCTGGAGTGGACCGTTTCCTCCCCGCCGCCGTTCCACACCTTCGAGGAATTGCCGCTGATCGACTGAACCCGGCATGAGCCTGTCCGTCACCGAGACCGCCGCCGCCGGCGCCGAGGCATCCGCCCCGGCGCCGGTCGTGTTGCGGGTTGACCAGACCGATATCGCCGACTGGCTCGCCCTGCTGAAACCGAGGGTGATGTCGCTGGTGGTGTTCACCGGGCTGATCGGCGTGCTGATCGCCCCGGGGGCCGTGAACCCGATCATCGGCTTCACCGCCGTGCTGTGCATCGCGGTTGGCGCCGGCGCCTGCGGCGCCATCAACATGTGGTACGACCGCGATATCGACGCGCTGATGCGCCGTACCCGCAACCGCCCGATTCCGGCCGGGCGGATGCCGCCGGGCGCAGCGCTGGGCTTCGGCATCACCCTCGCCGTGGCCTCGGTGCTGCTGATGTTCCTGGCGGTGAACACCGCCGCCGCCGCGGTGCTCACGCTCTCCATCCTGTTCTATGTGTTCGTCTATACGATGTGGCTGAAGCGGCGGACGCCGCAGAACATCGTGATCGGTGGCGCCGCCGGTGCCTTCCCCGTCGTCATCGGCTGGGCCGCGGTCACCGGTTCGGTGGCGCTGGTGCCGCTGGTGTTGTTCGCCATCGTGTTCTTCTGGACACCGCCGCATTTCTGGTCGCTCTCGCTCTACGCGAGCGAGGATTACGCCCGGGCCGGGGTGCCGATGCTCCCGGTGGTCGCCGGCGGGCGGGAGACCCGGCGCCAGATCATGCTCTATACCCTGGTGCTCACGCTGGTCTCGCTGCTGCCCTGGGTGATGGGCTTCTCCGGACCGGTGTACGCGGGCGTCGCCATGTTGCTGGACATCGGGTTCCTGGTCAGCGCGCTGCGCGTGCTGCGGGACCCGCAGGATGCTTCGGGCCGGTCGCTGACCAACGATGCCCCGGCGCGGGCCGCGTTCCGGTTCTCGCTCGCGTATCTGTTCCTGATCTTCTGCGCGCTGGCGGTGGACCAGCTGGTGCGATGACCGCGCCATCGCTGACACCGGAGGAGATCGCCCGCCGCCGTCGCGGGCGCAACTGGGCGCTGATCCTGGTGCTGGCGGCGTTCGCCGGGCTGTTCTTCGCCATCAGCATCGTGAAACTGGCCCAGCACCCCGACCTGTTCACCACCAGCCTGGATGGGCCCCGGGGGCAGTGAGGCAAGGGAAGGCCAGGGGGGCTTTGCCCCCTGGACCCCCCAGGGGGATGGCCCCCTGGACCGCCATCAGTATGGTTCGGACTGGGAGGGGGTGGGCGCGGGCCTCGGGCAGGGCGTGCCCATCTTGGCACACCCTGC
>JBMFXF010000221.1:0-5760 GCA_049964515.1 Acetobacteraceae bacterium | reverse complement strand
TTCTGCGACGTGGGCGATCAGTATGCGCGAGGCACGCGCTCCTCCTACTCGCTGGCGAACTGGATTCGCTCCCAGGGATACCATGCCGATCCATACCCCGGTCCCTCCGCCGGCGCGCTGCTGCTCACCCTGGCCGATGCCGACACCACGCTCTGGCTCGCCCCCGGCTTCGCCCCCGCCCGCGCCTGGCTGCGCTTCCACACCGGCGCCCCCGAAGCGCCGCTGTCGCGCGCCGATTTCGTGCTGGCCGAGCAGCTCCCCGCGCTCGAGACGCTCGGCACCGGCAGCGACGACTCCCCCCACGACGGCGCCAGCCTGATTCTCCCCGTGGCCGCGCTGGGGGAGGGCACGCGCTGCCGCCTGTCCGGCCCCGGCATCGACGGCACCGGCGATTTCGCCGCCACCCTGCCCGACGGGTTCGCCGCCTTCTGGGCCGCCAACCACGCCCTTTTCCCGCGCGGGGTCGATGTGTTCCTCTGCGCCGGCACAAGCCTCGCCGCCCTGCCGCGCTCGGTGGCGCTGGAGGTGCTGTAATGGCCTATGTGGCGGTCAAGGGCGGCGAACGCGCGATCGATGCCGCCCATGCCTGGCGGGCGGAGGCGCGACGCGGCGATCCCGCCATCCCGGCGCTGAGCACGGCGCAGATCGCGGGCCAGCTCGGCCGGGCGGTGGAACGGGTGATGGCGGAGGCCTCGCTGCACGACCCGGAACTCGCCGCGCTGGCGATCCGCCAGGCCGAGGGCGATCTGATTGAGGCGGCGTTCCTGCTGCGCACCTTCCGCACCACCCTGCCCCGCTTCGGCGCCGCACTGCCGCTGGAGACCGGGCGGATGGCGGTACGCCGGCGCATCTCCGCCATCTTCAAGGATGTGCCCGGCGGGCAGATCCTGGGCCCCACCACCGACTACACCCACCGGCTGCTGGATTTCTCCCTGCTCGACGACCCGCCCCCGCCGGCGGCGCCGCGCGCCGAAGACCCGCCCGGCCCGATGCCGCGGGTCGCCAGCTTGCTGGAGGCCGAGGGGCTGCTGCGCCCCGAACCGCGGCAGGAGACCGCACCGTTCGATATCACCCGCGAACCGCTGGCGCACCCCGCCCCGCGCGATGCGCGCCTGCAGGGTCTGGCCCGCGGCGACGAGGGGTTCCTGCTGGGGATGGGCTATTCCACCCAGCGCGGCTACGGCGGCAGCCACCCGTTCGCCGGCGAGATCCGCATGGGCGCGGTCGCGGTGGAGGTGGTTCCCGACGAGCTCGGCTTTCCCATCGACATCGGCGAGATCGTGCTGACCGAGTGCCAGATGGTCAACCAGTTCCACGGCAGCCGCACCGAACCCGCCTGTTTCACCGCCGGCTACGGTCTGGCCTTCGGCCAGGCCGACCGCCGCGCCATGGCGATGGCCCTGCTCGACCGCGCCATGCAGGCCGCCGAACTCGGCGAGGCGGTCACCGCCCCGGCGCAGAACCCCGAGTTCGTGCTGGCGCACGCCGACAATATCGAAGCCACCGGCTTCGTCGAACATCTGAAACTGCCGCATTACGTGGATTTCCAGTCCGAGGCCGAGGCGGTGCGCCGGCTGCGCGCCGCCGCCCAGGCGGAGGCGGCGGAATGAAAGGATATAATTTCGCCTATCTCGACGAGCAGACCAAGCGCATGATCCGCCGCGCGATCCTGAAGGCGGTGGCGATCCCCGGCCATCAGGTGCCGTTCGGCGGGCGGGAGATGCCGCTGCCCTATGGCTGGGGCACCGGCGGCATCCAGGTCACGGCGGCCATCCTCGGCCCCCGCGACGTGCTGAAAGTGATCGACCAGGGCGCGGACGACACCACCAACGCGGTCTCCATCCGCCGCTTCTTCGCCCGCGTCGCCGGCGTCGCCACCACCACCCGCACCGCCGAAGCGAGCGTGATTCAGACCCGCCACCGCATCCCCGAAACCAGGCTGCGGGAGGATCAGATCCTGGTCTATCAGGTGCCGCAGCCGGAGCCGCTCTATCGGCTGGAACCCTCGCGCGCGGCGGCGCGGCGGCTGCACGCGCTGGCCGAATATGGTGCGATGCATGTGCGCCTCTACGAGGACATCGCCCGGCTCGGCCAGGTGGCGATCAGCTACGACTATCCGGTGCTGGTGAACCGCCGCTACCTCACCTCGCCGAGCCCGATCCCCGCCTTCGACAACCCGAAGCTGCACCGCATGGCGGCGCTGCAATTGTTCGGCGCCGGGCGGGAAAAGCGCATCTACGCCATCCCGCCCTATACCGAGGTGCGCTCGCTGGATTTCGAGGACCATCCGTTCCGCCCCCATCGCGCCGATGGCGCCTGCGCGCTGTGCGGATCGCGCGAGTCCTATCTCGACGAGGTGCTGACCGACGACCGCGGCGGGCGCATCTTCGTCTGCTCCGATACCGACTACTGCGCCGGCCGCGCCGCATGAGCGAACCGCCGCTGTTGCAGGCCGAGGGGCTCTGCCTCGCCTACGGCGCGCAGGTCGCGCTCGATCGGGTGGGGCTCGCGCTCTGGCCGGGCGAAGTGCTGGCGGTGGTGGGGGAATCCGGCTCCGGCAAGACCTCGCTGCTCAACGTGCTGTCCGGCCGCAGCACCCCGGACGCCGGCACGGTGCTGTACCGCGACGAAACCGGCGCCGCCGTCGCGGTCCACGCCATGGCCCCGCCGCGGCTGCGCCGGCTGTACCGGTCGGAATGGGGCTTCGTCCATCAGGATCCGCGCGAGAGCCTGCGCATGGACATCAGCGCCGGCGGCAATATCGGCGAGCGGCTGATGGAATCCGGGCAGCGCCACTACGGCGCGATCCGCGCCACCGCCGCGCACTGGCTGGCCGAGGTGGAGATCGACCCGGCGCGGATCGACGAGCCGCCACGCCGGTTCTCCGGCGGGATGCGCCAGCGGCTGCAGATCGCGCGCGCGCTGGTGACGCATCCGCGGCTGCTGTTCATGGACGAACCCACCGGCGGGCTCGATGTCTCGGTGCAGGCGCGCATCCTCGACCTGCTGCGCCGGCTGGTGGCGCGCCACCGCATCGCCGCGGTGCTGGTGACGCATGACCTCGGCGTGGCGCGGCTGCTGGCGCAGCGGATCGCGGTGATGCGCGCCGGCCGGGTGGTGGAGACCGGCCTCACCGACCAGGTGCTGGACGACCCGCTGCACCCGTATGCGCAGCTGCTGGTGAGCGCCGTGCTGCGGGTGTGATCCCTATCCCAGCCGGAACGCAGGCTTGCGCTTCTCCACGAAGGCCGCCATCCCCTCCTGCTGATCGGGGGTGCCGAACAGCGGCAGGAACAGGGTGCGCTCGGCGCGCACGCCCTCGGCCAGCACGGTCTCGAAGGCGCGGTTGACCGCCTGCTTGGCCACCACGGTTGCCACCGGCGACATCGCGGCGATGGTGGCGGCGAGCTTGAGTGCTTCGTCCAGCAGCGTCGCCGCCGGCACCACCCGGGCCACCAGGTTGGACCGCTCCGCCTCGGCGGCGTCCATCATCCGCCCGGTCAGCACCATCTCCATCGCCTTCGCCTTGCCCACGGCGCGGGTCAGCCGCTGCGTGCCGCCGGCGCCGGGGATGACGCCGAGCTTGATCTCCGGCTGGCCGAATTTCGCGGTATCGGCAGCCAGGATGATGTCGCACATCATCGCCAGCTCGCAGCCGCCGCCCAGCGCGAAGCCGGCCACCGCGGCGATCACCGGCTTCTTCACCCGGGTCACCGTCTCCCATTGCGCGCCGATGAAATCCTCGTGCAGGGCGGCGGGATGGGTGCGATCGCGCATTTCCTTGATGTCGGCGCCGGCGGCGAAGGCCTTGTCCGATCCGGTCAGCACGATCGCGCCGATCCCCGGATCGGCGTCGAACGCCAGCAGCTGGGTGCCGAGTTCCCCCATCAGCTGGTCGCACAGCGCGTTCATCGCCGCCGGACGGTTGAGGCGGATCAGGCCGACCCGGTCATGGGTCTCGACCAGGATGGTTTCGTAGCTCATGCGGTTTGCCTTTCCGGATGCCAGGGTCAGCGGGACAGCGCGAGGCCGAAGCCGCGCGGATCATGCGCGGCGGTGCAGCGGGCGGCGCCGTGCGGACACAGGATCACCTGCGCGCGCCCCGGCGCCGGGACCGGGCGCGGCATCGGCACGCCGGAAGCGAGCGCATCGGCCAGCGCTGCCCCGACCGCCATGCCGGCGCCATCCTGCCCGGATCCGGCGACGGCGGCCAGCAGCCGCTTGCGCCCGGGATCCCAGGCCATCGCCGCGGCCAGCAGCGGCGGCGGGGTGCGCGCGGGCGAAGCGCCGAGCAGGAAGCCGAGCTGCGGCAGCACCCGCCCGGTGCCGAACAGATTGCCCATGGTGGTGGCGCAGGCCACCGCGCCGCCCTTGCGATCCACCGCCAGGAAGCTGGTCGAGGCCGGCAGCGGCCCCAGCCCGGCGGCGGGCAGGTTGGCATCGGCCAGCAGCGCCGCCGGCGCGCCCTGCCCGGCCCGCCAGGCCGCCGCCACCGCCAGCGCCCGCGCCTGCGCGGCGGCCAGGCCCGAGGGTGCGGCGCGCAACGCCTGGAACGCGGCGGCGGCGGCCAGCCCGCCATCGGCCGGCGGCGGCAGGAAGGCCGCGCGCGCCCGACCGGCCGGCAGCACGATCGGCGCCGCCAGCCAGGCCCGGGTGGCGCGCAGCCCGGCCGCGGTCATCGGCCCGCCGGCGGCGGCGGCATCCTGGACCAGCAACCGGCTGAGCAGCCCCTGATAGAGATCGCCCACGCCGACCCGGCCGAGCCGCTGCAACGTGGCCGCCAGCGCCGGGTCGCGCAGCACCTGGCCGGCCCGCAGCGGCGCGCCGTCGGGGCCGGCGAACAGGGCCCGCGCCGCCGGATCGGCCAGCAGCGGCGTCGCCACCACCCGCAGATCCGCCGCCAGCACGCGCGAGACCGGCACGCCGCGCCGCGCCGCGTCGGCGGCCGGGCGCAGCAGCGGGCCGAACGGCAAATGTCCGGCGGTGGCGTGCAGCAGATACATCCCGCGCGCGAAACCCGGCAGCGCGGCCGGCCGGTCGGCCGCGGCGGCCGGCGGCAGCGGCGCCGGCTGCGGCGGGAACAGCACCGCCCGCGGCATCCCGCCGGGGGTGAAGCTGAGGCAGGCGCCGGACCCGCCCAGGCCGACCCGCGAGGGCAGGGTGACCGCCAGGGTGAAGCCCATCGCCACCGCGGCGTCGGCGGCATCCCCGCCGGCGGCCAGCACCTGGCGGCCGACCAGCGCGGCCTCCGGTTCCGGCGCCACCACCGCGCCCTGGAACGGGCCGGTCGCGGCGGCCGGCGCGCCAAGGGGGGCGGAGGGCCCGCCGCAGCCGGCGAGCAGCAGCGCGAGCAGGCCGGCGCCGAGGCGGCGGGCGTGGCGGGAGCGAAGCGACGGGACCAAGACGGCGGTTTCCTCGGGGTCGGGACCGGCGGAGGCATAGACGGCGCGGCGGCCGGCGGCAATGCGGGCCGGCACCGGCCTATCCGATCCCGTGCAGGAACCAGCGCAGATCGCCGCTCGCCGCCGCCACCCCGTCGCCGCGGCGATACAGCCAGAACCGCTGCCCCTCGGCGTCCTCCACCCGCCAGTAGTCGCGCACCGCCTCGGCCTCGCCGGCGCGGCGCCACCATTCGCCGCGCACCCGCTCCGGCCCGTCGGCGCGGCAGACCAGGAAACGCCGGCGGCGCCAGACGAAGGCGGCGGGGGGATGGTCCGGCAGCAGCGCCAGCGCCTCGATCGGCTGCGGCGGGGTCAGCAG
>JBMFXF010000220.1:0-5769 GCA_049964515.1 Acetobacteraceae bacterium | reverse complement strand
GTTGAAGCCGCGGGTGTAGAAGTCCTTGAGGTAGGTGGGCTGAAGAATCGCCATGTCGTCGTAGCCATCCACGAACAGGTCGTGGTACATCGTCTCCGGGCCGTAATTCTCGAACTTTTCCTTCGGCCAGCGATTCTCGGCCGGGCTGAGATTGCTGTGGTACGCATAGAAGCAGTCAATGAACTGCTTGCCATGGATGTTTTTGTGATTGTCCGGGCCGGCATCCCACAGGTGGGTATGGCCGTCGATCACGAAAATCTCTTCTCCACTAGCCGTCTTGTACATTTCACTCTCCTAGGTTTCTTTGCGCCAGCCGCCCCACCGGGCGGCCGCGGAGTGCTCCGCGGCCGCCCGTCCTCGCATTCAGATATACTCCATCACGTCGTCCATGTTGCCGAACAGCACCACGGTATTGTCGTCCACCATCACCATCCGCCCATAGTGGGTCGAGGTCGAGATCTCGAACAGGTGCGGCGTCATTTCCCGCCCCAGCGCCTCGCTGATCTCGTCCATCTTGAACTCGATCTTGCCTTTCCCGTCGATGCGGATCATCGCCGGCATGTAGGTCACGGTGATGCCGGGCTTCTGGTGCATCACCTCGGCGACGCAGCGCGCTTCCACGCTGTCGTTCATCGTCACGCCGCACTCGTCGGAGATGGTATCCTCGAACTGAACCTCGCTCATCGACTTGAAAATGTTTTCCGGACTTTGAGTCATCGCAGTCGTTCTCCTTCTGGTTTGCGTTGTGCTGGCCGGATCAGCCGGCGGACAGGGCACGCACGTCGAGCCCGATCTCCGCGCCGATGGCGCGGATGCGGTTGATGGCCTGCCCGAGCGCATCGTTGAATTGCGCCACTTTCACCCGCGGCATCGACCACACCGGCTGCAACTGGTTGGCAGCCTCGCGCGCCAAAGCACCATGCTTGTTCAGCCAGGCATGGAAGACGCCATGGTTGTGGGTCGCGTGCTCGGGATCGTGCGCGAGCAGGTGGAACAGTTCGACTGCGTTGGCGAGGTTGCGCTCATAGTCTCCCTCTGCCGCCGAGACCACCGCCGGGGTGATGAAGTCGTTCTGCGCCGCTGCCATCTGCATCACGAACCCGCTGCGGAACAGTTCCCCCACCAGCGGCTCGAACACCAGATTGGTGGCGAAATACTGCTCCAGATAATCCTCGGCCCCCATGATGGCCTCGATTGCCCGGCGGGTACCCTGCCAGATCGGGTCGTTCAGCCAATGCTGCTTGCCGGCCTCGTTGTCGAAACCCTCGATGTCGAGCCCGATTTCGCTGAGATAGAGGATGAGGTCCTGCGCGAACCGCAGCTTGTAGGACGAATTGGTCAGGATCGCGTTGTTGATCATCTGGGTATAGCCATAGCGCTGGGCCTGCATCGTCGAGGTGCCCAGCCCGAACTCGGCGTGCTTGTAGGCACCGACGTGGTCCTGCAGCACCTTCACCCACGCCTTGTCGAAGCGCTGCGGCGCCCCGGAGCGTCGTCCATTGTCGATCACGTTCTTGAGCATGCCGACGATGGTGGATTGGCGCTGGTAGTGGGTCCGTTCCCACTCCTGGTCGACCGCGCGGAACTTGTGCCAGTCGCTGCTTTTGGCCGCCGTCCAGTTCTCCGAATAGGTCGGCGTGCCGTCGGCGAAGGAGATGATCCAGTCCTGCAGCAGATACCTCTTGGGGTCCGGCTGCACGTCGACCGTCATATCCTCGTAGTGGGTCGCCTTGCGGCCCTTTGGCTCGAAGTAATTGTATTTTCGGCTATCCCAGCCCGGAAACCGTGCGGCGCCCGCCGCACCGGACTTCACCGGCATACCGTGCTCTGTTGCTGCGCTCATCCTGTTTCGCTCCCTATGGCGTCATTGCTGCAAACTTGGTCTTCTCAGCTCCCGCCCATGCCGCGCCGCGTTGTTCAGCGCACTGCCTGGGTGAACTTGTCGAAGTAGATCCGCTCCGGCTCGACACCTGCCATCTGTAGAACCGGCAGCACCGCGTCGATCATGGGCGGAGGACCGCAGGAATAGGCATCGATCTCGCCATCCAGCCCTTCCGCGCCGAGCATGCGCTGCACGACGTCGTGGATGAAGCCGCTCTCTCCCGTCCAGTCCTCCTCCGGCCCCGCGTGCGAGAGCGCCGGAATGAAGCGGAAGTCGTCAAGCTCGGTCTCCATCTCGGCGAAACGATCGAGATAGAAAAGATCCCGCCGCATGCGGGCTCCATAGAAGAAACGCACTGCCCGCTTTTCGCCGCTTTCGATATGGTCCTGCAGGATCGACAGCAGCGGCGACATTCCCGAGCCACCGCCGACGAGCACCAGCGGTCCGGGGTGGCCTTCGCGCCGGAAGCACGTTCCGTAGGGACCCTTCACGACGAGCCGATCGCCCGGAGCCAGGCCGCCGTCGAGGCGGGAAGAAAAGGCTCCGTCGGGATATTTCTTCAGGATGAACTCCAGGGTACTGCCACCACGCGGCGGATTGGCCATCGAGAAGGAGCGCGTGATGCCGGCTTCGGGAAGCGTGATATCGACATATTGGCCAGCCCAGAAACGCAAGGGCGACGCAAGCTCGATCTCCAGCCTCCGGATGTCATGGGTCAGCGCCTCGATCCGCAGAACGCGGGCCTCATACTGCTTCACCGGAATCGAGCGCCGGAGCAGATCCTCGTCATAGTTCAGAAGCTCGATGGTAAGGTCGCTATATGCGTGCGTGCGGCAAAGCAGGATATGGTCGGTCTCGCGTTCGTAGTCAGGAAGCGCAAAGGTGGAGTATTTCAAAAGCTCGATGTCGCCTTCCACCAGGCGGGATTTGCAACTGCTGCACTGGCCCTCCTTGCAGCCGTGCATCACCGCGATTCCCTGACGGAAGGCGGCCTCGAGTACGGTCTCTCCTTCTTCCACCTCCATTTCGACGCCGACCGGCTCGAAACGGACCCTGTAGGATTGCGCGTCGGCCATATCTGGCCCTCTCCTTGTGTTCTGGCCGGCTGGGAAGGCCGGGGGCCGGCGCGTGGCCGGCCCCCGCGAGTTCAATCGAGGCTAGTTGCAGGGGTTGATCTTGAAGCCCTTGCGATATTCCGCGACCGCCTTCTCCCGCTCCGCCTCGCTCATCGCGCGGATGGTCTCCAGCGGGCTGCGGAGCGTGAGGCCGCGGACATTGTCGAGGGTCCACATGTCCTTGGCGTCGAAGCGCAGATGCGGCTGGGGGATCAGCGTCTTGCCGTCATCGCGGACGAAGCCGAGGTCCTTGATGCAATCGGCGAGATCCCAGCCGTGATAGCAGGTCTCCCACTCGCGCCGGCCGCTGAAGCGACCCATCGCCGGCGTCGGCCGCCCTTCGTATTCGGCCGAGAACGCGGTCTTGTGCGTCCAGCGGCAGACCTCCGAGCAATAGGTGTAGAGCTTGCCGTCCACGACATCGGTGCACATGTCCTCGCGGATCAGGCACGGCACCATGCAGCTCCAGCAGCGATGCGGATAAACGTAGCCGGTCTCGCCATTGAACAGGATATTGGTCTCGCCGGGCACGGAGAGCTTGGCGTACCACTTCCAATAGTCGCCGAACTCGGCATACCAGCCCGGATACTTGTGCTCGAACCACTCGAAGTCACGCTCGGTCTGGGCCTCGATGCGCCAGAAGTTCACCGGCCAGCCGACGGAGAAGAACTGCGCCGTATAGTGCACGTAGTTCTTCTTGACGATCCGGTCCCACGCCGCCGAAACGTCGTCGTGATGGATCTTGATGCCGTACTTTTCGAGCGGCAGCATGTAGGTCCGGTAGTAGTCCTCGTAGATCCAGCGGTGCCACAGCTCGGCGTAGGATTCCTTGTTCTTGTCGCGATTGGTCGTGCCATACTCGATGAAGGTGCCGATCGCGGCATCGACGATCGCATGGTTCTGCCAGAACGCATATTTCAGGTCGCGCTCGAGCAGCAGATGGTTGTCAGGATCGTTGATGATCGACATCAGCAGCGAGTGGCCGTTGCCGATATGGCGGCTCTCGTCGGACTGTACCGAAAGGAACACGGTGGGCAGCGCATAGTCGCCGTTGCGCGCGGCCTCCGACGGCATGGCGACGAAGAGCGTGTTGGTGAAGGCGGTCTCGGCCACCACCGTCAAATAGACGTTGGCGGAGGTGATCGCGTCACCGGTGACGAAGCCTTCGGCGAACTGCCGGCCGATGGTGGTGGCATAGCATTTGCCGAACGCCGCCTCGGTGATATCGAACCCGGCCGGGTCGATATAGTTCTCCATGTACCACTTCTTGAGGTTCATCTGGATGGTCGAGTGCCGGAACTCGTCCACCATCTGCATGGTGAAGCCGGTGCGCAGCTCTTCGCCGGGCGCGAGCCGTCCCACCATCGCCATCGAGCGGGCCGCCGAAATCTCCGGGAAGGGGATGATCGCGAGGAAGAGCTTCATCCACTCCACCCAGCGCGGCTCCACATTGCGGAACATGTCCCCGCGCAGTGCCGCATCGAGCGCGCCGTAGACCCGATTGTCCTTCTCTTCCTGCATCGGGAAGTACGAGCGCAGCACCTGCTTCATCGGATCGCGCGGCGTCTTCTTGATCTTGTAGTCGGTAGGAAACGTCATCGCTTCCTGGACGTAGCTCGGCGTCCAGCCGAGATCGGCGACCCGACGGGCGGCTTCGCCGATCGTGATCCCCTTCTGGCTGGTGATCTTGTTGAGGGTCAAACCATCAGGCATCGTGGTCTCTCCTTGGTGCGTTATGAATGCGCGTCGCCGTTGCCGGCGCTTCGTGGTGCGGGAGAGTGGCGCCGGTCCCGCCCCTCGGGGCGGGCTGGCACCACGGCGATCCTGGGAAGAAGGCGGGGGCAAGAAAGGCGGGAGCGACGCGGCAAAGACCGGGACGCTTCGAGATAGCGCGAAGCTTCGCGTGCTGCCGCCTTGCTACGGAACGCCTCTGCGAATCCGGTCGCAGCCCGCATGGTCCCCCCTTGGCTTCCTTTGTCGTTGGACGCGACACCGCCGCCGCGTCGTTAACCGCCGTGCTCGTTACAAAGCAATCTACGTGCCAACCGCTCCGAACCAGGTCGAACATTGATTTTACGGGGACTTCTTGGGTCGAGGCGGGGCGTCGGGCGACGAGCCTCTGTGCTATCGCGCGACGGCTTGGTGCGTTGCGTCCCAGAATGGGACGGCGGGCAACGGGTGCACCCTTGGCGCCGTTCATGGGGATTTTCCCTCCTCGCCTTTGCCCCCGAGACTCTTGCCCTCGGCGATGAAGCGGGCGGCGAGGATCAGCGCTCCCATCGCGAAGTCCTTGCCGTGCGCCGCGATCATCTCCTGGGCGAGTTCGCCGAGCCGGGCAAAGAACCGGTCCTTGGATTGTTCTTCGTCGGGCATCATGCGCTCGTCTCTTCCAGCTGGGTCGTGGCGGGCGGGGTGCGAAACAATGCCGGCGGCAGGCTCACCATGCCGGCCTCTCCATCCTCGCCGCCGAGCGCCAGCCAGTCGCCGTCGGGAGACCAGGCAAGGGCGCGAACCACGGAGGCCGGGGCCGCGCGCACGAACAGTGCCTCCTCGCTGCCACCACGGCAGAGCAGCACCGCGCCATTGCCATAGGCAGCCGCAACCGGGCCGGCCCCGGGATGCGCGGCCACCGCCGCCACCGGCGCCGCCCGCGCCGAAAGCCCGGCCGGCAGAGGGGCTCCGCCCGGCGCCGCGAGATCCCACAGCGCAACCCGCGGTCCGCCGGCGGCGGCGAGCAGAGAGGTTTGCAGACCCACCGAAAGCCCGTGGCCC
>JBMFXF010000219.1:0-5788 GCA_049964515.1 Acetobacteraceae bacterium | reverse complement strand
CAGCCTCGCCGATCTCTACGATCCGGCCGTCATGCCGCCCGCGCTGCTGCGCGCCGATCTCTGGGTGGCCGACGTGGTCTATCACCCGCTGATGACGCCGCTGCTGGTGGCGGCGCGGGCGGCCGGCGCGCGGATCGTGACCGGGCGGGCGCTCACCATCCACCAGGCGGCGGATGCGTTCGCCCTGTTCACCGGCACCCGCCCGCCCATCGCCCCGCTGGGGGCCGCGTTCGACGCCGTGATCGCCGCCCGCGCCCCCGGGCACTGAGCCATCACCCCAGCGTCAGCGCCGCCGCCACCCCCGCGGCGGCCAGCGCCAGCAACCCCGCCAGCGGCGCCGCCCCCACCCGCAGCCGCGAGAACGCCGCCGCGTAGATCGCCTGGAACACGGTGTTGGAGGCGGCGGCCAGCAGCACCGCCTCGGCCCGCAGCGGCGCCGAAAGCCCCGTCGCGCCGTGCTGCGCCAGGCTCAGCACGAACGGGTTGATGTCGGTCACCCCGACCAGCCCGGCCAGCACCATCAGCCCCGGCGCGCCGAACCGGCGCAGCACCAGCCCCACCGCCAGCGACACCGCCACGAACAGCGCGGCGAACCCGGCCGCGGTGCCCAGGCTGAGCGGATTGCCCGCCGGCGGCGGCGCCGCACCCTCGCGCGCGCGCGCCGCGCCCCACCACCACCCGCCCAGCGCCGGCAGCGCGCCGAGCAGGCCGAGGCCCAGCAGCGGCACCGCCAGCCGTGCCGCCAGCCCGGGGTCGAACAACGCCGTCACCACCAGCAGCCGCGGATACATGATCGCGTTGGCCAGCAGCAGCCCCGCACCCAGGCCGCGCGGCGGCGCCGGCGCGCGGGCGGCGCGGGCCAGCACCACCGCGGTCGCGGTGGCCGACCACAGCCCGCCCAGCACCGCGGTGAGCAGCCCGGCCTCGGCCGGCACCACGTAGCGCCGCAGCAGATACCCGGCGTAGGAGATGGCGCTGACCGCCACCAGCGCCAGCCACGCCTCATGCGGCGTGATCGCCGACAGCGTGGTGACCGGCCGGTCCGGCAGCAGCGGCAGCACCAGCCCGGTGATCAGCAGGAACCGCCCGGCGTTCACGATTTCCGCCAGCTCGATGCGCCGGGCCAGCGCGTGCAGCTCGGTACGCGCGGTCAGCAGCATCACCGCCGCGACCGTCGCCCCCACCGGCACGAACACCGGCGCGGCCAGCGCCAGCGGCCCCAGCAGGAACGCGAGCAGGTTGCAGACCGGAACCACCAGCCCGACATTCGGCTGCCCCTCAGGATCGCGTTCCCCGCTGTGGCGCGCGTAGTACAGCGCGAGCCAGCTGCCCAGCACCAGCAGCCCGGCGGCGAGCAGCCAGGGCGGGTCCGGGTCCAGCCGCCACAGCGCGCCCCCCAGCAGCGCCAGCAGCGGGAAGCTGCGGATCCCGCCCGGCCGGGCCTGCCCGGCGCGGGCATAGAACTCCTCGAACGCCAGCCCGAAAAAGAACCCCAGCCCCAGCGCCAGCAGCCAGGGCCAGATGGCGTTCATGCCGTCAGCGAGCGCAGGAAGCCGAGCAGCGCCGCGGTCACCGCCGCCGGCTGTTCCTGCTGCACCCAGTGCCCGGCGCCGGGGATCAGGTGGCAGAAACGCAGATCGGCGCAGCCGTGGCTGGCCATGCGCTCCAGCGCGGCCGGGGTCTGCAACGCGCCCCAGTCCTTGTTGCCGGCCAGGAACATCGCCGGCACCGATATCGGACGCCCCGCGAAGATCTGCTGCTCGGCCAGCCCAACATGCTGGGTGCGGCAGCGATACCATTGCAGCCCGCCCTGGAACCCGGTGCGGGTGTAGGCCTCGGCATAGACCGCGAGCTCGGCGTCGGTCAGCCAGGGGGCGGCGCGGTCCGGCGCCTCCGGGGCGACCGTTTCGGCCATGCTACGGTCGAGGTCCATCACGTAATAGCGCGGCAGCCGTGCCAGCTCCGCGGCGGTCCAGCCGGCCAGCGGCGCCGGGTCGTTGCCCGGCCAGTCGGCGCTTTTCATGTGGTAGTAGGCGCGCAGGAACGACGCCACCCCCTGCGGGCAATCCTGCATGTCAGCATTCGCCGCGCGGGTGGAATAATACCACTGGTAGTGCTTGCGCGGCGGGTCCAGCAGCGCCAGCGCGGTGTGCACCTCCTCGCCCGCCGGCGCGGCGAGACCGGGCGGGCCGGCGAAGGGCGCGCTCATCAGCGCCACCGCGGGGAACAGGTCCGGGCGCAGCAGCGCGCACCAGGCCGCCACCGGGGAGCCGAAATCATGCCCCACCACCGCCGCCGTGCGCGCCACCCCCAGCGCCGCCAGCAGCCCCACCATGTCGCGCACCAGGTTGAACAGCCGGAACGAGGCGAGATCGCCGTCATAATCAGAATCCCATCCGGTGGTGGCGCCGTAGCCGCGCTGGTCGGGCGCGATCACCCGATACCCGGCCGCCGCCAGCGGCCCCATCACCTTGCGCCAGGAATACGCGAGTTCGGGAAACCCGTGCAGCAGCAACAGCACCGGCCGGTCCGGCGCGCCGGCCTCCAGCACATGCATGGAAAGCCCGTTCACCCCCGCCACCTGGCGGGCGCGGATGCCATCCGGCAATCGTGCTTCGGTCATCGGCGTCTCCCGCGGCGGTTCCGGCCCCGCGGTATCGCATTTTCCCGCCCGCCGGGCCATCCTGCGCAGCGAACCGAAGGGACGGACATGTCATGCATGTCGGGGTGATCGGGCTCGGCATCATGGGCTCGGCGATCGCGCGCAATCTGCTCCGCGCCGGCTTCGCGGTGAGCGGGTTCGATATCGATCCGTCCTGCCGTGCCGGCCTCGCCGCCGACGGCGGCACCGCCGCCCCCGATGCGGCGACCGTCGCGGCGGCGGCGGATGTGGTGCTGACCAGCCTGCCCAGCATCGCCGCGCTGGAGGCAACCGTGGCCGCCCTGGTGGCGACCCGCCGGCCCGGGCAGATCGTCTGCGAACTCGGCACCCTGCCGATCGAGACCAAGGAGGCGGCGCGGGCGGCGCTGGAAGCGGCCGGGATCGTGCTGCTGGACTGCCCGCTCTCCGGCACCGGCGCGCAGGCCGCGACCGGGGATTTGGTGGTGCTGGCCTCGGGCGATGCGGCGGCGTGCGAGCGGGTGGCGCCGGTGTTCGCCGGTTTCGCCCGGCTGACCCGGCATGTCGGTCCGTTCGGTAACGGCATGAAGATGAAGATGGTGGCCAATCTGCTGGTGGCGATCCACAACGTCGCCTCGGCCGAGGCGATGGTGCTGGGGATGAAGGCGGGGCTCGATCCGGCGGCGATCGTCGATGTGATCGGCGCCGGCGCCGGCACCTCGCGGGTGTTCGAGCTGCGGGCGCCGCTGATGGCGGCCGGAAACTACGAGCCGCCGACGATGAAATGCGACATCTGGCAGAAGGACATGGCGATCATCGGTGCCCATGCGGCGAAGCTCGGCGTGGCGGCGCCGCTGTTTGCCGCCACCGCGCCGATCTACAACGCGGCGATCGGCCAGGGGCGCGGCGGGCAGGATACGGCGGCGGTGTGCGCGGTGCTGGAGGCGATGGCCGGGCTGGCGCGCTGAGCGCGGCCGGGCACGCGTTTGCCTCGGCCGACGGAGTCAGACGCGGGCCTCGGCGCGACGGCTCAGCCTGACCGGACGCGTGGTCCTTCTGGTTCCGGTCGCGCTCAGCCGTTGGAGCCCGGAACGCTGCTGCCCGAGTGATCGCCGGAAGAGCCGACCGATTGATCGCCCGAGCCATTCAACTGGTCGGCGGACGCGCCGCCGGAGCGGTCGGCGGAGGCGCCGCCGGAGCGGTCGCCGGAGGCGCCGGGGGACTGATCGCCCGAGCCGCCCGCCTGACTGCCTGAGCCGCCGGAGTTGTTGCTGGAGCGGCCGACCGACTGATAGCCTGCGCCGTCCGACTTGTAGGCGGACGCGCTGCCAGAGGAGCCGAGGAACTGATCGCCTGAACCGCCCGTCTGGCTGCCCGAGCCGCCGCTCTGGCTTCCGGAGCTGCCGCTTTGACCGCCCGACGCTCCCGCCTGTCCCGCAGTGGCATTCGCCGTTCCAGCTGCCACAGTCCCGCCGATGGTCAAGAGTCGCGCGCCGACCTCGTTGAACAATCCAGACTCAGCGGAGGCCAGATAAAATCCCTCTCGGATGACGGCCAAGCCGATGATAGTGGCCAGCAGCGCATACTCAAGAGCCGCTATGCCGCGTCGGTCCGGCCCCAACCGTCTGATTATGCCAGGGCGCCGGCGGAGTCGGCGCCCCATCTTGA
Organism: Acetobacteraceae bacterium; assembly: GCA_049964515.1. Taxonomy (GTDB): domain Bacteria; phylum Pseudomonadota; class Alphaproteobacteria; order Acetobacterales; family Acetobacteraceae; genus JAJZVS01. The sequence goes on along the minus strand of JBMFXF010000219.1, from coordinate 1,500 downwards.
CGTGATCCTTCATCGGTCATGCCACCCGGAAGCCATGCGGATGGTCCTAGCCGCAAATCCTGACGGGCCGGTTTCAATGCGGCCGGATCCGCGGGCCGGATGGCCGGGCGGGCAGTACCCGTCCCTCGGCGTGCCTACAGCTTCGCGCGCACGCGCCGCACCAGCAGGGTGAAGAACCCGGCCTGCGGCGCCGCCTGCTCGGCCACCACCGGACTCTCCGCCACCACCCGCCCGCCGAGCGAGACCGTCACCTTTCCCACCACCGCGCCGCGGGCGATGCCGCCCCGGGCCGGCGGAGTCAGCTGCAACGCGGTGGTCGGGTCGCCGGCCGCGGCGGGCAGGGTTACCACCGCCCCATGCGCCGCCGCCACCGGCACCACCATCGGCTGGGTGAGCGGGTCGGTCAGCGTGCCCAGGGTGCGCCCGGCCACCAGCACCGGCTTGTCGGTATAGAAATGATACCCGTAATCCAGCAGCGCCTCGATATCGCGGGTGCTGGCGGCCCAGCTCGGCCCGCCCAGCACCACCGCGATCAGGCGCCGGCCGTTGCGCAGCGCGGTGGCGTCGATGCAATGGCCGGCCGCCTTGGTGCGCCCGGTCTTCAGCCCGTCCACGCTGGGGTCGTGGAACAGCACCGGGTTCCAGCTGCGCTGGCGGATCTTGTCGAACGTGTAATGCTTGTGCGCGGTGATGTGCAGCACCTGCGGCGCGCTCAGCAGCAGATCGCGCGACAGCACCGCCACGTCCCGCGCGGTGGTGGTCATGGTCGGGTCGGGCAGGCCGGTCGGGTTGGCGTAATGGGTGCCTGTCAGGCCCAGCTTGGCCGCGGTTGCATTCATCAGCGCGACGAAACTTCCCTGCGTGCCCGCCACCGCCTGGGCCAGCGCCACCGTGGCGTCGTTGCCGGAATCGATCAATACCCCGTGCAGCAACTGGTCGATGGTGACCGGCTGGCCGGGAGAGAGAAACATGCGCGAGCCGCCGGTATGCCAGGCGGTGGCGCTGACCGTGACCGGCTGGTCCATCTTCAGGCTGCCGTGGGCGATCGCCTGATAGGCGAGATAGGTCGCCATCAGCTTGGCCAGGCTGGCCGGCGGCCAGGGCTGGGTGGGGGCCTTCTCGGCCAGGATCGCGCCGGTGGCGGCGTCCATGAGCACATAGGCGGCCTGGTCCGGCAGCACCGGCGGCGGCGGCATCCCGGGCAGGGCGAGCGGTGCCGACGGCGCCGGTCCGGCAGGCGGGGCGGGCGGTACGGGCGGCGCCGGATGGCGCGCCGGCGCCGCCAGCGCGGGGCTGGCGAGGGTGGCGAGCAGGACCAGGGCGAGACGCGAGGCAGGCTTCATCGGGGCGCGGACTCCGGCGGACGGGGGGGATTATACAGGGAGCGCCGCCCCGGGCCACGCGCGCGGTGGCATAGGGCGGCGGCGGCTCCCAAATATTTTTCCTCTCCCCCGCATTTTTTCCCTTGACAACCGAGGGTAATTCCCCCTATGTTCCCGG
>JBMFXF010000218.1:0-5824 GCA_049964515.1 Acetobacteraceae bacterium | reverse complement strand
GTTGTGCCATGGGACGGCGCGGAAGTCTGGAAACCGGGCGGCAAGGTCTGCGCCATCGGCAGGTTCGTCGGTGCAGACGCCTTCTTCACCGTCAAGGCCGGAGAGATCGGCTACGAATTCCCGAACGACCAGCCGGGAGTGCGTCCGGCGCCTTCTCTTGCTTCGCGCGGCCTGAAATGGGTGCAGCTTTACGACCGCGCGGCGATGCCGGAGACAGAATTGCGTTCCCATCCGCGCCAATCCCACGCCCGGGTAACGGCGGGCCTGCCGCGCCGGGCGCACCGCAGTCTGGGCCTGGAGGAGCCGGAAAATCCAGCAACGCGAACAGCGACTTGACCCGGATTGCTTGGCGTGTGGATCGCTCGCGCCACGTCGGCTGCGGATGGGTTGATGGAACCACCGTCGATTCCGCTGAACGTCATCCTCTGCGCCGATTCGGGATCGCCAGCAGTCGCGCGGCCCCGAACGGTCGTGCACATACCAGCCGTGTTCCTTTGACTTGTCTCTCGCCGCCCAGCCCGGAACGGATCGTGCCGTGCCGGTCGGTGCCATTGCTATCAGAACGGATTAGGGCCGGAGCCGCCACGCCGGCCCGCCCCGGCAAGCCCGCCCTTGCCCGCCGCCCCCCGTCACGGCTAAACGGGCGCCCATGACCCGCCCCTCACGGCTTCGTCCGCTCCGCCTGCTCCCGGCGCTCGCGCTGGCCGGTTCGCTCGCCGGCTGCGGCGGCGGGCTGTCGCGGACCTTCGGCTTCTCGCGGCACTCGCCCGATGAATTTGCCGTGACCACCCAGCCGCCGCTGTCGATGCCGCCCGACTATGCCATCCGCGCCCCGCAACCCGGGGCGCCGCGCCCGCAGACCGTCTCGGCCACCGCGGCGGCGGCGGCGGCGCTGGGCGGCGGCGGTGGCAGCCAGGCCGCGGCCAACAGCCCCGGTCAGCAGGCACTGCTGGCAGCGGCCTCCAAGGCCGCCGCCACCGCCCCTGGCCCGCAGGTTGTTCCCCCCCCGCCCGCCAGCGGCATCAGTTTCGCCAAGCGGCTGCTGTTCGGCGGGCCGGATATCGCCAACACCCAGCTGGTGAACGCGCCAGCGGAAGCGGCGCGGCTGCGCCACAACGCCGCGCTGGGCGAAAGCGCCACCGCCGGGCCCACGCCCACCATCCGTCCCGCCTCGGGCGGCTTGCTGAGCCATCTGTTCTGACCTACCGCACCACCCCGGCCGCGCGCAGCGCCGCGATCCGCGCCGGGTCGTAGCCCAGCGCCGCCAGCACCTCGGCGGTATGTTCGCCCAGCGCCGGAGGCTGGCGGGTCAGCCCCGGGGTTTCGTCATCGAAGGCCAGCGGCAGCGCGGGGAACCGCACCTCCCGCCCGTCCGCCATCCGCACCGGCAACGCGCGCACCGCGATCTGCGGGTCATGGAACAGATCGGACGGCGTGTTGACCGGGGAGAACGGGATGCCGGCCCGGTCCAGCAGCGCGGACAACGTCGCGGCGGTCCGCGTCGCCGCCAGCCCGGCGACGATCTCGCGCAACGCCTCGCGGTTCGCCACCCGCAGCGTGTTGCTGGCAAAGCGCGGGTCTTCCAGCAGGTCTTGCCGTCCGAACGCGGTGCAGAACGCCTTCCACTGCGGGTCCGAGGTGATGCCGATGAATACCCGCGTCCCGTCCTGGGCGGCGAAGGTCTCATAGACGCCCCAGGCACTGCGGCGGGCCGGCATCGGCGGCGGCGCCTCGCCCGTGACCGCCTCGCCGGCCATGTGCGGGCCGGTCAGGAAGGCCGCCGCCTCGAACAGCGAGGCGGTGACCTTGCGCCCCTCGCCGTCGCGGTCGCGCTGGCGCAGCGCGGCCAGGATGCCGACCGCGCCCATCACCCCGCCCAGGATATCCACCACCGAGGCGCCGGCGCGCAGCGGCTGGCCGGGCGGGCCGGTCATGTAGGCGAGGCCGGCCATGAACTGCGCGATCTCGTCGAGCGCCGGGCGATGCGCGTAGGGGCCGGGCAGAAACCCCTTCAGCGCGCAATAGATCAGCCGCGGGTTGATCGCGCGCGCCTGTTCCCAGCCCAGCCGCAGCCGCTCCATGGTGCCGGGGCCGAAATTCTCCACCAGCACATCGGCCTGTTTCAGGAGGTCGGCGGCCACGCCATGCCCGGCCTCGGTCTTGAGGTCGATCGCCACCGCGCGCTTGTTGCGGTTGAAATACATGTAGAACCCGGCGGCGAAGCCGGGCAGGCGGCGGGTATGGTCGCCGGCGGGCGCCGGTTCCACGCGGATCACATCGGCGCCGAGGTCGGCCAGCACGGTGCCGCAGCTGGGCCCCATGATGGTGTGGGTGAACTCGAGCACAGTCAGGCCGGCCAAGGGAAGGCCGGTGGGCAGGGCGGTCATGCGGTCACTCCCGTCGGGTGCCGCTCTGGATCGGCCGGCGGGGGCGGCGCCGTCAAGCCGCCCCCGCGCCGGGTCAGACCGGAAGCACCGCGAGCGCGCGGTCGATCGCCGCCTGCTGGTCCGCCGAGACCGGGCTCATCGGCGCGCGCGGCGGGTAGAAGCCCAGGCCCTGGCGATGCTGGACGTATTTCACGCAGGCCGGCAGGTTGTCGTGCGACATGGCGTTCCACAGCGCGCCCAGCCGCCGGTGCAGATCAAGCGCGGTCTTGTGGTCGTCGGCCTGCACCGCCTGCCAGAGCTGCACGCACACGCCGGGCACGGCGGTGGTAAGCGCGCTGATCGCCCCGTCCACCCCCAGCGCGAAGGCTGGGTAGAGCAGCGCATCGGTGCCGGTCAGCACCAGGTTGTGCGGCGCGATGCCGGCGACCAGATCCGAAACCGCGCGCAGATCGCCCGCGCTCTGCTTCATGCCGATCACCCCCGGCACTTCGCGCATGATCCGCAGCATCAGCGCCACGTCCAGATAGTTCCAGGGAATCACGTTGTAGATCAGGATCGGCAGGCCGGTGGCCTCGGCGATGGCGCGGAAATGCGCCACCGTGGCGTCGGCGTCCGGCTTGAAGAGGTAATGCACGGGCGTGACCTGCAGGGCGGCGACGTCGAGCCCGGCGAGCAGTTTGGCGCGCGCGATCGCCTCCCGGGTGGAGTTCACGATCAGCCCGGCCACCAGCGGCACCCGGCCGGCCACGGCCTGGGCGGCGGCCTCGGCGGCGGCGGCGAATTCCTCGCGGTCCAGGGTGTGGCCTTCGCCGGTGCTGCCCCCCACCACCACGGCGCGGACGCCGCGATCGACCATCAGGTCGATCTGCTCGGCAAGCGCGCCGGGCAGCAGGTCGCCGTTGGCGGAGAACGGCATGGCGAGCGGAGGCAGGATGCCGGTCAGCACGGTCTTCAGGCTGGTGGCAGCCTGGCTGGGGCGGGCGGCGGTGGTGCTCATTTGGAGGGTCCTATGTAGGCGGCGGCGGTTTGGCACGAGCACGACGGCCCGTCAATCAGGAGATCGTCCCGTATAATGGGACATTAGATAAAGGGAATATTCGCGGCAGCCGCGCGCGGATGGCGGTCGCCGTCGGGTAGTCACCAACGCTTGCGGGATTCTGCGGGCCGGCCCCAGCCACAGGGTCCGGTTGCGGCGCCAGTCCCTCCGCCGGGCCGGACGCGGCGACGGGAGGCGCTGGAGCGGGTGAAGGGAATCGAACCCTCGTGTGCAGCTTGGGAAGCTGCCGTTCTACCATTGAACTACACCCGCATGGGCGCCCCTATACCGCCGCGTGCTTGACGGTGCAATCGCCCGCGCCCTATACGCGCGCCCGGCGCAGCCCCGCGGGCGAGGCCCCTCGTGATTTGTCCGGCCGGATTGCGGCGAGGTGAAACAAGCGCGCTAAAGAGGCCCGCGGTCCCGCCCTTGGCGGTCCGCCACCCCTCCGATGGCCGGCCCCACTCTGCCACAGGGCCGCATCATGACGCATCGCTACCGCCCCGCCACCGAACTGATCCACGGCGGCACCACCCGCACCCCGCACGGCGAGACCGCCGAGGCGCTGTTCCTCACCTCCGGCTATGTCTATGACAGCGCCGAGCAGGCCGAGGCCACCTTCACCGGCGCCATCCGGCATTACCAGTATTCGCGCTTCGGCAACCCGACCGTTGCCATGCTGGAAGCCCGGCTCGCCGCCATCGAGGGCGCCGAGGCCTGCCGCGCCACCGCCACCGGTATGGCCGCGGTCCATGCGGCGCTGCTCTCGCAGCTCAAGGCCGGCGATCGGGTGGTCGCCTCGCGCGCGCTGTTCGGCTCCTGCCACTGGATCGTCTCCACCCTGCTGCCGCGCTACGCGATCCGCTCGGAATTCGTCGATGGCGGCGACCTCGCGCAGTGGCGCGCGGCGCTCGCGCGCCCGGCGGCGCTGGTGCTGCTCGAGACGCCCTCCAACCCGATGCTTGAGATGGTGGACCTCGGCGCGGTTGCCGCGCTGGCGCACGCCGCCGGGGCGATCGTGGTGGTGGATAACGTCTTCGCCACCCCGCTGTTGCAGCAGCCGCTGGCGCTGGGCGCGGATGTGGTGGTCTATTCCTGCACCAAGCATATCGACGGCCAGGGCCGGGTGCTGGGCGGAGCCGTGCTGGGCGGCCGGAAATGGATCGAGGAGGTTTTGCAGCCGTTCATCCGCAACACCGGCCCGTCGCTGTCGCCGTTCAACGCCTGGCTGCTGCTGAAAGGTCTCGAGACCCTGCGGCTGCGGGTCGATGCGGCCTGTCGCGCGGCGGCGGAACTGGCCGATTTCCTGGCCGCGCATCCGGCCGTCAGCCGGGTGTGGTACCCCACCCGCGCCGATCACCCGCAGCACGCCCTGGCGATGGCGCAGATGACCGCCGGCGGCACCATGGTCACGTTCGAGGTAACCGGCGGCAAGGACGCCGCGTTCCGGGCGATGAACCGGTTCCGGCTGATCGCGGTCTCCAACAACCTGGGCGACACCAAGTCGCTCGCCACCCATCCGGCCACCACCACGCATATGCGTATCGGCGCCGAGGAGCGGGCGCGGCTTGGCATCACCGACGGGGTGATCCGGCTTTCGGTCGGGCTCGAAGACGTGGCCGATCTGCGGGAGGATCTGGCCAGGGCGCTGGAATGAACCTGCGCCAGCTGGAATATTTCGTCCGCGTCGCCGAACTCGGCGGGTTCTCCCGCGCCGCGGTGGTGCTGGGCATCGCCCAGCCGGCCCTGTCGCGGCAGGTGCGGCTGCTGGAACAGGACTTGCGTACGCCGCTGTTCCGCCGCACCGGCCGCGGCGTGGTGCTGACCGAGGCCGGGCAGCGCCTGCACGACCGCGCCCAGGACGTGCTGCACCAGCTGACCGAGGCCCGCGCCAGCCTGCTGGCCGGGCGCGACGAGCCGGCCGGGCGGGTGGTGGTGGGGTTACCGCCCTCGCTCGCCCGCCGGCTCACCCTGCCGCTGGTGGAGCGGTTCCGCGCCGAGTTGCCGCGCGCGCGGCTGGCGATCGTGGAGGGGCTCTCGACCCATATCATCGAATGGATCGCCACCGGCCGGCTGGATCTGGGGCTGGTCCACAACCCGACCCCGGTGGAGGCGATCGAGACCACCCCGGTACTGGACGAGCGCCTGTGCCTGATCGGCCCGGCCCCGGGCCCCACCACCCCGCTGCGCTTCGCCGACCTCGCCGCCTGCCCGCTCATCATCCCCGAGCGGATGCACGCGATCCGCCGGCTGGTGGAGGCGCAGGCCACCTTGGCCGGGGTGCGGCTCGAGGTCGCGTGGGAAATCTCCGGCGTGCGATCGATCCTGGATCTGGTGCGTGGCGGCTACGGATTCGCCGTGCTGGCGGCCGGCGCGGTGGCCGCCTCCGGCCAGCCGGAGG
>JBMFXF010000217.1:0-5853 GCA_049964515.1 Acetobacteraceae bacterium | reverse complement strand
CCGGTCGCCGCGGTGCTGGCGGGCTGCCCGGTGGAGCCGGGCGACGCGGCGGCGCGGATCGACCCCGACTGGGGCGAGCCCGGCCTGACCGCGGCCGAGAAGCGCTACGGCTGGAACAGCCTGATCGTGCTGGCGATGATCTCCGGCCGGCCGGAGAATCCGGTCAACGCGCTGGCGCCGGATGCACGGGCGCATTGCCAGATCCGCTACACGGTGGACACCGACCCGGCCGGCTTCGCCCCGGCCCTGCGCGCACATCTGGACGCGGCCGGGTTCGGCATGGTGCGGATCGAGAACGCCGGGGTGCGGATGGCCGCCAGCCGCACCGACCCCGCCGATCCCTGGGTGCGCCGGGTCGCCGGCAGCCTGGAACGCAGCCTGGGCAAGCGGGTGCAGGTGATCCCCACCGCCTCCGGCGGGCTGCCCGGGGACGTGTTCGCCGACCTCCTGGGGACGAAGATGGTCTGGGTGCCGCACAGCTACAACGGCTGTGGCCAGCACGGGCCGGACGAGCACCTGCTGGCCGCAGTGGCGCGCGAGGCGCTGGTGGGCATGGCCGGGGTGTGGTGGGACCTGGGCACGAGGCTATAGCGGGCGGCCGGTCAGCGCCTCCCGCGCCGCCGTCGCCAGCCGGTCCGCCTGCTCGTTCATCGGATCGCCGGCATGGCCGCGCACCCAGCGCCATTCCACCCGATGCGTCCCCGCCACCGCCAGCAGCCGCTGCCAGAGGTCGATGTTCTTGACCGGCTCGCCGCCGCTGCCCCGCCAGTTGCGCCGCACCCAGCCGGTGCTCCAGCGGGTGATGCCGTTGCGCAGATATTCGCTGTCGGTGTGCAGCACCACCTGGCAGGGGCGGGTCAGCGCCTCCAGCGCCGCGATCGCCGCCGTCAGCTCCATCCGGTTGTTGGTGGTCGCCGGCTCCGCCCCGGACAGCTCCCGCCGGCGGGTCCCGAAGCGCAGCACCGCGCCCCAGCCGCCCGGCCCCGGGTTGGGCTTGCAGCCGCCGTCGGTCCAGATCTCGACCAGCGGCAGCGCGGGGTCAGAGCCCATAGGCGCCCGGCCCCTCGGCGCTGAGATGGAAGCGCAGCCGGCGCAGATATTCCAGCGGGTCCTTGCGCGTCACCAGCGCCCCCGGCGGGGTGTTCACCCAGTCGAACAGCCGGGTGAGCAGGAAGCGCAACGCCGCCCCCTGGCACAGCACCGGCAGCGCCGCCGCCTCCGCCGCGCCGAGGCCGCGCCGTGACGCATAGCCGTCCAGCAGCGCGCGGGATTTGGTGACGTTGAGCGCGCCGTCGGCCTCGAAGCACCAGGCGTTCAGGCACACCGCCACGTCGTAGGCGAAGAGGTCGGTGGCGGCGAAATAGAAATCGATCAGCCCGGACACCGCGCCATCGAGAAAGAACACGTTGTCGGGGAACAGATCGGCGTGGATATGCCCGACCGGCAGACCCTGCGGCCACGCGGCCAGGATGCGCGCCAGCGCCGCCGCGAGCTCGGCGCCGAGGCCCGGGCGCAGCGTATCGGCGCCGTCGCCGCAGCGGGCGAGCAGCGGCGCCCAGCCGGACGGGCCCAGCGCGTTGGCGCGGCGCGGCGCATAGCCCGCGCCGGCCAGGTGCAGCGCCGCCAGCGCCTCGCCCACCGGGCGGCAATGCGCCACCCGCACCCGGCGCGGCCAGACCCCGGGCAGGAAGGTGGTGATCGCCGCCTGGCGTCCGCACAGCGGGCGCAGCGCCTGGCCGTCCCGCCCCGCCACCGGGCGCGGGCAGGCCAGCCCCTGGCGGGCCAGATGGTCCATCAACCCCAGGAACCACGGCAGCTCCGCCGGGTCCACCCGCTTCTCATACAGGGTCAGGATGAAATCGCCCGCGGTGGTGCGCAGCGCGTAGTTGCTGTTCTCCACCCCCTCGGCGATGCCGCGGAAGGCGACCATGCGGCCGAGATCATACGCGGTCAGGAACGCGGCCAGCGCGTCGTCGGAGACTTCGGTATAGACGGCCATCGGGGTGCGGCGGAACTTGGGCCGCCGGGGTAGCAGGGGCCGGGGCGGGGCGGCAACCTCGGCATCACCCCGCGTCGGGCAGCGTCCCGGTGTTGGCCCCGCACAGCACCACCCCCACGCGGGCTCCCGGCGGCGGGACGAACACGCCGGCGAGCAGCGCCGCCAGCGCGGCGGCCCCGCCCGGCTCCACCAGCAACCGCAGCCGCTCCCACAGCCGCGCCCGCGCCTCGGCGATCGCCGCGTCCGGCACCAGCAGCAGCGCGGCGACACGGGCGGCGACGATCGGGAACACCAGCGCTCCGGCCTCGCGCGCGCCCAGGCTGTCGGCGGCGATCCCGCCGGTGGCCACCGGCACCGGCCGGCCGGCGGCGCGCGCGGCGTGCAAAGTGGGGCAGGCTTCGGGCTCCACCCCGATCACCTCGGCCGCGCCGGCGTACCAGGCGGCGATGCCCGCCAGCAGCCCGCCGCCGCCCGCCGCCACCAGCACATGGGTCAGCTCCGGCGCCTGCGCGGCGAGTTCCAGCCCCACCGTCCCCTGGCCCGCGATCACCGCGGCATCGTCATAGGCATGGACCGCCAGCGCGCCGGTCTGGCGCTGGCGCACCTGGCTGGCCGCCAGCGCCGCGGCGTAATCCGCCCCGGTCGCCACCAGCCGCGCCCCGCTGGCGGCGATGCGCGCCTGCTTCGCCGCCGGGGTCGGTTCGGGCACGAAAATCTCCGCCGCCAGCCCCAGCGCCCGCGCCGCATAAGCCACCGCCGCGCCGTGATTGCCGCCCGAGGCCGCGATCACCCCGCCCGCCAGCGCCGGATCGCCCGCCGCGCGGGCCGCCAGGATGCGGTTGAACGCCCCGCGCGGCTTGAAGCTGCCGGTATGCTGCACCAGCTCCAGCTTCAAGGTGAGCGGGATCGCCGCGAGATCGTCGGCCTCCAGCGTCAGCACCGGGGTCTGCCGCACCCGCCCGGCCAACGCCCGCGCCGCCGCCGCGATCGATGCCCGCTCGGTCATCGCCGCCATTCCCGCCGCGGCCGAAGCTGTGGTATCATGCGAACGTCGCCCTCCCGGACCTTGACCATGCCAGACGGATCACCGCGCATCAGGCCCCGGGACCGAGCTTGGACGCGTCACCCGCGCTTACCTATTGTCTCAACAGAACAACAGTTTGCACGCCCCGGCCACGATGGCAAGTGAAGCCGCCCGCCTCGTTCACGCCAGCTGCGTCGCCCGCGACGGCGCCGGGGTGCTGCTGCTCGGCCCGCCCGGGTGCGGCAAATCGGATCTCGCCCTGCGCCTGCTCGCCCGCGGCTTCCAGCTGGTGGCCGACGATCAGGTGCTGCTGACCGGCAACCAGGCCGCCCCGCCGCCGGCCCTCGCCGGTCTGCTGGAAGTGCGCGGCCTCGGTATCGTCCGCCGCCCCTTCGTCGCCCCGGTCGCGGTGGCGCTGCGGGTGCGCCTCGGCCCACCCGGCCCGCGCCTGCCCGATGCGCTGCCGCCCGGTCTTGGGGAAATCCGACTGGACCCCGCCGCCGCCTCGGCGCCGGAACGGGTGGCCCTCGCGCTCGACTGCGCGACCGGGCAGGCCGCGCTGCTGGTCGGAGCCTTCGCCGCATGAGCGAGACCCGCCGCGTCGTCGTGGTCACCGGCCTCTCGGGCGGCGGCAAGGCCTCGGTGCTGCACGTGCTCGAGGACCTCGGCTACGCCGCGATCGACAACCCCCCGCTGCCGATGCTCGAGGAGACGGTGCGCCGTACCAAGCGCCGGCTGGCGATCGGCATCGACGCCCGCACCCAGGATTTCGACGAGACCGAATTGCTGGCAGCACTCGGCCGGCTGCGCGCTACTGCGGGACTCGCCCCCGAGCTGGTGTTCGTCTGGGCCGACGATGCCACGCTGCTGCGCCGCTACACCGAAACCCGCCGCCGCCACCCGCTGGCCCCGGAAGGGCGCGTGGCCGACGGCATCGCCGGCGAACGCGCGCTCACCGCCCGGCTGCGCGCGGCGGCCGATCTCTCGCTCGATACCTCCGCCCTGCCGGTGGCGGCGATGCGCCGGCTGGTCGAGCAGTATTTCGCACCCGGCCAGACGGCGCCGCGGATGGTGGTGACGCTGGTCTCGTTCGCTTACCCGCAGGGCCTGCCGGGCGACGCCGATCTGGTGTTCGACGCCCGCTTCCTGGCCAATCCGCATTACGATCCGGCGCTGCGCCCGGGCACCGGGCTCGATCCGGCGGTGGGCGCCCATGTCGCCGCCGATCCCGATTGCGCCCGGTTCCTCGACCAGCTGGGCTCGCTGCTCACCCTGCTCTTGCCTCGCTTCGTTCAAGAGGGCAAAAAATATGTCACCGTTGCGGTTGGCTGCACGGGCGGACGACATCGGTCGGTCTATATCGTGGAACGCCTCGCCGGGATGCTTGCCGCCGGCGGCGGAGCCGCGGCGGGCTGGCGGCTGCACGTGGCGCATCGTGAACTGGCCCGGGAAGGGCTGGCCGGCGCCTATCTCACGGAACGCACGCCGGCCCCGGTCGGGGAGGGGTAGAATATCATGAGTTTCAATGCCATGCGGCCGGTTTCCGCGCCGCCCCATACGGTCTTCCCATGATCGGCATGGTACTCGTCACCCATGGCCGGCTCGCCGACGAGCTGCGCCTGGCCATGGAGCATGTCGTCGGCGCGCAGCGCAACGTCGATACTGTCTGCATCGGCCCCGATGACGATATCGAGGGCAGACGCGAGGAAATCCGCCGCTGTATCGAGCATTGCGATACCGGCGACGGGGTCGTGCTGCTCACCGACATGTTCGGCGGCACGCCCTCCAACCTCGCCATCTCGATGATGGAGCGCAAGGGGGTGGAGGTGATCGCCGGGGTCAACCTGCCAATGCTGGTCAAGCTGGCCAAGGTGCGCTCCAACCAGCCGCTGGCCGACGCGGTCTGCTGCGCCGAGGACGCGGGGCGCAAATACATCGCCGCCGCTTCCCACGTGCTGGCCGGCAAGCCGAACGGCAACGGTCCCTGCCAGTGACGCCGGCGCAACCGCTCCGGCGGAGTGCATGAGCGGGGATGCCGGCGGCGCCGGGCCGGCCGCCCCGGTGCTGACCTGCCGCGCCGTCATCCGCAACCGCCGCGGCCTGCACGCCCGCGCCGCCGCCAAGCTGGTCACCCTGGCGGAACGCTTCGGCGCCGCGATCGAGGTGATCTACGCTGGCCAGTCGGTGCCCGCGCGCTCCATCATGGGGCTGATGATGCTGGGTGCCGGCCTCGGCGCCACGCTGGAACTCTGCGCCGAGGGTTGGGACGCGCGCGAGGCGCTGGAGGCGCTGGCGGCGCTGATCGAGGCCGGCTTCGATGAACAGGACTGAGCCGCCGTCCCCGCACCGCCGGCTGGCCGCCGCCGCGCCCTCCCGCCCGGAGACATCGCTCGCCGGCATCGCCGTCTCCCCGGGCATCGCCATCGGCCCGGTGTTCGGCACCGTCGAGCCGGAGCCGGAAATCCTGCGCCATCGCGTCGCCGCCGCCGATGCCCCGGCCGAGGGCGCGCGGCTGGAAGCCGCGGTCGCGCAATCGCGCAAGCAGTTGCTGAAGCTGCGGGCCCGGGTGGGCGCGCTGCCGGAGGACAGCCAGACCGAGCTGGCCCCGCTGATCGACGCCTATCTGGCGATGCTGGGCAACTCCCGCCTGCTGCGCGGCGCGCGCCGGCGCATCGCCGAGGGGTTGCAGGCGGCCGAGGCGGCGGTGCTGGCCGAGGCGGAGGCGATCGCCACCGCGATCACCGGCCAGGCCGGGCGGGAGGCGAGCGCCGAGGACCGCGCCGGGCTGCGCCGCCGCGCCGACGAGATCCAGGAGATCGCGCGACGCCTG
>JBMFXF010000216.1:0-5870 GCA_049964515.1 Acetobacteraceae bacterium | reverse complement strand
GCTCCGAACCAGACTGATGGCGGTCCAGGGGGCCATCCCCCTGGCGGGGGTCCAGGGGGCAGCGCCCCCTGGCCTTTGCTCGCCTGCCGCACCCACCTCCCGGGTTCACATCCACCAGGGAGCGAGGGCTATGCGGTTCGGGTTCAATTTGCCGAATGACGGGCGGTTTACTGCGCCGGAGACGATGGCGAAGCTGGCGGCGGAGGGTGAGGCGCTGGGGTATGATTATCTCACCCTCACCGACCATGTGTTGCTGCCGGATTTGCGGGCGCCGGGCTATCCCTATTCCGAAAGCGGCGAGTTCCTTTCGGGCGATCCGGTCATTCGCCATGAGCTGCTCACTGGCCTGGCCTGGATCGCGGCGAAGACCCAGCGGATCGGGCTGGTGGCGGCGGTGCTGGTGGTGCCGCATCGTCCGGCCGTGCTGGCCGCCAAGATGCTGGCGACGATCGATGTGCTTTCCGGCGGGCGGCTGACGGTGGGGGTGGGTGCCGGCTGGCTGAAGGCCGAGTTCGATGCCGTGGTGACCACCCCGTTCGCCGAACGCGGCGCGGTGACCGACGAATATCTCGAAGCCTTTATCGCCCTGTGGACCCAGGACAAGCCGCGCTTCGTCGGTCGTTACACCCGCTTCGAGGACATGGTGATGGCGCCGAAGCCGGTGCAGCGGCCGCATCCGCCGATCTGGGTCGGCGGGGAATCGCCGCCGGCGCTGCGGCGCGCGGCCCGTTTCGGCGCGGCGTGGTACCCGATCGGCACCAACCGGGCCCATCCGTTCGACAGCCTGCCGCGGCTGGAAGCCGGGATCGCGCGCCTGCGCGCGCTCGAGGCGGCGGCGGGCCGGCCAGCCGGCGCGGTCAGCGTGGCGTATCGGGTCAAGCGGCTGGGGGAGGGGGTTCCGTCCCTCGCCTCGGACGGGCAGCGGCGGCTGTTCTCGGGCGAGGAGGCGGCGATTCTGGACGATCTGCGCGCGCTCGCCGGGCTCGGGGTGAGCGCGATCGATGTCGATGTCGAACGCGGTGATCCGGACGCCACTCTGGCCGAGCTGCGGCGGCTGCGGGCGTTGCTGGCGCGGGTCTGATCGCGCGCCGGCGGGATGACCCCCCTTTCGCGTCACCCCGCCGCGCGCCATCTTCCCCCGATGTCCGCCCTCGCCGATTGTCCCGTTCATACGCTTCCCCATGGTCCCGAGGCCCTGCCGGCGGTCCGCCCGCGCGAACTCGACCGCGCCTGGCACGCCGCCCGTGCCGCGGCCCTCGCCGAGGCCTGGGGCAACCGCCGCGGCTTTCGCTTCCACCGCGCCGATGGCCAGGTGACCGAGCTGCTGCTGGCCGACCGCGACGCCTGCTGCTGGGCCGAGGCGATCGACCGGCTGGCCGGGCTTGCCACCGCGTCCGGCCTCTCGCTTTGCCTGCGCCTGCTGGCGCTGGTCGATCTGCTCGCCCGCAACCCGCCGCTGGCGGCGCGCTGCCGCTTCGCCCGCGACGGGGCGGAGCTGCCGCCGGTGCTGCTGGCGCTCGCCGCCGCCACCCCGCTGTCGCCGGAGGCCGGGTTCGACCCCGCCCCCTTCCACGCCGCCCTGACCGAAGCCTTGCCCGGAGTTTCCGCGTGACCCGCCTGTTTCCCCTGCTGCTGCCCGTGCTGCTCGCCGGCTGCGCGTTCGGCGCGCCGCCGCGTTCGGTCACCGCGCGCGACACCGCCACCGCCTGCCGCCGGCAGGCCGAGGCGACCTATCAATTGCAACACCGCGACGATCTCTATCAGATCGGCAATCAGGACGCGCCGCGGTCGGGCGCGGCCGGCCTCACCCTGCCGATGCAGGGTCTGGCCGACCGTTACGAGCAAGAGCGGTTCCTGGCGCGCTGCGAGAACGATGTCGGCACCGGCACCGCCCTGCACCCCTGACCCGGCGGTTCCCTTGCCGCTGCCCGAAGTGCTGCGGCTGGCCGAGGTCGAGCGCATCGCCGGGCGCATCGAGGCCGCGGCCGGGCTGTTGGCACGCGCCGAGGCGGTTGCCCCCGATCATCCGGGGCTGGCGCAGGCGCAGTCGCTGATTGCGTTCCAGCAGGGCGATTTCGCGCGCGCCATGGCGCTGTCGGCCGCCGCGGTCCGCGCCGATCCGGACCGTCCCGGCTGGTGGCGCAACCGCTGCACCATTGCCGAGCGCGCCGGCGATTATGCCGTCGCGCTGGAGGCGGCCGGGCGCGCCGCCGCGCTCGCCCCGGAGGATGCCGACCTGTGGCACGCGCTGGCGGTGGTGCGCTACCGGCTTGAGCAGCCGGCCGAGGCCGAGGCCGCCGCCCGTGCCGCGCTGCGGCTGGACTCTACGCACGCCGGGGCCCACGTGATCCTGGCCGAGACCCTGCTGCAACGCGGCGATTTCGCCGCCGCCTGGCCGCATTACGAGCATCGCTTCCGCCTGCGCGGCGTCCCGCCGGTGGCGCCCGCGCTGGGCTGCCCGGTGTGGGACGGCGCGCCGCTGGCCGGGCGGCTGCTGGTGGTGGCCGATCAGGGCTACGGGGATGCGATCCAGTTCGCCCGCTATCTGCCCTGGGCGGCGGGAAGCGCCGGGGCGCTCAGCCTGCTCGCCCCGCCCGAACTCGCGCCGCTGCTCGCCCCGCTGGTGCCGGGTGCCGCGCTGCGCGCCGGGTGGGAGGAGGTGGCGGCCGACTGTCCCAATCTGGCGGCCTGGATTCCGCTGTCCGGCCTGCCGCGCTGCGCCGGAACGCGGCCGGCGACCATCCCCGCCGCGCCGGGGGGGTATCTGCGCGCCGAGCCCGGCGCCGTCGCGCGCTGGCGGGCGCGGCTGGCGGCGCTGGCGCCGGGCGAGGGCAGGGTGGGGCTGGTATGGGCCGGGCGGGCGAGCCATCCGAACGATGCGTCCCGCTCCGCCCCGGCGGCGGCGCTGGCGCCGCTGGCGGCGGTGCCCGGGGTGGCGCTGTTTGGGTTGCAGCATGGCCCCGCCGCCGCCGACTGGGCCGCCCTCGGCCCGCCGGAGCGGGCGCTGGGCGCCGGGATCGCGGATTTCCCCACCCTGGCGGCGGCGGTGGCGGCGCTCGATCTGCTCATCAGCGTCGATTCCGCCCCGGCGCATCTGGCCGGGGCGCTCGGCGTGCCGGCCTGGGTGATGCTGCCGCTGGGGCCGGACTGGCGCTGGGGGCTGGAACGGACCGACAGCCCCTGGTACCCCGGGATGCGGCTGTTCCGGATGCGTCGGCCGCGCGACTGGGCCGCGACGGCGGCGGCGGTGGCCGCGGCGTTGCGCGATCAGGCGCCCATCAGCGCGCGCACATGCGCCGCCGAGGCGGCGGCCAGCGCCTCGAGGTCGTAGCCGCCCTCGAGCACGGAGACCACCCGCCCGCCGGCCTGCCCGACCAGCTGCTCGGTGATCCAGGTGAAATCCGCGGTCTCGAGCCGAAGTTCCGCCAGCGGATCGGCGCGGTGGGCATCGAACCCGGCCGAGATCACCAGCAGCTCGGGGGCGAAGGCGGCCAGCGCGGGCAGGATGCGGCCGGACCAGGCGGCGCGGAACGCCGCGCTTCCCTCGCCGGGGCGCAGCGGCGCGTTGACGATGTTGCCGGCGACCCCGCTCTCGGTGACGGCGCCGGTGCCCGGGTAGCACGGCATCTGATGCGAGGAGCCGTAGAACAGCGCGGCGTCCGCGGCGAATATCGCCTGCGTGCCGTTGCCGTGATGGACATCGAAATCCACCACCGCCACCCGCCGCAACCCCCAGCGGGCGCGCGCCCACAGCGCGGCGATGGCGGCGTTGTTGAACAGGCAGAACCCCATCGGCCGGGACGGTTCGGCGTGATGCCCGGGCGGGCGGACGGCGGCGAAGGCGTTGCGCGCCCAGCCCTCCATCACCGCGTCCACCGCCGCCACCGCCCCGCCGGCGGCCCGCAGCGCCGCCGGCACGCTGCCCTCATTCATCGCCGTGTCGGCATCCAGCGCCACCGTCTCGCCGGGGGGCGGGCGGATCGACAGGATTCCCGCCACGTATTCGCGGGGGTGCGCCAGCGCCAGCTGCTCCGGCGTGGCCTCCGGAGCGGACTCGCGCAGCAGCGGGGCGAAGGCCTCGCCCTCCAGCGCGGCCAGCACGGCGCGCAACCGGTCCGGGCGCTCGGGATGCCAGGGGCCGGCGTCGTGGCCGAGGCAGGCGGGGTGGGTGAACAGCGCGGTGGTCATGGCTCGGCGGCCTCGGCGGGACGGCGGCGGATCAGGAAGCTGAACTCGCCCCCGTCCTCGGACCAGGCGAGCAGGGCATGGCCGGTTTCCTGGCACCAAGCCTGGAAATCCGCCACCGCGGCACGGTCGGTGGCGAGCACGCGCAGCCGCGCTCCGGGGGCCAGCCCGCGCAGGACGCGGTTGGCGCGCAGCACCGGCAGCGGGCAGGACAAATGGCGGACGTCGAGCGTGGTCTCGGTCATGGCGGCACGATCCATCGAAGCCGGTTCAGTCCCGGCCGCGATAGACCCCCTTCTCATACGCATCCAGCAGCCGCAGCACGGTGGCGTCGCCGAACGGCAGCACCTGCGCCATCACCAGCCCGGCCAGGCCCGAGGCCGGATCGATCCAGAAATAGGTGTTGTTGAGCCCGGCCCAGGCCAGGCTGCCGGCCTTGCGCCCGCCCGGATTGTCCGCGGTGTTGATGAGGAAGCTCAGCCCCCATTTCTTCACCATCCCCGGGAACGCCTCGAAGGTGTTGGACAGCGCCGGCATCACCGAGACCATCGGCTGCACCTCCAGCGCGCCGATATGGTTCTGCCCCATCAGCGCCACCGTCTCCGCGCGCAGCACGCGCACCCCGTCCAGGCTGCCGCCACCCAGCATCATGCGCAGGAAGCGCAGATAGTCGCGCGGGGTGGCGTAGAGCCCGCCGCCGCCGTTGAAGAACTCGCGTGGGGCGTTGATGCTGGCGGCAACCGGGGTCAGCGCGGCGCCGTCGCGCGCATAGACGGTGGCCAGCCGCGCCTCCATCGAAGGCGAGACCAGGAAGCTGGTATCGTCCATCCCGAGCGGCCCGCAGACATGGCGGCGAAAATAGGTTTGCAGATCGAGCCCGCTCGCCGCCTCCACCATCCGGCCCACCCAGTCGATGTTGATGCCGTATTGCCAGGCGGTGCCGGGGTCGAACGCCAGCGGCATCGCCAGCGCGGCGAGCTTGCCGGTGCGCGCCGGCGGCACGTTGCGGGCCTTGGCGTAGGCGCCGAGCGCCGGATTCCAGGTCTCATAACCGAAACCCGCAGTATGGGTCAGCAGCTGGCGCAGGGTCACCGGCGCGCGCGGCGGGCGCAGCCGGGGCGTGCCGTCGGCGTCGAACCCGTCCAGCACCTCGATCGCGCCCAGTGCCGGCACGGTGTCCGCGGCCGGGGCATCGAGCGACAGCAGCCCCTGCTCCACCAGCTGCATCGCCGCGGTGGCGGTGATCGCCTTGGTCATCGAGGCGATGCGGAACACCGTGTCCATCCCCATCGCCGCGCCGTCCGGCAGGCTGCGCCGGCCGGCGGCGATTTCGTCGATGCTCCCGCGCGCATCGGTGGCGGCGGCGACCACCCCGGCGATGCTGCCGGCGGCGACCGCTTCGCGCAGCGTCTGATGGGCTTCGTTCATTCTGGTTCCTCCGGATCGGCCTTGAGCATAGGCGTCCCGGCGCGGTCGAGAAACTCCGCCTCCGACAGCACCTTGACCCCGAGGGCTGCGGCCTTGCGCGCCTTCGATCCGGCCTCGGCGCCGGCGATGACGAAATCGGTGGTCTTGCTGACGGTCTCGGTGACCTTCGCACCCAGCGCCTCGGCCCGCGCGCGCGCCTCGGCGCGGGTCATGCTGGCGAGCGTCCCGGTGAACACCAGGGTGCGCCCGGCGAAGGG
>JBMFXF010000215.1:0-5873 GCA_049964515.1 Acetobacteraceae bacterium | reverse complement strand
CCAGGGCGCTGCGGTCAGCTCGAAGACCCGGCGGCATCGGGTGCTGCTCCGTCGGGGGTGGCCAGATGACCGAACTCTTGCAGGACCGCGAGATACAGCTGACGCTTGAAGCCCACGATCAAGTCCGGTACCCACGCGGCCGGGGCCCAGCGCCAGTCCGAGAACTCGGGGTGCGGGGTGGCAAGATTGATCTCGGAGTCCTGGCCCCGGAAGCGCATCGCGAACCATTTCTGCTGCTGCCCGCGCCAGCGTCCGCCCCAGACCTGGCCAACCAGATGCGCCGGCAATTCGTAGCGCATCCAGCTGCGGCTTTCGGCGATCACCGCGGCGTTGTCGGTGCCGATCTCCTCGCGCAACTCCCGCAGCACGGCGTCCAATGGCGCCTCGCCCGGCTCGATCCCGCCCTGTGGCATCTGCCAACCGTCCTGCGCGCGATCGCGGCGGCGGGCGACGAAGACCTCGCCGCGGTCGTTGAACAGCGCGATGCCGACCGCCGGGCGATAGGGTCCGGCGGGGTCGGGCGCCAGGCTGACCGCGATCTCGGCCGTGCCGAGGACCGCCTGGCGCAGGGCGAGGCGGAGGCCGCCGGTCTCCCGCAATTGGTTTCGCAGACGGTGGGGATCGACCCGATCCGCCGTCATTACCAAACGGACCAGCGGATCGGCGAGCAACTGCTCGATCGGGTCGCTCGGTGGCGGCGCCTCGGCGTCGTTCGTCATCGTCCTGCCCCTCCCCCGGGCGCGCGAGCGCGCCCGATCACAGTGACAGGGGTCATCAGCCGAACGGCGGTTATACGGGGAACCCCATCCCCTTCATCAATTTTGAAAGCTATCGCGTCCGTTCTGCAACCGTCAAGCGTCGTGCGACCGGCCGAGCGACTGGCACCGTCATAGGGTCCGCCCGACTCCCCGCGAGGGGCGCGATCAAGGCCGGGGTGAAGCCGCCGCCAGTCCCGGTGGTCCCAGCGCGCGCCGGGCCGGATGCACCCCGCGCATCCCGGGGCACCGCAGCGACGCCGCGACCAGCCGGACCGCCAATTCCGACAGGTTGAAGGGGGGATGGGTGCGCGCAGTCTCTTCTGCGGTCGCGAACACCCTGAGCGCCTCGAACGGGGACAAAAGCCGCGGCGGGCCGAAGCCCAGGCAGCGCCCGCCGGCATAGCGCAGCCGCAGATCGAGCCAGACGCCGGTCATCGCGAACCCGGTCCGACCCTGGGCGGCGATCTCGGTCCGCGCGCCGAGCCCGGTCGCATGTTCCAGATAGGCGCGCCGGTAGAAGCCGTGCAGCGTCGCCCGCGCGGCAATCAGTCCTTCCGCAACCGGGTCGGGCAGCGTGCCATAGACCCGCAGGTGCAGTGCCACCGCGAGATCCATCAAGTGGTCAAACGCGTAATGCGCCAGCCTGCCATGATCGAGGCCGGGTTCACCGCGCCGGAACGGCAGGCCGATCTTGCGCAGCGATTTGATATAGTGCTGGAACGTGATATCCGGCGCGCCGGCGCTGAAGCCGGCGGCTTCCAGCACCCAGACCACCTGGCCGTAGCTGAGCCAGAGATCGGGCACCAGCGTGCTGGTCAGTTTCGCTTGCGTCGGAAGGGCGATCTCTTTCATGGCCGAGACCTCCGGGAGAGAGCCGCATCAGCGCGATGCTCAGTCGCCACCGGGCTTGCCGATCGGGCGCACGGGCGGGCCGCCGTGTCGTGTGGCGCTCCAGTGCAGGATGTGCCCGGCCGGCACCAGCGGATCGAGCAGCGCCAGTGCGGCGCGCACGACCTCGGGCTTGTCGAAGAACTCGATCACCAACGGCAGATCGACGTTGAGGCGCAGGATGTCGGCGGCATGCACCTCGCCGCTGTCGCCGAAGCCGGCGATGGCGCGGAACACCACCACGCCCTGCATGCGCTGCTGGTCGTGCAGGATATTGAGCACCTCTTGCAGCAGTGATTTGCGCTTTCCGTGGTCAGTTTCATGGATATAGATGCGCGCGAGCGTCACTTCGTCGTCCATGTCCGCCTCCCTACAGGTTGCGTGCGATATAGGCACCGAAGAAGGCGCAGCCGAGACCAAGCACCAGCGACAGGCCCTGGTACAAGAAGGCCTTCAGCGCCTCCCCCTGCTCGAACAACAGCAGCGATTCCATCTGGAATGTGGAGAACGTGGTGTAGCCGCCCAGGAACCCGGTCAGCACGCCGGTGCGCAGCGCCGGCGCCAGGGTCAACCGCTCGAGCGTCTCGATGAACAGAAACCCCATCAGGAAGCTGCCCATCAGGTTGATGCTGAGCGTCGCATAGGGAAAATCGCTGCCCCAGATCGCCTGCACCAGGCTTGCCTGCGCAAAGCGGGCCCAGCAGCCCAGGACGCCGAACACCGCGATGAAGAAGTAGGTCCACATCTGCCGCATCGTCTTTCATTGTGGAACAAGGGTCAGTGCCAGGATGATCACGAGCAGCAGCCCGATCAGCCCGAGATAGAAATTGAGGTGGCCCGACTGCAACCCCCGCAACCGGGCTGAAGCGCTGCGCACCAGCCGCACCGCCGGAGCGAACAGCCAGGGGCCGAACACCGGCGCCACCTCATGGCTGAAGGTGAGCCGGGTGATAAAATACTCGCGCCCCGTGGTCTCCCGCGTGGTCTCCGCCGTCGGGCGATAGACGAAGCTGTAGAAGGTACGCAGCGCGTTCGAGAATGTAAGCGCGGTGGTCGCGGTGCGCGCGATGTCAGGCGCGGAGCCGCCATACCAGACCGGCGCGCGCCGCACCGGATGCGCCGTCCGCGCGGCCAGCAGCAGCGCGATCGGGAGCAGCGCCAGCAGCGGCATGACGATCACCAGCAGGCTGGGCGAAATGAATGCGAAATGCGCGGTCAGCGGCACCAGCAGCGGTCCGTCATGCATCAGCCCGGGCGCGGCGACGCCAAACCGGCCCAATGCGGCCCCGGCCAGCGCCGACAGCCACAGCGGCATCCCGACCGCGAGCGCGAGCACGCATCCGCCCAGCACGGCCACCGCCGCCACCACGCCCGCGCCGACGCGCCCCGCCACATGGTTCCCGGCGCCCAGCAGCCCGATGCCGAACAGCTTTACGAAGGTGGCGAAGGCCACCGCCGCGGTCAAAGCGAGTCCCGCGCCGGCCAGCGCCAGGACAAGCCGCCCGCCCATGCCAGGCAGGTGGAAGCCTTGGAACACGGTCTGGAACACGAACCACTCGCTGACGAACCCGGCCTGCGGCGGCATTGCGGCCAGGCTCATCGCCGCGAACAACGCCCCCGCGCCGAACACGAAGGCCGAGCGCTTGGCCAGCAGTGAGTGGCGGATCTCGTAACGCCCGGTGGCGGCGTAGACGCCGTCGGCGGTCAGGAACAACGTGCCCTTCGCCAGCGCATGGCCGGCCAGGTGCAGCAGCGACACGGTCCAGGCGAGCCCAGCCAGCGCCGGCAGGCCGCTGGCCCGGAACATCAGCGCCGCGCCCAGGGTGGTGACCGCGATCGCCGCATTCTCGGCCGAGGAAAAACTTAGTAGGCTGCGCCAGTCGTCCTGCTGGAACGCGTACAGCACGGCCAGGATCGCGCTCAGTACCCCGGCGATCACGATGAAGATCCCGAGCCCATAGGCGCCCGGCCCCGCCACCCAGTCCAACACGCCGCGGGAGAGGGCGAAGAACGCCGCGTTCAAAACCACGCCCGACAGGATCGCCCCGGACGCGCCGCTACCGGCGCCATAGGCGGCCGGGAACCACTCGTAGAACGGCAGCAGGCCGAGCTTGGCGCCGAAGCCGATGACCAGCAGCACACCGACCACGATTCCGACCCATCCCGGCAGCGCCGCACCGCCGGCGGCAAGCCCGGCGAAGGACAGATGGCCCGAGGCGGTAACCAGCGCGAGGAAGGCGATCAGCAGCGCCACCGCACCGACCTCCAGGAGCCCGAGCATGAACAAGACCGGCACGCCGGGGGCGAGCGAGACCCGCTCGCCCAGGATCATCACCGCCCCGCCCAGGCTCATCACCTCCCACGCGATCAGGAAGCCGCCGGCATTCTGCATCCCGAACACGCCGAGCGCCCCGAGCAGGCTGAATGCGGCGCCGACCAGCCAGCCCGCGCGGCCCGACGGCACCGGCGAGGCGAGCCAGCAGGCAAAGGCGGCGGGGGCCAGGCCGAACCCCATCAGCCACAGCCCCTCCGGCGCGATGTGGAAGCCAAAAGGTTCTCCGGCCATCGCAAGCGGCAAGGTCACCGGCGCGGTGCCGCCGGGCAGCGCCAGGATCGCCGCTGCGATCGCCGCCAGCGCGCCGAGGCCGAGCGCAGCGCGCGCCACCCCGAGGCCGCGCCCGGTCAGCGCCAGCAGCGCCGCGATCCCCGGGCGGCGGCGGCGGCCCATCACCTTGAGCCCCTGCGCCACCAGCGCCCGGTTCACCCCGGTCAGCGGCATCACGTCGCAGACGGTCGCCAGCGCCACCAGATCGAGCAGCCCCATCAGGTCCGGCTCGGCCCGGGCGGCGAAGAAGCCGCGCCGGCGCAGGCAGCGCACGGTGGCGACCGCGGTCAGGAACGCCACCGCCGCCGCGCACAGCAAGCCGCAGCCGGAGGTATCGTCCAGCCGGTTGGGGTTGACGGTGGCGCGCACCGGCGGCGGCGGGCCTTCCGCCTTGTGGTGATCCAGCACGATCGCATCCGCAGCACCGTCCAGCACCGACAGCGCCTCGGCCGCCGCGGTGCCGCAATCGACGCAGACCACCAGATTCGCCCCGCGCGCGAGCAGGGCGCGCAGCGCGGCCGGGTTCGGCCCGTAGCCCTCGGTCATGCGGTGGGGCACATGGGTCAGGGTGGGGCAGCCGAGGCCGCGCAGCAGGCTCACCATCAGCGCCGCCGAGCAGGCGCCATCGACGTCGTAATCGCCGAACACGGCGACGGTTTCGCCCAACGCCACGGCATCGGCCAGGCGCTCGGCGGCTTCGTCCATGTCGGTCAGGCGGGACGGGTCGGGCAGCAGGGCGCGCAGGGTGGGGTCGAGGAAATCGGCGGCCTCCGCGATCCCGACGCCGCGCGCGGCAAGCATCCGCCCCACCAGTTCCGGCACGCCGAGGCGCTGGGCGATGCCGAGGCCGACGCGCGCCTCGCCCTGGCGCCAGAGCCAGCGCCGTCCGCTCAGGCTGCGGGCGACCTCGAGGGCCGCGTCCACCCTCAGTTTCCGACCCAGGTCTTGGTGCGGAAATTGTGATGCCCCTCGATGAACCGCACGGTGCCTGAGCGCGAGCGCATCACCACCGAATGCGTCACCGCCCCGCCGCCGAACCGACGCACGCCCCGCAGCATCGCCCCGGAGGTGACGCCGGTGGCGGCGAACATCACATCCCCCTGCGCCATCTCGGAAATCCCGAACTTATGGTTGGGGTCCAGCACGCCCATGTCGCGGGCCCGCGCGATCTGCGCCGCGTCCTCGAACAACAGCCGCCCCTGCATCTGCCCGCCGATGCAGCGCAACGCCGCCGCCGCCAGCACCCCCTCCGGCGCGCCGCCGGAGCCGAGATAGATATCCACCCCGGAGTCAGGAATGGCGGTCGCGATCACCCCGGCCACGTCGCCGTCCGAGATCAGCATGATGCGGGCTCCGGCCTCCCGCACCTTGGCGATGATCTCCTTGTGGCGGTCGCGATCGAGGATGCAGGCGACCAGATCGGCGGTCTCGCAGTTCTTGGCGCGGGCGAGGCTGCGCAGATTCTCGCCCACCGAGGCGTCCAGATCGACCACGCCGTCCGGCAGCCCGCCGCCGACCGCGATCTTGTCCATGTAGATGTCGGGCGCGTGCAGGAACCCGCCGCGGGTGGCCAGCGCCACCGTGGCGATGGCGTTCGGCCCGCCCTTGGCGGTGAGCGTGGT
>JBMFXF010000214.1:0-5910 GCA_049964515.1 Acetobacteraceae bacterium | reverse complement strand
CGAGCGCATCCGCCCCCCCCTGCTCGAGTTCGAGGACAGCCTGCTCGCCGGCTCCGGCGCCGCGGTCGCCGATCAGACCTTCCGCCTGATGGACCCCGACAGCCAGCGCATGATGGGGCTGCGCGCCGACACCACCCCGCAGGTGGTCCGCATCGCCACCACCCGCCTCGGGGCCGCGCCGCGCCCGCTGCGCCTCTCCTACGCCGGCCAGTGCCTGCGCGTGCGCGGCAGCCAGATCGCCCCCGACCGCCAGGTGCCGCAGGCCGGGATCGAGCTGATCGGCCGTGATTCCCCCGCCGCCGATGCCGAGATCATCCTGGTCGGCGCCGAGGCGCTGGCCGAAGCCGGCCTCGCCCGCCCCAGCTTCGATCTGACCCTGCCCACCCTGACCCCGGTGCTGATGGACGACGCCGGCATCGAGGGCGAGGACCGGCGGGCGCTCGCCCGCGCGCTGGACCGCAAGGACGCCGCGGCGGTGGCCCGCCATGGCGGGCGGCTCGCCCCGGTGCTGACCGAGCTGCTGCTGGCCGCCGGTCCCGCCGACCGCGCCCTGGCCGCGCTCGCCGCCGCCCCGCTGCCGCCGGCCGCCCGCGCGCTGGCGGAGCGCCTGGCCGCCACCATCGCCGCCATCCGCGCCCGCGCGCCGCTGCTGCGCCTGACCGTCGATGCGGTGGAGTTCCGCGGCTTTCGCTACCACACCGGGGTCGCCGTCACCGTGTTCGCCCCCGGCCGGCACGAGGAAATCGGCCGCGGCGGGCGCTACCTCTGCGGCGAGGACCCGGCCACCGGCCTCACCCTCTACCCGGACGCGCTGCTGCGCGCCGCCGCCCCGCCCGCGCCCCGGCCGCGGCTCTATGTGCCGCTCGACGCCGATGCCGATGCCGCCGCCCGCTTCCGCCGCCTGGGCTACGCCACCGTGGCCGGGCTCGATGCGGCGACGGCGCCGGAAGCGGAAGCGCGCCGCCTGCTCTGCACCCATCTTCTGCGCCACGGCGAGGCGGTGCCTCTGCCCGCCGCGCCCTGACGGAGAACCCGGATGGCCAACGTCGCCGTGATCGGCGCCCAATGGGGCGACGAGGGCAAGGGCAAGGTGGTGGACTGGCTCGCCAGCCGCGCCGGCATCGTGGTGCGCTTCCAGGGCGGGCATAACGCCGGGCACACGCTGGTGGTGGGCAACCAGACCTACAAGCTGTCGCTGCTGCCTTCGGGCCTGGTGCGCGGCAAGCTCGGGATCATCGGCAACGGGGTGGTGGTCGATCCGGAGGCGCTGCTGGCCGAGATCGCGCGGGTGGAGGCGCAGGGGCTGAAGGTGACCCCCGAAAGCCTGCGCATCGCCGAGAACGCGCCGCTGATCCTGCCGCTGCACGCCGCGATCGACCGCGCGCGGGAGGCGGCGCGCGGGGACCGCAAGATCGGCACCACCGGGCGCGGCATCGGCCCCGCCTATGAGGACAAGGTGGCGCGCCGCGCCATCCGGCTGGCCGACCTCGCCGAACCCGAGACCGTCTCGGCCAAGCTCGACGAGCTGCTGCTGCACCACAACACCCTGCTGGCCGGGCTCGGCGCCCCGGTGTTCGAGAAGCAGGCGCTGTTCGATCAGCTGATGGCCCTGGCGCCCAGGGTGCTGCCCTTCGC
Source organism: Acetobacteraceae bacterium (assembly GCA_049964515.1). Lineage (GTDB taxonomy): Bacteria > Pseudomonadota > Alphaproteobacteria > Acetobacterales > Acetobacteraceae > JAJZVS01. The sequence continues at coordinate 4,275 of JBMFXF010000214.1, read as the reverse complement.
CGAGCCGGTCTGGGAACGCCTGGACGCCGCCCGGCGGGCCGGCACGCGGATCCTGTTCGAGGGCGCGCAGGCGGTGATGCTGGATGTCGATCACGGCACCTATCCTTTCGTGACCTCCTCCAACACCGTCGCCGCGACCGCCGCCGCCGGGGCCGGGGTGGGGCCGGGCACGGTGGGGTTCGTGCTGGGGATCGCCAAGGCCTATGCGACGCGCGTGGGGTCCGGCCCGTTCCCCACCGAGCTCACCGATGCCACCGGCGCCCTGCTGGGCGAGCGCGGCGCCGAGTTCGGCGTGGTGACCGGGCGCCCCCGGCGCTGCGGCTGGTTCGATGCCGCGCTGGTGCGCCAGGCGGTGAAGGTGAGCGGCATCCAGGGCCTCGCGCTCACCAAGCTCGATGTGCTGGACGGGCTCGCGGAGCTGAAGATCGGCGTCGGCTACCGGATCGATGGCGAATTGTTCCGCCGGCTGCCCGCGGCACCCGGCGCGCAGGCGCGCGCGGTGGCGCAGTACGAGGTGATGGAAGGCTGGTCCGGCTCCACCCGCGGCGCGCGGTCCTGGGCCGATCTGCCGGCGCAGGCGGTGAAATATGTCCGCCGCATCGAGGAGCTGACGGAGGCGCCGGTGACGTTGCTGTCCACCTCGCCCGAGCGCGATGACACCATCATGGTGCGCGATCCTTTCGAGGGGTAGCGCGGGTTGCCCCGTTGCGCGCGCCGCCGGCCCGCGCCACACTCCCTCCGCCGATCCGGAAACCGGGCGGCACCACATAAAAAGACCACTCGAAACAGGGAGTTACAACAATGATCGACCGCCGCACGCTCCTGGCGACAGGGGCGGCTGCCGCGTTGGCCGCGCCCGCCATCGCCCGCGCCGCCAAGCCGGTGCTGAAAATCGGCAACACCATGCCCTACAGCGGCCCGGCCTCCTCCTACGGGGTCATCGGGCACTCCGAATCCGCCTATTTCCACATGATGAACCTGGCCGGCGGCATCGCCGGACGCCGGATCGACTTCATCTCCCTCGACGACGGCTACAGCCCGCCGCGCACGGTGGAGGACGTGCGCCGCCTGCTGGATGCCGATCACGTGGATTTCATGTTCCAGAACCTCGGCACGCCCACCAATTCGGCGATCGCGGCGCTGCTCAACCATCGCCAGGTGCCGCAGCTGTTCGTCGGCTCCGGCGCCAGCAAATGGGCCGACTACAAGAAATACCCCTGGACCATGGGCTGGCAGCCCGACTACCGCACCGAGGCGGGCATCTACGCCCAGTATGCGCTCGATCACGTCAAAGACCCGAAATTCGCGGTGCTCTATCAGAACGACGATTTCGGCAAGGACTATCCCGCCGGCGTGCGCGACGTGCTGGCCCGGCAGAAGGCGAAGATCCCCATCCACACTGCCAGCTACGAGACCACCGACGCCACGGTCGATTCGCAGATCGTCTCGTTGCAGGCCTCCGGCGCCAACGTGCTGGTGGTGGGTGCGATCCCGAAATTCGCCGCCCAGGCGATCCGCAAGGTCCACAGCCTGAACTGGCACCCGATGTTCTTCATGACCAACGTGGCCATCTCGGTGGGCGAGGTGATGCGCCCGGCCGGACCGAAGGACAGCATCGGCATCCTCAGCACCGGCTATCTGAAGGACCCGACCGACCCGGCCTGGGACCATGACCCCGGCATGAAGACCTGGCGCGCGTTCATGGCGAAATACCTGCCGCACGGCGACATCACCGATTCCAGCTACGTGTTCGGCTTCGGCATCAGCCAGACGATGGCGCAGGTGCTGAAACAGTGCAACGGCAATTTCGCCCGCCCGAACGTGATGGCGGAGGCCGAGAACCTGCACGAGTTCGAGGTGCCGGTGCTGCTGCCCGGGATCCGGCTGAACACCGGCAGGACCGATCACCGGCCGATCAAGCAGATGCAGATGCAGCGCTGGGACGGCACCACCTGGAAGCGCTTCGGCGGGCTGGTGGGCAACACGGTGTAGCCGGCCGCGCTACCCGGGCGTCGGGATCGGCGGGGCGGCCTCGCCCCCCGGTCTCTGCCCGCCCGCGTTCGGCCCGAGCTGTGTCTGCTCCCACCGCCGATACGCCTGCAGCTGTTCGGCCGAGGGGATGGTGTGGCTCACCGCCCCGGCGGCGTCGTGGAACGCGAGCACCACCAGCCCCACGCTGGGGTCGAAATGGGCGCTGGGGTTGCCCGCACCCGGGGGCGAGGGTGTCGGAGCCGCCGCGGCCGGCCCGGGGCGCGCGGTCGCCGGCGCCGCGACCGGGGCGAGAGGAGCGACAGGGGTGATCGGGGAAGGCGGCATGGGGCGCAACCGGGTTTCCGGGCTGGGCTTGCGGCGCCGTCCTGGTGCCGATCGCCGGGCAGGATGCGCCGCAATCCCTAACGCCAGGTAAACCGCCTATACCAGCCGGCGTTGACCCATAGGGCATGGGTCAACGCCGGCCGGTCACGAGTCATGTTTCGTGCGCCGCCGCCCGCCAACCCGGCGCGCATATCAACCGGCCTCATTGCCGGAAGTGAGGCCATAAGGCCGGTCGGTATTACAGATACACCCCCTTCATCCCGCCGGCCGGATAGCGCGTGCCGGCCACCGCCTCCGGCGGCACCAGCGCCGAAATCTCCGCCGCCTCGGCGGCATCCAGCCGCACATTCAACGCACCCAGATTCTCCTCCAGCCGCGGCAGGTAGCGGGTGCCGGGGATCGCCACCACGTCATCGCCCTGCGCCAGCAGCCACGCCAGGGTCAGCTGCGCCGGGGTGCAGCCCTTGGCCGCCGCCCTCGCCTCGATCTTCGCCACCAAGGCGCGGTTCCGCGCGAAATTGGCCTCCTGGAAGCGCGGATGCGCCGCCCGCCGCCCGTCCACATCGGCGAACTCGCGGATCGCCCCGGTCAGGAAGCCGCGGCCCAGCGGCGCATAGGCCACGAAGCCGATGCCCAGCGCGCGCGTGGTGCGCCGCGTCTCCTCCGCCTCGGTGCGGTAGAGCAGCGAGAACTCGGTCTGCACCGCCGCGATCGGATGCACCGCGTGGGCCCGGCGGATGGTCTCCGGCCGCGCTTCCGACAGCCCCAGGTGGCGCACCTTGCCCTGCTCCACCAGCCGCGCCATCGCCCCCACCGTCTCCTCGATCGGCACCGCGGGATCGACGCGATGCTGGTAGTAGAGGTCGATCACCTCCTCGCCCAGCCGCTTGAGGCTCGCCTCGCAGGCGGCGATGACATACTCGGGCCGCCCGTTCACCCCGTTCGGGCCGCCCGGGTTCTGGGTCTGGCCGAACTTGGTCGCCAGCACCACCCGGTCCCGCCGGCCCTTGATGGCGCGGCCGACCACCGTCTCGTTATGACCCCAGCCATACATGTCGGAACTGTCGAGGTGATCGACGCCGCGGTCGATCGCGGCCCGGATCAGGTCTTCCGAGGCGGCATCCTGCGCCTCGCCGTACACGCCCGACAGCGACATGCAGCCGAGGCCGATCGCGGCGACGCGCAGCCCGCCGCGGCCCAGCGCGCGATGCGGCAACAATTCGGTGGTGGTCATGGGTTGGTCCGCTCCCTGCAAGGCGGCCCGTGCCGCCGTTGCGCCGAGTGGTAGCGGAAACCCGGCCGCGCGAACAGGCGCCGCGCGAGCCGGCCGGGCGCTATCCCACCCGCCAGTCGCGATGCGCGCTCAGCCACTGGCGCAGCGCCAGCAGCGCCGGCACCGGCGCGGCCAGAACCCGCTGCGCGCCCATCGCCGCCGGGCCCGCCAGCGCGCGGACCCCGTCGCCGCGCAGCGCCTCCGCCAGCACCGGGCTGCTTGCCGCCGTGCTCGCCGCGTCGCGCCACAGCGCCACCATCGCGGCCGGGGTCAGCGCCGGCAGGGTGGTGGAGAACACCAGCTGCGCCGAAAGCGCCGAGGCCCGCCAGGCCGCGAACAGCGCGCCCCCGGTCAGCGCCGGCGGGCAGAGCTCGCCCAGATGCGGCAGCGTCGGAAACGCCGGATCGCGGCGCAGCGCGCCGGCGGCGCCGAACCCCGCCAGCGGCACCAGCCCCGAGCCGGTCAGCCGCGCCACCAGGGCCGCCACCCCCGGCCCGGTCAGCAGCGCGGCATCGATATGGCCGGCGAGCAGCGCCGCCGTGGAGCGGGCGGCGACGGGGCCCCGGACGCCACCCGGGTAGCGGGCGACCGCCTCGGCCTCCCCGCCTGGGGGGAGGGCCCAGACCGCCGGTTCGTCGTCGGCGCGCGCCGAGGTGAACACCAGGGTGCCGTCGGGCAGGAACGCC
>JBMFXF010000213.1:0-5913 GCA_049964515.1 Acetobacteraceae bacterium | reverse complement strand
GGGCGCGCGCCGCCGCCGGCCCCGCCCGTTCCAGCGCCGCCGCCAGCCGCCCCGCGAACCCGTCCGCCGCCACCGCCGCCGCCCCCGCCACCGGCCTGGCCGCCCGGCGTCCCAGCGCCGCGCCCAGCCCCAGCACCAGCGAGAACACCACCGCCGCCCCGCCGATCGCGCTCAGCATGTCCAACAATAGAAACACGGCCTACCCAACCCAGGGTTGTATCCACCTTCTACACCCCTGGGTTGTGCCGCACAACCGATTTCTCTCTTTTTGACGCAGCCCGCCGCCGCTACCCCACCCCGAAGCCCAGCCGCAGCGCCGCATACACCGCCGCCCCGGCCAGAAACCCCACCAGGGTCCCGTTCACCCGCACGAACTGCAAATCCCGCCCTACCCGCAGCTCCAGCTTCTCGGTGATGGTCGCCGCATCCCACCCGCCCACCACGTCGCCGATGAACCCGGCCAGCTGCCCCTGTGCGGCCGGCAGCAGGCGGCGCGCGATCGCCTCCCCGGCGGTCTGCACCCGGACCCGCGCCGCCGGATCGGTCTCCAGCATCGCGCCCAGATTATCCAGTGCGGCGGTGATCGCCCCCACCGTGCGCCCGCCGGGCTTCGCCGCGTCGGCCTCCAGCGCCAGCCGCAGCCGGGCCCAGATGTCCCATACCCAGGCCAGCACCGTCTCGTGCCCCGCCACCCGGCGCAGCGCACGGCCGATCTCCGCGGCGCGCGCCGGGTCCTCCTCCATCCGCGCGATCTCCCGGCGCAGCCATTCGTCGAACGCCGCCCGCAGCTCCGACCCGTCCGGGCTGGTCTTGTCGAGCTCCGCCGACAGCACCGCGATCACCCGCCGGGCGATGGAAGCCCCCAGCGCCCAGCCCACCAGCCGCCCGCCCTGCTCGCGCACCCGTTCCTCGATCGCCGTGCGCAGGCTCTCCTCCTTCGCTTCCAGCAGCCCGCGCAGCTGTTCCAGCAGGAAGCCGAACACCTCCTGATGCCGCCCGCCCTCCACCAGCCCGCGCAGCGCGCGCGCCACCACCAGCCCCGCGCCCGGCCCGCCCAGTACCCGCGGCAGCAGCCGCCCGGCCAGCCGCCGCGCCCGCCCGTCCTCGATGCTGGCCAGAATCCGCGGCAGCGTGCCGGCCAGCGCCACCGCGGCCGGGCGCGCGGCCGCCGGGTCGGCCAGGAACCGGTGCAGAATCCCCGGCAGATCGAGCTTGCGCAGCACCCCCGTCACATCGGCGTCGGTGAACACATGGGTGGCGACGAAGCGGCCCAGCGCCGCCCCCAGCCGCGCCTTCTGCCGCGGCAGAATGGCGGTATGCGGGATCGGCAGCCCGAGCGGATGGCGGAACAGCGCGGTGACGGCGAACCAGTCGGCCAGCCCGCCGATGAACCCGGCCCGGCAGGCCTGGCCCAGCAGCCCCGCCACCCAGCCGTCGGCCAACCCGGGCGGGATCGCCAGCGCCGCCAGCGCGCCCGTCCCCATCAGCCCAAAAAGCGCGGTCGCCAGCGCCTTCTGCCGCCGCAGGGCGAGGCGCAGCGGGGCATCGGGATCGAGGGTCTTGGGGGACATCAGCCGGTCTTAGCCGCCGCGGCGCCGGCTGGCTATTGCGGACATAAAGATATCCTTATACACCCCGGCCGCCAATGCAGCAGGAGCCGGCGCAATGCCCGACTACAAGGTCAAGGATATCGCGGATGCCGCCTGGGGGCGGAAGGAAATCGCCATGGCCGAGGACGAGATGCCCGGCCTGATGGCGATCCGCGCCGAATACGGGGCGAGCAAGCCGCTCGCCGGCGCGCGCATCGCCGGCTGCCTGCATATGACGGTGCAGACCGCGGTGCTGATCGAGACCCTGCAGGCGCTCGGCGCCACCGTCCGCTGGTCGTCCTGCAACATCTTCTCCACCCAGGATCACGCCGCCGCCGCCATCGCCGCCGCCGGCGTGCCGGTGTTCGCCTGGAAAGGCGAGACCGAGGAGGAGTTCTGGTGGTGCATCGAGCAGACCGTGCGCGGTCCCGACGGCTGGACCCCGAACATGATCCTCGACGACGGCGGCGACCTGACCCTGCTGATGCATCAGAAATACCCGGCAATGCTGGCCGAGGTGCGCGGCATTTCGGAAGAAACCACCACCGGGGTGCACCGGCTGCGCGACATGGCGCGCGACGGCAAGCTGCTGACGCCGGCGATCAACGTCAACGACAGCGTGACCAAGTCCAAGTTCGACAATCTCTACGGCTGCCGCGAATCGCTGGTGGACGGCATCCGCCGCGGCACCGACGTGATGATGGCGGGCAAGGTCGCGGTGGTGAACGGCTTCGGCGACGTGGGCAAGGGCTCGGCCGCCTCCCTGCGCAACGCCGGCTGCCGGGTGATGGTGACCGAGATCGACCCGATCTGCGCCCTGCAGGCGGCGATGGAGGGCTATCAGGTCGTCACCATGGAGCAGGCGGCGCCGATCGGCGACATCTTCGTCACCGCCACCGGCAATGTCGATGTCATCACGCTCGACCACATGCGGGCGATGAAGCACCGGGCGATCGTGTGCAACATCGGCCATTTCGATTCGGAAATCCAGATCGGCGCGCTCCGCAACTACAAATGGGAGAACGTGAAGCCGCAGGTGGACGAGGTGATCTTCCCCGACGGCAAGCGGCTGATCGTGCTGTCCGAGGGAAGGCTGGTGAACCTCGGCAACGCCACCGGCCATCCCAGCTTCGTGATGAGCGCCAGCTTCTGCAACCAGGTGCTGGCGCAGATCGAGCTGTTCAACGCCCCGCCCGGCCGCTACCAGCGGCAGGTCTATACCCTGCCCAAGGCGCTGGACGAGAAAGTGGCCGCGCTGCACCTGGCCAAGGTGGGCGCGACCCTGACCCGGCTGACGCCGGCGCAGGCCGAATACATCGGCATCCCCGCCAGCGGGCCGTTCAAGCACGAGCTCTACCGCTACTGAGCGCGCGCGGCCGGGCGGGGGTACCGCCCGGCCGCCACTCACGCCGTCGCGATCGGGGTCGCCGGCGAGCCCACTGCCCCGGGCAGGCGCAGCGGCGGCGCGGTCAGCAGGAACCGCGACCGCCCGTTGGCGCGCAGCCAGTCGGCCAGTTCGGTCAGGTACCACATCTCGCCCAGATACACGCCGAGCTTGAACAGGCAATGCGCGTGCAGCGGCAAGGAGGCGCAGAACGGCTCGGCGCAGGGCCGCGCCGGCGCCGCCTCCACCGCGTAATTATCGGCCAGCAGCGCCACCAGCCCGGTCTCGGTGATCCAGTTCAGCAGCCGCGTATCGCGCCCGTCCAGCGCCGAGGTGGTGGAATGCAGCCGCTTCGGGTCCGGCTGCTTGTTCATCTTCAGCAGCGCGTCGGCGAAGCCGGTGCGCAGGCACACCAGATCTCCCGCCTCCACCACCACCTTGTCCTTGGCCAGCACGCCCATCAGGTCCTCGTAGCCGACGATATGGCCCGAGCGCCCGAAATGCGCCTCGAGATCAATCATCACCGCGCGGCCCTGGATGCCGTGCCGCGCCATCGGCTCGAGGCCGAGATGCCGCGCGCCCTGCTCCTGCCCCGACGGGGTCTGCCCGCCGGCGGCGTCGTACAGCACCGGCCCCACGATATCGCGCCCGGCGCGGAAGCCGTTGTAGTACACGTCCTCCAACTGGCCATCGCCATCGACATCGAACATCTGCCCGACATGGGCCAGGCTGTCCCACTGGGTGGAATACTGCAACGTCAGCAACACCTGATCGTCGCTCACGATATCGAGCAGGCTCGGGTCGTCGCAGCGCAGCGGGTAGTTCATGTTGGGCTTGCCGTCGCGCAGGGTGGGCTTCAGCACCGGCGGGCCGCGGCGCGGGTTGAGGATCTGCCCGCCCGGGTAGTCGAGCGGCAGCGACAGGCAGAAGGTCCGCCCGGTGCGCACCTCGGCGATGCCTTGCAGCACCTTGGCCGGGGTCACCAGGTTGAGCCGGCCGAGCTCGTCATCGGGGCCGAAATCGCCCCAGGTGGAGCCTTCCGGCCGCCGGGTCCAGCGTTGCGTCGCCATGCGTTCCCTCCGCGCGATGAGCCGGGCCGTCCGGCCCGCGCTTCATCCTGCCCAAGCCGCGCCGCGCCGCCAAGCCGGGGCTATTCGGCCGGCTGCGCCCGCTCGGCCGGCTGCGCGTTGCGCCCGCGCAGCAGGAACAGCATCAGCAGCGCCGGGATCACCACAAACGCCATCGCGTGGAAATCGTTGTTGTAGGCGATGATCTCGGCCTGCCGGTTGATCGCCCGGTTCAGCAGCAGCGCGCCGTGCCGGGTAAGCGGGTCATAGGCGCGCGCCATCGGCGAGGCGCCCTGCAACAGCCGGTTGAACGGCGTGATCCGCGCCGCGAGATCGGCGTGCGAGGTCTGCTCGCTGCGTGCCAGCATGAAGGTGGTCACGGAAATGCCGATCGCCTGGCCCAGATTGCGGGTCAGCGCCTGCAGCGCGGTGGCGTCCCCGCGCAGCCGCGCCGGCAGGGTGACGAAGGCGATCACGGTGAGCGGGTTGAACACCAGCCCGACCGAGAATCCCTGGCCCATCAGGGTCAGCATCATCCGCGTCTCGCTGACGTTCGGCGTCCAGTAGCCGATGCTGTAGAGCATCAGCCCGAGCAGGATCAGCCCCGCCGCCATGATCTTGCGCTGATCGACGTATTTCGACAGCCAGCTGGCGAAGAACATGGCCGACATGGTGCCGATCCCGCGCGGCGAGAGGGCGAAGCCCGCGGTCTGCACCGGGTAGTCGGCCAGCCGCTCGAGATAGGGGGCGAGCAGCGCGGAGGTGGAGAGCATGACGCTGACCGCGCACAGCAGCAGCAGCATCGAGCCGCTGAAATTGCGGTCGCGGAACACGCCGACCGGCAGGAACGGCCGTTCGGCGGTGAACATATGCACCACGAACAGGAAGAACCCGAGCCCGGCCAGGGTGGCCTCGATAATGATCTCGCGCGAGCCGAACCAGCCGAGTTCCTGCCCGCGGTCGAGCAGCAGCTGCAGGCAGCCGACGCCAAGAGCGAGCACGGCGAAGCCGCGCCAGTCGAACCGCAGCTCCGGACGCAGCGGGGTGCGCGGCATGAACAGCGCGAGCCCGATCACCGCCAGGATTCCAAAGGGCAGGTTCACGTAGAACACATAGCGCCAGCTGTAGGCCTGGGTCAGATAGCCGCCGAGTTCCGGCCCCAGGATCGGCCCGGCCATCACGCCGGAGGAAAAGATCGCCATCGCGAAGGCGCGCTTGGAGAACGGGTAGATGTCCAGCATGGTTGCCTGCGAGATCGGCACCAGCGCCGCCCCGCACATCCCCTGCAGCAGCCGGAACGTGACCATCTGGTCGAGCGTCTGCGCCGCCCCGCACAGCATGGAGGCGATGGTGAAGCCGATCAGGCAGGTGATGAACAGACGCTTGCGGCCGAAGCGGACGGCGAGCCAGCCCACCGGCGCGGTCATGATCGCGGCGGCGATCACGTAGGAGGTGAGGACCCAGGTGATCTCCTGCTCGCTGGCCGAGAGCGAGCCGCGCATATAGGGCAGGGCGACGTTGGCGATGCTCGTATCGAGCGCCTGCATCATGGTTGCCATCATCGCGCAGCCGGTCAGCAGGGCGCGATGCGGGACGTGGTCGTGGGTCGAGGACATGTCGGGGGAAGCGTAGGGCCCGGGTCCGGGGCTGTCGATGCGGCGTGCCGCGCCGGGGGCGGGGATGATTTTTTCCTCTCCACAGCATTTTCCCCTTGACAACCGGGAGCAGTTCCCCCTATGTTCGCCCCGCTACCAACCCCAACCCCGAAAGGACCCGTGCCCACCCATGCTGCTCGCGTTCCTCACCACGCTGCTTTCGAGCCTGGCCGGACGCGTCACCCAGCTGGGCGCGGAACTCGTCCCCACCTCGGAGG
>JBMFXF010000212.1:0-5941 GCA_049964515.1 Acetobacteraceae bacterium | reverse complement strand
CCGGAACCCGGCCACCCCCCCTCCCTCACCAGGGCAGACTATTGGCAGTCCAGGGGGCCATCCCCCTGGCAGGGGGTCCAGGGGGGCAGCGCCCCCCTGGCCTTCCTCCCCCCCACCACCAGGGCAGCGTGATGGATCGCATTCGCATACGCGGCGGCAGGCCGCTTTCGGGGGAGATTCCGATCGGGGGGGCCAAGAACGCCGCCTTGCCGCTGATGGCCGCCGGTTTGTTGACCGAGGAGCGGTTGCAGCTTTCCAACGTGCCCGCGTTGGCCGACATCGAGACCATGGCGGCGCTGTTGTCGCAGCATGGGATCGCGGTCGAGCCCGACGGGCGCGTGCTGCGCCTCGGCGGGCGGATCACCGACACCGAGGCGCCTTATGACATCGTGCGCAAGATGCGCGCCTCGGTGCTGGTGTTGGGGCCGTTGCTGGCGCGGGTGGGGGAGGCGCGGGTTTCGCTGCCCGGCGGCTGCGCCATCGGCACCCGGCCGGTCGATCTGCACCTGAAGGGCCTCGAGCAGATGGGCGCCGAGATCCGGCTGGATGCGGGCTACATCAATGCCTCCGTGCGCGGGCGGCTGCATGGGGCGACCATCGTGTTCCCGTTCGTTTCGGTGGGCGCGACCGAGAATCTGCTGATGGCCGCCTGCCTGGCGGACGGGCGCACGGTGCTGGCGAACGCGGCGCGGGAGCCGGAGATCGCCGACCTGGCACGCTGCCTGACGGCGATGGGGGCGCGGATCGACGGCATCGGCACCGACCGCCTGACCATCGAGGGCGTGGACCGGCTGCATGGCGCCCGCCATGCCATTCTGCCGGACCGGATCGAGACCGGCACCTATGCCTGCGCCGCCGCCATCACCGGCGGGTCGGTGCGGTTGCTGGGCGCGCGGCTCGAGCATCTGGGCGCGGTGGCCCGCACCCTGCGCGACGCCGGGGTGGACATCACCGAGGAGCCGGCCGGGCTGCTGGTGCGCCGGCTGAACGGGCTGCACGGGGTGGATGCGATGACCGAGCCTTATCCCGGCTTTCCGACCGACATGCAGGCGCAATTCATGGTGCTGATGTCGGTGGCGGAAGGGGCGGCGATGATCACCGAGACCATCTTCGAGAACCGCTTCATGCATGTGCCCGAGCTGAACCGGATGGGGGCGCGGATCAATGTGCACGGCGCCTCGGCGATCGTGCGCGGGGTGCCGGCGCTGTCGGGGGCGCCGGTGATGGCGACCGATCTGCGCGCTTCGGTTTCGCTGGTGCTGGCCGGGTTGGCGGCGAGGGGGGAGACGGTGGTGAACCGGGTCTATCACCTCGACCGCGGGTATGAGGCGGTGGAGCGGAAGCTGGCCGGGTGCGGCGCCGCGATCGAACGCGAGGCCGGATAGCCGCTCACCCGCCGACCAGCCCCATCTTTCCCGCCACCCGCCCGCGCGCTACAGCCGGGGCGTGTCCGCCCGTCCCGCCCTTCCCGCCGAGCCGATCCAGGCCCGCCGTTTCGGCAAGGCCCGCGCTGCCCGCGCCACCGCGCTGCAACAGGACTATGTCGAGCTGATCGCCGATCTGCTGGCCGCCGGCGGCGAGGCGCGGCCGACCGATATCGCCCGCCGCCTCGGCGTGTCCCACCCCACCGCCGCCAAGGCGATCGCGCGGCTGAAGCGCGACGGGCTGGCGACCGCGCTGCCGTATCGGGGCGTTTTCCTTACCCCCGCCGGCGAGGCGCTGGCCGGGAAGGTGCGCGCCCGCCACCGGCTGGTGGTGGACCTGCTGCGCGCGCTGGGGGTGCCGGCGGAGGATGCCGAGCTGGATGCCGAGGGAATCGAGCATCACGTTTCCGATGCCACGCTGGCGGCGTTCGCGCGGTTTCTGGGCCAGGCCGGGTAGCGCCTACAGCCGGAAGCCGAGCTGCGCCGGGGAGGCGGGGCCCCTTGCGGCGGTGGGCCGGGGCCAGCAGATTTCGGCGATGAGCGAACCGGTCGACCCCGAAGTCCGGCAATTGATCGAGCGCCACCTGGCGGCGTATCCGAACAGCCGCTCGTCGAAGGCGTTGCGCGCCATGATGGAGGGGGGCTCGGTGACCACCCGGGATCTGAACCGGCTTGGGTACGACCACCCGCCGCGCGCGATCGGGGATGCCCGCGACGCGGGAATCCCGGTGATCACGGAGCGGATCGTCACCGCGGATGGTCGGCGCATGGCACGCTATCGGCTGGGCCGCGCCGACGATATCCACCATGATCGCCACCTTGGCCGCTCCACGCTGCCGAAAGCGTTCAAGCAGGCGTTGTTGCTTCGCTATGGCGCTGTGGATGCCATCACCGGCGCCACCCTGCCGCCGGCCGTCCTGCAAATCGATCATCGGGTTCCGTTTCGGATCGCCGGTGATGCCGGTCTGGCACAGCGCGACACCTCGGCCTTCATGCTGTTGGATGCGAGCTCGCAGCGAGCGAAATCGTGGTCGTGCGAGCATTGCCCCAATTTTCTTGGCGCCCGCGATCCGGCGACCTGCCAGACCTGCTTCTGGGCTTTCCCCGAGGCCTATTCGCATATCGCCACGCGGGAAATTCGCCGTACCGACATCGTCTGGATGGGCGAGGATGTGCCGGTGCATGATCGGCTTCGGCGGACCGCCAAATCGCTTGGAATTTCAATACAGGAGATGATCCTGCGCCTGGCCCGGGCAAATGCCTGAATCTTCCGGCAAAGGATGTCTGACGGCGCGTGCTACCCGTAGGCGAACGCTGTTTGCACGGCCTCGCCCCGACGGCTACGGGGGGAACTCCCAGCCAAACTTGCCACGCCCGGCGAAAGATAAAGGCTCTCGATCGTCTCGGCGGCGACACCATTCAGCGTCGCCTGGCTTGAACGCCCCGCGTGCAAGTGCAACCGCGTCAGCCCGAGCGTGTCAGGAAGCGGCGGCCCGTAGGCACGCGCGCCGGTGGTCCCGTCATAGGACAGGACGAAGCGCACGGAACGATCGTTCAACTGGGAAAGCCCGGCGATGAGCCGATCCCGGGTCATCCACTCGGCATAGCGTCGGTCTCGGCCGGTGGAGGTGCCATGGTACGGCGGGTCGAGATAGGCGAAATCGTCGCGGCCGGCATCAGCCAGGGTGGTGAGCCAGTCGCCTGCGCGAAGTTCCGTCTTGCCACGCAGCAGAAGGGACGCCCCGGTGATGGCGGCCCGCATCCGGTCGGGGTGCATCCCCAGCCGCCGGCGATCCACCGACTGTGTGAACCGCCCGGCGGCGTTGAAGCGGACCGCGTTCTTCACGCAACGGCAGAGCAGATAGAGCAGATCGACCGGGTCCTGATTGGCATTGAACCGCTCCCGCACGCGGTTGAAATACGTGCTGTCGCGCGGCTTCTGGCCGAGCCAGAGTTCGGTGTAACGGTCGGCGGTCTGGCGTGGGCGCTCGATGATTTCCGCCCAGAGACGGATGATCGGGGTCAGCGAATCGCCGAGCACGATATGGCGTACCCGCCGGCGCGCGGCTACCCACAAGCTCATCGCGGCGGACCCGGCGAATGGCTCGAACCAGACACCGATATTGTCGGGAAGGCTGCGGTCAATCAGCGGCGCAAGACTGCGTTTGCTGCCCTGATAGGGGATCGGATGGGGAATGCGCGGGGTCGCCGCACCGCTCTCCCGGCAAGCGGCGCCTGTCACCGATCCGCGTCCCACGGCATGGCCAGAATACTCTTGTATCAAGCTTGCACTCATGGTTTCAGATAGCGCGTCTGGTTCGAGTCGGTCAACGATGAGTCCGCCTGTCCCAGGGCCAGCGGCAATTGTGCCGAGTGCGTGTCATCCAACCCCGATACGCTGACGCCCAGCAGCCGCACCGGGCGGGTCGGCGGGAACAGCGGGGCCAGCAGCGCCTCGGCCGCCGCCGCCAGTGCCGCCGCCGAGCCGATCGGCGCAGCGAAGCTGCGGCTGCGGGTGACGATGCGGAAATCCGCGTATTTCAGCTTCACCGTCACCGTGCGCGGCGCGTGCCCGGCGCCGGCGGCGGCGGCGAACACCCGTGCGGCGAGCGGGGCCAGCGCCGCCAGCGCGGCCTCTCGCGTGGTCAGGTCGGTCTCGAAGGTGCGTTCCGCGCCGAGCGATTTGCGGGTGCGGTCGGGGTTCACCGGCCGCTCGTCCTCGCCCCGCGCCAGGCCGTAGTAGAACCCGCCCGCCTTGCCGAACCGGGCGATCAGCGCCGGCTTGTCCCATTGCCGCAGATCGGCCCCGGTGTGGATGCCGAGTGCGGCCATCCGCTGCGCCGTGCGCGGGCCGATGCCGTGGAACTTCGCCACCGCCAGGCCGGCCACAAACTCCGGCCCCATCCGCGGCGTGATGACGAACAACCCGTCCGGCTTGCGGTGGTCGGAGGCGAGTTTCGCCAGGAACTTGTTGTAGGACACGCCGGCCGAGGCGGTCAGGCCGGTCTCGGCGCGGATTTCGGCGCGGATCGCCGCGGCGATGGCGGTCGCCGAGCCCAGCGGCCGCAGCGGGTCGGTCACGTCGAGATAGGCCTCGTCGAGCGAGAGCGGCTGGATCAGCCTCGTGTAGCGGGCGAAGATGGCGTGGATCTGCGCCGAGACGGCGCGGTAGGCGTCGAACCGCGGCGGGACGAACACGAGCTCCGGGCACAGCCGGCGCGCGGTGACGGAGGGCATCGCCGAGCGGACGCCGAAGCGCCGCGCCTCGTAGCTGGCCGCCGCCACCACCCCGCGAGCCCGCGCCCCGCCCACCGCCACCGGCAGCCCCCGCAGCGCCGGGTTGTCGCGCTGTTCGACCGAGGCGAAGAACGCATCCATATCGACATGGATGATCCGCCGCACCGGTGCCGGCATGGGCGGCTCAGGCGGGATCGCAGCGGAAGCCGGCGCCGTCGCGGGCGAAGCGGGTGACCGAGGGCTGCGGGAAATGCGCGGTGCAGCAGATCAGCCGCTGATCGGCGGCGCGCTCGAGGAAGCTCCGGCGGGTGGCGCAGCCCTGGGCGCGGTCGGTATCGGCGCGCATCCAGAGCTCGGGGAAGCGCGCTTGCAGCGGCGAATGGATCAGATCGCCGGTCAGCACCGCCTCGGTCCGGCCGCGGCCGAGCTCGACCGCGAAATGGTCGGGCGTGTGCCCGGGCGTGGGGATCAGCCGCACCGCGTCATCGACCGCGTGGTCGGAGGTGATGAGGTCGGCCCGTCCGGCCTCGGTGATCGGCAGCACGCTGTCGGCGATGCAGGCGATCGGGGTCTTCGCGTGTTCGGCGGCCCAGTACTCGTATTCCTTCTTCGAGAACAGGTAGCGCGCGCGCGGGAAGGTGGGCACCCAGCGGCCGTTCTCCAGCCGGGTGTTCCAGCCGACGTGATCGACATGCAGGTGGCTGCACATGACGATGTCGATATCGGCGACGGTCAGGCCGAGGGCGGCGAGGCCGCGCATCCAGGCGTCGTCCTTCTTCATGTGCCAGACCGGGCGGGCGGCGCGGTCCTTGTCGTTGCCGACGCAGCTGTCCACCAGGATGACGTGTTTCGGCGTGCGGACGATGTAGGACTGGAAGCACAGCACCAGCCGGCCGGTGGCGGGGTCGAGCGCGCCCATGTCCTGCATCCAGCCGCGGTTGGATTCGAGCTGGCCGGGGGTGAGACCGGGCATGAACTCGTAGGGGTCGGTGAACGGGACCTGCATCTCGACGATGCGGTGGATGGTCAGTTCGCCGATGCAGAGCGGGGGGCTCATGGGCGTGGTCCTTTTCTGGCGTCCTCTCCGGGCGCCATCCTGGGCCGAAGCGGGCGGCGGCGGCAAGCGGCCGCTTGATGGACCCGGCATGCCGGAGGTTTGTCACCCCGTCCAATGCGTCATCCCGTCCATCCTGGCGCATTGGACAGGGCAATCGCATTTCAGAACAGTGCCAGTAAGCTATTGAGATAGCTTTCATTCCACCCGGCTCGCTGGAATTTCC
>JBMFXF010000211.1:0-5972 GCA_049964515.1 Acetobacteraceae bacterium | reverse complement strand
GGGCACGTCGCGGCGGGGGATGAAGCGGAACAGATCCTCTCGATCGCGGTGGATGGCACGAAACAGACGCCGCGCCGCCGGCGGGTCCGGCATGGTGCCGGCCAGCAGCCGGTCCAGCCGTCGCTCCAGATCGGCATGATACTGCGCCAGGGTGCTGTCCTTCAGCGCCTCGCGTCGCCTGCCGATCGCAAGCGTGCGCAACTTCCCTCATCGGAGCTCCGGCGTCCCGATCTGCGGGCGCGCACCACCCCGGAACATGGTGGCGACAGAGGCGGCGCGGCGACGCGCTTGCGACAGCAGGGGCAGACACCGCGATGGCGGTTGATGCGGGTGACGACCGGGCGGATGAGGGGCAGATCGATGAGGTCGTAGGCGTGGATGTCGGGTTGCTCGGCGGGGCCGAGCGGGTGGGCGCAATGCGGGCAGGCGGAAAGCGTTGCCTCGATGACGCGATCGGGGTGCTCGGCCAACGCGCGGGTCACACCGGGGCGACCGCGGCGGGGCGTCTTCGGGCGGGCCGGGCGATTGGGCTTCTGCCCCTTCGAGGGCGGCGTGCTGGAATTGTCGGGGGTCTTCGGCGGGGCGTTGAGCCTGGCCTCCAGCGCGGCGATGCGCGCCGTCAACGTGCCGATCTGCGCCGCCTGGGTTAGCACCAGGGCGACCAGGTCATCCTTCGAGAGGGCGAGGAGGGTTTCCCGATTCACGGATACGGTGGATCGGGCCGTCCGTGACCGTGGCGGGAACTATTCTGGGGGTAGCGGCTCGGGATACGCCCGCCGGGGACGGCACCACGCGCCCGGCCGCGTGGTGCCGTCCCCGGCGGGCTGCTAGACTGCGGCCATGGCCGATGCCCATGCCGAGGCCCAGTTCTACGCCTCCGCCCGCGGCGCCGTGGCGGCGCGGCTGCTGCGGGAGCGGCTGGCCGGGTTCTGGCCCGATCTGACCGGCCAGGCGGTGCTGGGCATCGGCTATCCCCTGCCCTATCTGCGCCTGTGGCGGGAGAGCGCGGCGCGTTGCATCGCCGTGATCCCGGCGCAGACCGGGATGGCGCGCTGGCCCGTGGGCAGCCCCAACCTGACCTGCACCGCCGAGGAGGACGCGCTGCCGCTGCCCGATCTGTCGTTCGATCGGGTGCTGTTGGTCCATGGCCTCGAGACCGCCGAGAACGCGCGCCGGCTGCTGCGCGAGATCTGGCGGGTGCTGAAGGATGACGGGCGGCTGCTGATCGTGGCGCCGAACCGCACCGGACCCTGGGCCTATCTGGAATCGACCCCGTTCGGGCACGGCCAGCCGTACAGCTCCGGGCAGTTGGGGCGGCTGCTGGCCGGGGCGCTGTTCCGGGTGGAGCGGCGGGATACGGCGCTGCACCTGCCGCCCTCGCGCCGGCGGCTGGTGCTGCGGGGGGCGATGCTGCTGGAGCGGGCGGGGCGCAAGGTGACGCCCGGGCTGGCCGGGGTCAGCCTGACCGAGGCGGTGAAGGATGTGTATGCGGCGGTGCCGCGCCGGGCGGTGCCACGGCGGCGGCTGGTGCCGGCGGAGGCGGTGTAGGCCATCAGACCCGCTGCCCGCCGTCGATATGCACTTCCGAGCCGTTGATGTAGCGCGCCTGGTCCGAGCACAGGAAGAACAGCAGATCCGCCACTTCCTTCGGCTGGCCCAGCCGGCGCAGCGGGATCGAGCGTTCCACGATCTCCTCGGTCCCCGCCGACAGGATCGCGGTCTCGATCTCCCCCGGCGAGACCGCGTTCACCCGCACCCCGGAGCGGCCGAAATCCGCCGCCAGTTCCCGCGTCAGCGCCGCCAGCGCCGCCTTCGAGGTGGCATAGGCGGCGGAGGCGAAGGGATGCACCCGCGAGCCGACGATGGAGGTCATGTTCACCACGCTGCCGCGCGTCGCCACCAGTGGCTCCCGTAGCCCCTGCACCAGCGCCAGCGGGGCGAAGAAGTTCACGTTGAACACGTGCAACCAGTCACGATAGCCCATCTCCAGCGCGCGGATCTTGCCCCCGCCCGGATGCTTGGGCGAGATGGCGGCGTTGTTGATGAGCGCGTCGATCCGGCCCTCCGCCATTTCCAGCACCCGGGCCAGCGCGGCCGGCATCGCCTCGATGTCGGCGAGATCGAGTTGGATGTGGTTGCGCTCCCCGCCCTTCCACGGGCAGCGCGGGTCGAACGCCTGGCGGGAGATGGTCAGCACCCGCCAGCCTTCGTCGGAGAAGCGCTTCACGGTGGCGTGCCCGATGCCGCGGCTGGCACCGGTCAGCAGCAGGACGGGTTCGCGGGCGGACATGGGCGGGCACCAAGCGGTTGGGAACAAGCAAACTGACCCTGGTCAAACTGACCCTGGCGTCGGCCGGTTTCAACCCCGGATGGCGGCGATCTCCTCGGCCCCGAACCCCACCTCGGCCAGCACTTCCTCGGTATGCTGGCCCTGGCGCGGCCACAACCGGCGCACCCGGGCGGGATCGGCGGAGAACCGCGCCGGGATGGCGGGCACCAGCACGCTGCCCTCGTCGGGGTGCTCGGCACGGGTGAAGAAGCCGGTCTCGCGCAGGTAGTCGTCGGTCAGCAGCGCGGCGAGCTCGGCCGCGGCGCCGCAGGGAATGTCCAGCGGTCGCAGGATGGCGAGCCACTCGGCGGTGGTGCGCGCGGTCAGCCCCTCGGCCATGGCCCCGTAGAGCGCATCGACATGCTCGGCGCGCGCGGCGAGGGTGGCGAAGCGCGGGTCAGCGGCCAGGTCCGGCCGGTCCAGCGCCGCGAACAGCCGCGCGTACTGGGCATCGCTCACGCAGATGACGGAGATGAACCCGTCGCGCGTGGCATAGGGGCGGCGGTGCGGGCTCAGCATCCGCGGGTAGCCGACGCCGAGTTCGGGGCGGTCGGTGACGGCGCCCCAGAGATGCTCGATCAGCAGGAAGGCGAGCATGGTCTCCATCATCGGCACATGCACCGCCTGGCCGCGCCCGGTGCGCTCGCGGGCGTAGAGCGCCATGCCGATCGCCGAGGCCAGCGCCTGGCCGGTGAGCTTGTCCACCACCACGGTGGGGAAATAGCGCGGCGCCGCCGGCTTGCCCGGCTCGGCCGGCCCGGCGTTCAGCGCCGCCGCCCCACTCATGCCCTGGATCAGATCGTCATAGGCCGGGTATTCGGCCATCGAGCTGCCCTCGCGGAAGCCGGTGGCGGCGGCGTGGATCAGCCGCGGATGGCGCGGGCCGAGGCGGGCGTAGTCGAGCCCGAGCCGCGCCGCCGCGCCGAGGCGCATGTTGTGGACGAACACATCCGCCCCGGCGATCAGCCGGTCCAGCGCCGCCCGCGCCGCCGGGCGCCGGAGATCCAGCACGACGGAGCGTTTGTTGCGGTTGAGGGTGGCGAAATAGGCGCCCATGCCCAGGGTCCGCGACGGGCCGATCTGGCGGGTGGCGTCGCCCTCCGGGGTTTCCACCTTGATGACGTCGGCGCCCATGTCGCCCAGCGTCTGGGTGGCGAGCGGGCCCAGCACGATGCTGGTCAGGTCGATCACCCGCACCCCGGAAAGCGGTCCGTCCGGGCGTTCCATCGCGTATCCTCCGTCTGATCGGGGCCAGCGTGCGATGACGGCAGGATCGTGGCAATCCGCCCGCGCCCTTGGAGGGGCTTGCATGTGCCGGCGGCGCTTGGCGCGCGGGGCGGATCGGGGTTGACTGACGTTCATGGTCACCCTCGCGCCCCGTCGCCGCGTTTCCACCCGCGCCGTGGCGCTGATCGTTGCCAGCTCCATGCTGATGGAGCAGCTGGACGGCACCGTGCTGGCCACCGCCCTGCCCACCATGGCGCGCAGTTTCCACACCGCGCCGCTGCATATGAACATCGCGCTCACCTGCTACCTGCTGACGCTGGCGATGTTCATCCCGGCCTCCGGCAAGATGGCGGACTGGTTCGGCAGCCGCACGGTGTTCCGCGTCGCGATCGGGATCTTCACCCTGGGTTCCATCCTGTGCGGGCTGTCGGGGAACCTAGCCGAGCTGGTGGCGGCGCGGATGCTGCAGGGGATGGGCGGGGCGATGATGTCGCCGGTGGGGCGGCTGGTGCTGCTGCGCACCGCCTCGAAGGCCGAGCTGGTCTCGGCGATGGCCTGGCTGATGATCCCGGCCACCATCGGGCCGATCCTGGGGCCGCCGCTGGGCGGCTTCATCGTCACCTACACCTCGTGGCGCTGGATCTTCTTCATCAACGTGCCGATCGGGCTGACCGGGATCACCCTGGTCAGCCTGTTCATCGAGGACATGCGCGAGACCGTGCGCACGCCGTTCGACCTGGTCGGGCTGGCGCTGTCCGGGGCGGCGCTGGCCTGCCTGCTGTTCGGCATCGAGATGGCCGCGCGCGGCGCCGGCACCCCGGTGCTGACCTTCGGGCTGATGGCGGCGGGCATCGGGGTGGGCGCGCTCTATCTGGCCCATGCGCGGCGGCTGGAGCACCCGATCCTGGATTTCCGCCTGCTGCGGCTCACCACCTTCCGGTTTTCCGTGATGTCAGGGGCGTTCTCGCGCATCGGCGCGGGGGCGACGCCGTTCCTGCTGCCGATGATGATGCAGCTGGGGTTCGGCTATTCGGCGGCGCGGTCGGGGCTGATTACGTTCGCCGGGTCGGTGGGGTCGCTGGCGATGCGGGCGGTGGCGCCGGGCATCCTGCGCCGGCTGGGATTCCGCCCGGTGATGACCTGGATCGGCTTCCTGGCCACCGCGCTGCTGATGGCGGATGCGGGGTTCCGCCCGTCCTGGCCGGATGCCGCGATCTATGCCGTGCTGATCGCGGGCGGGTTCTTCCAGTCGCTGATGTTCATGGCGTACAACACCATCGCCTACGCCGAGGTGCCGCGGCCGGAGATGTCGGCGGCGACCAGCTTCTACACCACCCAGCAGCAGATGATGCTTTCGCTCGGGATCGCAATTTCGGCGGCGGCGCTGGCCGGGTCGATGGCGGCGCGCGGTCACGCGGCGCCGGAGCTGTCCGATTTCTCGATCGCGTTCCTGGTGGTGGGGGGGCTGGCGATGCTGGCGCCGGTGGTCTCGCTGCGGCTGGACCCGCGGGCGGGGGAGGAGCTGAGCGGGCACCATGCGCTCCCGGTGCCGGCTTCTGCGCCGGCGATCGGGGCGGCGGCGCCGGCGCGGGAGGGGTCAGGGCAATCGCATTTCAGAACAGTGCCAGTAAGCTATTGAGATAGCTTTCATTCCACCCGGCTCGCTGGAATTTCCCGCGCAAGCTCTCTTTGGTTGCGTCCTTCTGCATGACGTTGATTGCCAGATGCCGTAGCACGGCCAGGTTATGCGCGCCATGTCCGGCGCGGTTCCTGGCCTGATCCTCGTTCATCACCACGTCGAGCCGCCAGTGCAGGCGGTTCTCCACCTGCCAGTGGGCGCGGACCACCTGGTTGAACCGCTCCGCCGACAGCACGGTGCTCAGCAGGTAGTATGCGGTCTCGGTGCTGGTCTTGCCGTCCACCTCGCGCGCGCGGACCACCTTGCCGATGGCGCGCAGCCCCGGCCATTTCTGGGTGTTGGCGAGCCAGCCGATATCGCTCGAGACGGTGGCGGTGCGGGTCTCGATCCGGCCGTGATCGGCATCGACACTCTGGGCACGATCGCAGGGTCCGGTTGCCGGATCATCGAGGAACAGGCTGACATCGGCCAGCAGGCTGGGTTGGTTTTCCTTGAGCGGCAAGGCGTAGTCGCCACCTTGCGCGACGATCTGGGCGGCGATGGCGCGCTGGCAGTTGAGCGCGTCGGCGGTGACGATGGTGCCCTTGAGCGCGAGCATCGCCAGCAGCTTGGGCACGGCGGTGATCTCGTTCGACTTGGCGTCGGTGGCGATCTGGCCCAGCACCAGCCCGGCCTCGCAGCCCCAGGCGCTGACCATGTGCAGGGCCGAGCGGCCTTTGGCCTTGTCGTGGGAGCGGCGCAGCACCTTGCCGTCCACCGCGATGACGCCCTGCAACT
>JBMFXF010000210.1:0-5981 GCA_049964515.1 Acetobacteraceae bacterium | reverse complement strand
TGCCTCGCCGCGCTGGCGCGGGCGGTTCGTCCGCAGGGGCATGTCGCCTTCGAGGTGGGCGAGGTGCGCGGCGGACGGGTGCTGCTGGAACGCGCGGTGTGGCGGGCGGCCGAGGGGCTGCCCTTCGCGCGGCTGGGGGTGTTGGTGAACCAGCAGGCGTTCACCAAAACCGCGCAATGCTGGGGGGTGGACAACAACCGCAAGGGGACCAACAGCAACCGGATCGTGCTGTTGCGCCGGGTGTGAGCGGGGCGGTGCGGGGGGAACCGCGCTGGCGGTTCCCCCCTGGAGGCTATTCTTCGTCCGCGTCGTCGTCCGCGTCGTCGTCCGCGTCGTCGTCCTCGTCTTCCTCCGCCTCGTCCTCCTCCACCTCGTCGTCGTCCAGCCGGGCAGATATGCGGCGAGGCCGGCCCGGCATGTTGGGGCGCCGCTCGTCGTCATCGGTCGGTCCGGCCGGCCGATCGAGTTCGTCCTCCTCCTGGTCCGTTTCCGCATCGAGCGCGGCGGTCAGAATGACGGTGGCCGGACGGCGCAGCCGGACGAGCGCGTTGTGTTCGACGCAGGCGATTCCGGCGTTGCCGGTGTCGAACAGGGAGAGGCCAAGGCCGGCGGCCTCGCCCGCGAGGCGGGCAAAGGTGATGCTGTCGAGGGTTGAGGTATCCAACATGCAGCAAAGCTGCGCGTGGCTGATCCGGAACGCGCCGCGCCGTTTGCCGCCGAAGCGGGTTTCGTAGATGTCGCCCCAGAGCGCCTGGGCGACGGCTTGGATGCGGGAATCAGTGACCATTCTGGTAGTTCCTTGCTGTGGTGCAGCCTGACGGCGGAGGCGGGGATTCCGACACCGCGCGAGGAGAGATATGGCAGCTGGCGCCTTATGTTTCAATGGGTAAGAAATAAACGATTAACCAGGTCGTGATCCGCCAAACCACTGGGGTCTCCTATGTTCTCTAATTGGTCCTGTGGATTTGATCCAGTCCAGCACTGCACCAGCGGCTGACGAAGTTTTTTGTCCTCGCCCTGCACGGGTGATACCGGAGTTCCGTTCCGGAGTCAGTCCAGTCAACCATCCCGGACGGACCCGCTCGCTCCCCTGCCCGCCCCCTGCCCCCTGGTCAAACCGCCCGGCTCCCCCCATTTTCCGGCCCTGATCCGCCGCAGGAGACCGCCATGGCCAGCCCCGAACTGCCGACCCAGACCGAACTCGAAGCCGCCGCCTTCCGCCGCCTGGTCCAGCACCTGCGCGAGCGCACCGACGTGCAGAACATCGACCTGATGAATCTCGCCGGGTTCTGCCGCAACTGCCTCTCCCGCTGGTACCGGGAGGCCGCCGCCGAACACGGCGTTGCGATGTCCGACCCGGAAGCGCGCGAGATCGTGTACGGCATGCCCTACAAGGAGTGGCAGGCAAAATACCAGACGCCGGCCACCCCGGCCCAGCAGGCCGCCTTCGCCAAAAATCCCAGCGCCGCCGCATGAGCGACGGATTTTCCGCGCGCACCTGCAGAGCGCGATAGTTCGTGCGGCAAGCCTAGTGAAGGCGATGGGGCGCTGACCAGGGCCGTGCCACGGCAAGAGCGCCTTGTCGTCCTGGCTGGATTAGTGCCACGCCCTTCTCAGGTCACACATCGCCTGAGGCTCGACCTCTGTCCCGGTTGCGACTCGCGGGGGCCGAGGTCTCTGGCTCAGGCCGACGCGGTCCGACGTTACTCGGATCGGAGGAACTGGTATATGGCTGTGCAGTAGCTGGTCCGGAACATGCCAGTGCGACTAATTTATTGGTCTGGCACACGATTTTGGTCGAATGAGGCCTGCCAGACCGTCACCAGGATCCAAGCAATGCCGATCAAATACCTACGCGCGCGCATAATGAGGATCGAGCCAAGCATGAAACCAACGTGATGAAAAAAATCTACCCGATGGGCGTTTGGCTCCGAACCCATTGGAGACCAATGATGAATGTTTTTGGGATTATATTCAGTATGACTGGAGTTATATTCCTCTTCTTCTATGCAACTCCGTTTCATTTGACTCGGGCATCTCTCGGAGGGGTAGGGTTTTTGGCCGTCCCCAATCCACCGACAGCAACGCAAGTCGCAACTGACAGCCGGTACAATTTCCGAGCCGACATCGGGCTGTTTCTGGTCCTATGCGGAGCAATACTTCAGATGCTCCCCTCCCTTCTCGACCTCTGTACGCAGCCTCACCCGAATCGGGATAGTGACACAACTTGAGCGACCAACATCCTCTTGAGGCCCGACCATACGGACGGAAGTTGACTGAGAGGCTGTCTGGAAATTTGGCCGCAGCGACCCCAACCCAGCCTCGAACGTCGGTTGGGGGGCGCGCCGAACGTGGTGGCCGGGCACGGCTACCCAGCGAAAACAGCCGCTTACCGTCGCTCGTTATCCGATTCGAGACAGACTCTGAGGTTTTTCGTGCCTGCGGCCCGTGGCCGAGGCACCTCAACCCGCTGCTTCACCCGCAAACCCCTCCGGTACCGTTTAGTGGGCGAAAGGTCATGCCAGCCAGCGCCTCGCACGCACATTGACCGCCCCCGCCGGCGCCGCTATCCCCCCGCCCCCATCACAGGGCGGACCGGCGCATGGCCAAGACGGAGATGATCGACAAACCCGACATCGGCAAACCCGACACCGGCGGCATCGCCGCCGACCGGCTGCGCTCGATCGTCGAACGGATCGAGCGGCTCGAGGAAGAGCGCAAGGCGCTCGCCGCCGACATCAAGGACATCTACGCCGAGGCCAAATCCGCCGGCTTCGACGTGAAGGTGCTGCGCCAGCTGATCCGCATCCGCAAGCAGGAACCGGCCGAGGTCGAGGAGATCGAGACCCTGCTCGACGTGTACCGCCGCGCGCTCGGCATGTAGCCCGCCCCCTCGACGCCCCGGCCGCACGCTCCTAACCTCCCCTCAGAACCGGGCGGAGGAGCGGATCATGACCGAAGGTGGCGCCGAGACCTGTCTTGCCGGGGTGAAGGTCCTCGACCTCACCCAGTTCGAGGCCGGCCCCTCCTGCACCGAGGCGCTGGCCTGGATGGGCGCCGAGGTGGTGAAGGTCGAAAACCCGAAATCGGGCGACCCCGGCCGGCAGATCAACCCCCCGCCCGGACAGGATGCGCACTATTTCCTGCAATACAACGCCAACAAGAAGTCGCTCACCGTCAATCTCAAGGACCCTCGCGGGCTCGAGCTGGTCAAGCAGCTGGCGGCCAAGGCCGACGTGTTCACCGAGAATTTCGCCCCCGGCGCGATCGAGCGCCTCGGCCTCGGCGCGGACGTGATCCGCGCCATCAACCCCTCCATCATCTACGCCCAGGTCAAGGGCTTCGGCGCCGGCTCGCCGTTCGAGAACAACCTGGCGTTCGACATGATCGCCCAGGCCTGCGGCGGCACCATGAGCGTCACCGGCGAGGCCGACGGCCCGCCGCTGAAGCCGGGCCCCACCATCGGCGATACCGGCACCGGGATGCTGCTCGCCATCTCCATCCTGGGCGCGCTCTACCGCCGCGCCCGCACCGGCGAGGGCGAGCATCTGCAGGTGGCGATGCAGGATGCCATGCTGCAATATATCCGCGGCGCCTTCGCCACCCAGACCCGCACCGGGCGCGCCGCGCACCGCGCGGGTTCCGGCAGCGTGCTCGCGCGCAACCCGCCGATGGGCATCTTCCCCTGCAAGCCCGGCGGGCCGAATGATTACGTCTATGTCTATACCTCGCGCGCCAACCCCGAGCACTGGCGCCGCCTGCTCGGCGTGATCGGGCGCGAGGACCTGATCGGCGATCCGCGCTACGACACCCCGGAGGCCCGCCTCGCCCACGACACCGAAGTGGAGGGGATGGTCGCCGACTGGACTCGCCGGCACGACAAGCACGAGGCGATGCGCATCATCGGCGCCGCCGGCATCCCGGCCGGGGCGGTGCTCGATACCTCCGAGCTGATCGCCGATCCCAGCTTCGAGGCACGTGGCATCATGCAGACGGTGCAGCACCCGACCATCGGGCCCTACAAGATGACCAGCTGGCCGGTGCGCTTCTCCGGCCGCCCGCCGGCGCTGCGCCCCGCGCCGCTGCTGGGCCAGCACAACGCGGAGGTGCTGGACCACTGGCTGGGCCTCGATGCGGAAGCGGCGGGCGCGCTGCGGCGCGACGGCGTCATCGGTTGAACGGAACTGTCCACGAGGGAGAGACGGACATGGCGGAACTGACGGGCTCGGAAATCCTGGCCAAATGCCTGAAGAAGGAAGGGGTCGAGGACCTGTTCTTCATCATGGGCGGGCCGATGCTGCTGGCCGAGGCGACCTGCGTGAAGGAGGGCATCCGCATGATCGATGTCCGCCACGAGCAGGCCGCCGCGTTCTCGTGCCAGGCCTACAGCCGGCTGTTGCAGAAACCGTCGGTCTGCATGGCCGCCTCCGGCCCCGGCGTGACCAACCTGGTCACCGGTGTCGCCAACGCGCTGATCGACTGCTGCCCGGTGGTGGCGATCGGCGGCTCCTCGCCGATCAGCCAGTTCGGCCGGCAGGTGTTCCAGGAGATCGACCAGATGGCGATCATGCGGGGCTGCGTGAAATACGCCGACCGCATCCACAACCTCAAACGCATCCCCCAGCAGGTGAACTTCGCCTTCCAGAAGGCGATGTCGGGCAAGCCCGGCCCGGTCTATCTCGATTTCCCGGGCGACATCCTGTACCAGAAGATCGACGAGGATCAGGTCGATTGGTCCTTCGCCGGCCGGCCGCTGCTGGATGCGCGCCCGCTCGGCAACCCCACGCAGGTGGCCAAGCTGGTCGATGCGCTGGCCGCGGCGAAGCAGCCGATCCTGGTCTCCGGCAGCGGCGTGATCTGGTCGCGCGCCTGGCCCGAGATGCACGCGCTGGTCGATAAGATCGGCATCCCCTTCTACACCACCCCGCAGGGCCGCGGCGTGGTGCCGGACGATCATCCTTGTTCCTACATGACCATGCGCTCCTCGGCGTTCCGCGACGCCGATCTGATCGTGGTGCTGGGCACGCGCATGAACTACATCATCGGCCACGCCGCGCCGCCGCGCTTCGGGGCCAACGCGAAGATCGCGCGCATCGATATCGATCCGGACGAGATCGCGACCGCCGCCCGCTATGTCGATATTCCGGTGGTGGGCGACTGCAAGATGGTGCTGCAACAGGTGCTGGACGGCATCGGCGGGCGCATCACCCAGGACAGCTACAAGGCCTGGCGGCAGAAACTGGCGGAAGGCGAGGCGGCCAAGCGCGCCGGCGCCGGGGCCAACAAATGCGCCGAGGACGGCGATATCCACCCGGTGCGCCTGCTCGAGGAGGTGAAGAACTTCGCCAACCGCGATGCGATCCTGTGCGTGGACGGGCAGGAGACGCTCAATTTCGGGCGCCAGACCATGCCCACCTTCGCGCCCGGGCACCGGCTGAACTCCGGTCCTTTCGGCACCATGGGCGTCGGCCTGCCGTTCGGCGTCGGCGCCAAAATCGCCTGCCCGGACAAGCAGGTGATCGTGGTCCATGGCGACGGCAGTTTCGGGCTCAATGCGATGGAGCTCGACACCGCGATCCGCCACAAGATCCCGATCCTGGTGGTGATCTCGCTCAACGGCGGCTGGACCGCCGATCCGAAGCGCGAGAAGCCCGGCCGCGACCTCGGCTACACCCGCTTCGACAAGATGTGCGAAGCGCTGGGCGGCTACGGCGAATACGTCACCCAGCCGGAGGACATCCGCCCCGCCCTGGAACGCGCCCAGGCCAAGGTGGATGCCGGCATGGTCGCGGTGGTGAACGTCCGCACCGACTACCGGGCGCGGTTCGCCGGGGTGGCGTTCTCCGACTACTCCACCTGAAATCGGTTTGCGGGGGCGGCACGCGCCGCCCCCCTTCCCTTCCCCGCAGGAATCCAGGATGTCCGCGCTGCCGCTCGACGGGATCGTCGTGCTCGATTTCGGCCAGATTTTTCAGGGCCCC
>JBMFXF010000209.1:0-5989 GCA_049964515.1 Acetobacteraceae bacterium | reverse complement strand
CCGTGATGGAAATAAGCCGCGAGTTGCCCCTCCGCGGCCAGGCGCTCCATCGGACCGCGCTCCCACACCGTCGCGTCGCCGTCGATATAGGCGCCGACGCGCGGCGACAGGACGAAGAAGCCACCGTTGATCCAGGCGCCGTCGCCTTCGGGCTTTTCCTGAAACCCGGTGACGGCGCCCTCCTGGTGGCGCAGCGCGCCGAACCGGCCGGGCGGCAGCGTGGCGGTCACGGTGGCCAGCCGGCCGGCGGCGCGATGGGTGGCGAGCAGCGCCGGGATATCGACGTCGCCCACGCCGTCCCCATAAGTGAAACAGAACTCCTCATCGCCGATGAACGGAAGCGCTCGCTTGAGGCGCCCGCCGGTCTGGGTCTCCGCGCCGGTCTCGATCAGCGTGACCCGCCAGGGTTCGGTGGCGACCCGATGCACCTCCATGGTGCCGGTGGCGAGATCGAAGGTGACGTCGGAGGAGTGCAGGAAGTAATTATGGAAATAGTCCTTGATGACGTAACCCTTGTAGCCCAGGCACACGATGAAGTCGTTCAGCCCGTAATGGCTGTAGATTTTCATCACATGCCACAGGATCGGGTGGCCGCCGATCTCCACCATCGGCTTCGGGCGGGTTTCGGTTTCCTCCGCCAGCCGGGTCCCCAGGCCGCCGGCCAGAATCACCACTTTCATCGCGGCGCGATCCTTTCAGAACGGAGAGACGAAGGTGTCGAATCCCGGCAGCGCGGCGTCGCGTGGCGAGACCACCGGCGCCGTGACGCCCCAGTCGATCCCGGCGGAGTCCCAGCGCAGGCCGGAATCGTGGCTCGGCGCATGGACGCTGCCGACGTCATAGAGCAGCAGCGCCGGGCCGGAGCGCACGGCGAACCCATGCGCGCAGCCGGCGGGGATATAGACGCACTCCCCGCGCTCTCCGCTGAGCTCGAAGGCGACATGGCGCCCGTAACCGGGGCTGGCCCGGCGCAGGTCCAGCACCACGTCGCGCACTTCCCCTGACAGACAGGCCACCAGCTTGTGGTGGTGGTGCGGCGGCAACTGGAAGTGCAGCCCGCGCACCACGCCGGCGGCGGAGACCGAGTAGTATTGTTCGGCGTACTCGGCCGCCATGCCGTGCGCCAGGAAGAAGTCGCGGTGCAGGATCTTCACGAACCGGCCGCGGCTGTCCGCCCGCACCGTCGGGCGGAGCAGGCGCACGCCGGGCAGCGCGGTCTCGATCACGTCAAACATCGCCGTCCAGGATGCTACGCAGCCCCTCCTCCAGGCGGATGCGCGGCTCCCACCCGGGCAGCCGCCGGCCGCCGTCCCAGGGCCGCATCACCTCCCGCGGCCGGTACGGGCGGGCGCCCCAGGTCACCGGAATCGGCCGGCCCGCCAGGCGCGCCATCAGCGCCACGATCTCCCGCAGCGGGCGCGGCGCGCCGGAACTGACCGCGTAGCTCTCCATCCCGGCCACCTGGTTCGCTTCCAGCCGCGCCGCCGCGACCAGGAACGCCGCGGCGACATCGTCGCTGTGAACGAGGTCGATCCATTGTTCCCCGGCCGAGAGAGCGAGCGCCGGCGCGTCCGGCGCCAGCGCCGCCAGGCGCGACCAGAGCTTGCCGCGACGATCGTCCGGCCCGTAGGTATCGAACAGCTTCAAAACGATCACCCGCAGCCCCTCGGCCGCCACGTAGTAGCGCAGCAAAGCCTCCTGCGCGGTCTTGGTCGCCGCGTAGAGATTGACCGGGGCATCGGTGCCGTCGAAATGCTGCCAGGAGGTGCCGGCGACCACCATGCGCGCGCAGCCGGCGTCCCGCATGGCCTCGGCCAGCATGGCGCCGAAGCCGATGTTGTCGCCGATCAGGCCGGGGATATCGCCGGCCTGATGCCGATCGACGAACCGACCGGCGAGGTGGAACGCCACGACCGGTCGGGCGGCGAGCAGAATGGCGCCGAGCCCGGCGACGGTGCCGTCATGCGCATGGGCGATCGCGCCCGGCGGCAGGCGGGCCGGGTCCGATCCGGGGCGGACGATCGCGTGTACCGTCCGCCCCTCGGCCAGCAGGCGTCGCGCCAGCTGGCCGCCGATGAAGCCGGTGGCGCCGGTGACCAGCACACTCATGCGAAATGCCGCACCATGGCGACGAATCGCTCAAGCATGTACTCCCGCTCGGCGGCGCCGATGCCGGGCCACACGCCGATCCAGAACGAATCGCGCATGATCTTGTCGGTGGCGGTCAGATCGCCCACCACGCGATACGCCACGTCGCGGAACGCCGGCTGGCGGGTCAGGTTGCCGCCGAACAGCAGCCGGGTGCCGATCCGGTGCGTTTCCAGCCAACGGGTCACCTCCCGCCGGCGCAGCGACGAGCCGTCGCGGATGGTCAGCAGGAAGCCGAACCAGCTGGGGTCGGACCCGGGGGTCGCCCGCGGCAGGATGAAATGCTCGTCCAGCCCGGCCGCGGCAAACCCTTGCGCGAGCCAGGCGAAATTCTCGCGGCGGCGGGCGATGAAATCGTCCACCCGGGCGAGCTGGCTGAGGCCGACCGCGGCCTGCATGTCGGTCGCCTTCAGATTGTAGCCGATATGGGCGTAGATGTATTTGTGATCGTATCCTTCCGGCAGCTCGCCCAGTTGCCAGTCGAACCGCTTGCCGCAGGTATCGGCGTCGCCCGGCGCGCACCAGCAATCCCGGCCCCAGTCGCGGAAGGATTCCACCAGCGTTGCCAGCGACTTGCGCCGGGTCAGCACGGCCCCGCCCTCGCCCATGGTGATATGATGGGCGGGGTAGAAGCTGACCGTGGCCAAATCCCCGAAGCCGCCGACATGCTGCCCGTCGAACGTGGCGCCCAGCGCGTCGCAGCAATCCTCGATCAGGTAGAGATTGTGCTGCCGGCACAGGGCACGGATCGCCGCCACGTCGAACGGGTTGCCGAGCGTGTGCGCCAGCATGACGGCGCGGGTCCGTGGCCCGATCGCCTCGGCCACCAGCGCCGGCAGCGCGTTCGCGGTCTCGAGGTCCACGTCGATGAAGACCGGCACGCAGCCGTTCTGGACGATCGGGGCGACGGTGGTGGGGAAGCCGGCGGCGACGGTGATGACCTCGCTGCCCGGCCGGATGCGCCGCTCATGCAGCTTCCATGAGGTGAGTGCCGAGAACGCCAGCAGATTGGCCGCCGAGCCGGAGACGGTCAGCCGGGCGTGGCGCAGGCCGAAGCGGGCGGCGAGGCTCCGCTCGAAATCGGCCGCGTAGCGCCCGGTGGTCAGCCACAGATCCAGCGAGGCATCGAGCAGGGACCGCAGGTCCGCGGCGCTCATCAGCTTGCCGGAGCAGGGAATATAGGTCTCGCCGGGCACGAAGCCGGGGCTCGGGCGGGCGCGGAAATAGCGATCGCCGGCGGCCAGGACCTCGGTGCGATGATCGTCTGGCGGCATCGGTGGCGGGTCCCTGGAAGCAGCGATATGATCTTTCGCTATAGTATAACGAACTCCGCCCCGACGCCACCGACCGAGCCGCGCGATGACGCCCCGGATTCCAGCATACGAGCTTCCGCCCGCCCTCGCCGCCGCCGGCTGGGTGCCCGCCCCGGCGCTTTCGGACTCCCTGCTGGCCGGCAGCAGCTGGGCCCACGGCCTGTTGGGAGGCCCCGCGCTCCAGCCCTTCCTGGTCCTGGCCCCGGACGGGCTGATCGGCAACTATACCGCCCCCGACACCGATTTCTGGCACACCCCGGGCGGCTGCCTGACCTTCGTGGACAGCGACGGCCTGCCGGCCACGCGGTTCGTGGCGGCACGGCTCGACGGCCATATGCTGCGCGCGCTGGCCGGCCCGGGACCGGGCGGGGGCTGGCGCGTGCTGGCCGGCACCGGCCATCCTTCCCACCCGATCCACGCCACCCCGCCCGATGCGCCGCGACGTGCCAGCTTCATCCGCCGCCTCGAGGCGCCGCTGCGGCCGAACCTGGTGATCCTCCGCGCCGGGCCGGGCTCGCTGCACCGGCGCTGGTGGGGCGATATGCCGGACGCCCGGCGCAACTGGGACCTTTGCATCAGCGTCTATGACGGCGACCCGGAGGCGGTCGGCGCCGGCGCGGAATACCTCACCCATCAGCCGCACCAGCGAAAGTTCCAGGCCGTCCACGACCTGCTCTGCCCGGACAGCCCGCTGCTGGCCTACGACCGGGTCTGGCTGCCGGATGACGATCTGCTGATCAGCGTCGCCGACATCAACCGCTGCTTTCACCTCTCGCGCAAATACGCGCTGGACCTGGCCCAGCCGGCGCTGCGCCCGGGGCCGGATTGCTTCTTCGTCCACCCGATCACCGCGCGCCGCCCCGGCAGCCTGCTGCGCTACGTCGGCTTCGTCGAGATCATGGGCCCGCTGTTCTCGGCCCGCGCGCTGCGGCTGTGCCGGCCCAGCTTCCGCGATGCCTGGTCGGGCTACGGGCTGGATTTCCTGTGGCCCTCGCTGCTCGGCGGGCCGCAGGCGCGGATCGGCATCATCGACGCGGTCACCATGACCCATACCCGCCCGATCGGCGGCGGCTACGATGTCTCCCGCGCCGACGCCGAATGGCGGGCGACCCTGGCGGCCTATCATTTTCGTCAGGCGCAGGTCCCGGAACTCACGGTGCCGCTGCCGCCTACGCCCCCTCCCGCCGCGCCCACCACGCCCACACCAGCGCCACCAGCCCCAGACCTGCCCATCCGGTGACCTGCAACGCCACCGCGTCCCCCAGCGCCCGCCCCAACCCGCCCAGCAGCAGATACCCCACCGGCCCCGCGCCGATGCACACCGTCAGCAGCCCCAGCACGCGCGACCGCACCGGGGGCGGGGTATGCGCCGTAATCAGCGCGGTCTGCATGACGCTGAACCCCGCCGAGCCGAGCCCGCCCGGCACCATCACCAGGCAGGCCAGCCAGAACGAGGGCATCAGCGGCATCACCGCCACCGCGACCAGGAACAGCGCCGCCCCACCGGCCATCACCGTGCGTCCGCGCAGCGGCGGGCCGAACCGGGCCAGGTAGCTGCCGGCCAGCAGCGCGCCCACCGGCTCGCCGGCCGCCAGCAGCCCCACCAGCGCCGGGGCGATGCCGAAACCGCGCTCGGCCACCGGCGTCACCAGGGCGACATAGGAGAACGCGAACATATTGGCGATGAAGGTCACCGCCAGGCTGCCTGCCACCACCGCATTGCCGCGCGCGTAGCGGAACCCCTCGGCCAGATTGGCCAGCACCGGGGCGTGCGCGGGCGGGTCGTCGCGCATCCCCGCCGGCACCCCCAGCGCCAGCACCAGCGCCACCAGATAGCAGGTTCCGGAGACCAGGAACGCGCCGCCCAGCCCCAGCACGGCGAAGGCCACGCCGGCGCTCACCGGTCCGGCCATGCGCACCAGCGCGTTGGTGAGCGAATCGAACGCATAAGCCCGCGGCACCAGCGCCGGCGGCACCGCCTCGCCCAGCATCCGCCGCCGCGTCGCCCCCTCGGTGGACCACATCACCCCGCTGGCCAGCGCGGCCAGCGCGAGTTCCCACGGCCGCGCCAGCCCCGCCAGCGCCAGCCCGGCCACACTCAGCGAGGAGACGGCGCTCACCGCCTGCGCCGCGATCAGGATCCGCCGCCGGTCGCGGGATTCGGAAAACACCCCGGCGAAGGCGCCCAGCAGCAGCATGGGCAGGTTGCGGCACGCCCCCACCACCGCCACCGCCAGGCCGGAATGGGTGACCTCGAAGGTGAACAGCCCGGCGGCCAGGATCTCGAACTGGCGCATCCCGTTCGACAGCCCGCCCACGCCCCACAGCCGCAGATAGCCCGGCGCGCGCGCCAGCACCCGGAAACCCGCCCGAGGCACCCCGGCCCCACCGTCCATGCCGTCTCTCCCCCGCCGGAGGGCGGCCATTGACCGCGCCCCGGCTCCGAGCGGTATCATGGCCGCAAATCCATCGCTCCGGCAGGGGGAAACCACCGATGAACGACATGGCCACCCAAAGTTTCGACCGCA
>JBMFXF010000208.1:0-6010 GCA_049964515.1 Acetobacteraceae bacterium | reverse complement strand
GGGCGGAGGCGGACTGGCTCGACCCCGCGCGGGCGCCGGCCGCCTCCGCCCGCGCGGTGGCCGAGCGGGTGCAGCGCTGCGTCGGCCGGGCCCTGGCGCATTTCCTGCTCGCCCGCCCGGGCTCCTGACTACCCCGCCGCCCGCGCCGCCGCGACGAAGGCGCGGATCCGCGCCGGGTCCTTCACCCCAGGCGCGCTTTCCACGCCGGAGGAGACATCCACCGCGCGCGCGCCCGATTCCGCGATCGCCCGCCCCACCGAATCCGGGGTCAGCCCGCCGGCCAGCAGCCAGGGCCGCGGCGCCGCCCAGCCGCGGGTCAGCGTCCAGTCCAGCCGCACCGCGTTGCCGCCGGGGCGGCTGGCGCCGGCCGGCGGACGCGGCTCGATCACCAGCCGCGTCTCCGCCCCCGCCGCGGCCGGCAGGTCGGCCGGCCCGCTCACCCCCACCGCGCGCCAGACCGGCATCGCCAGCCGCGCCGCGATATCGGCGATGCGCGCGGCCGGCGCGTAGAGTTGCAGCGCATCCAGCCGCAGCGCGCCCAGCGCCGCGTCCAGCGCGGCATCGTCGGGATCGACGAACAGCCCCACCCGGCCCGGACTGCCCTTGGGTCCACCCGGATGCAGCGCCGACAGCGCCGCCGCCTGCGCCGGGCTGACCGCGCGCGGCGAGCGGGGAAAGAACACGAATCCCACCCAGTCCGCGCCCGCCTCCACCGCGGCGAGAAAGCCGGCGGGGTCGTTCAGGCCGCAGATTTTCACCTCCATCCGCGCGCCTACACGGACAGCGCGATCAGGAACGGCCCCTTCCGGCGCAACGAGGCCGCCAGCAGATCGGCGAAGCCCTCGCAACTGTCCGCCCCGGCCGCCTCCACCCCCATCCCGCGGGCGAGGCTCACCCAGTCCAGATCCGGATTGCCGAGGTCCAGCATATCGAGCGCGGTGCGGCCGGGATTGGCGCCGACATTGGCGAGCTCGCCCAGCAGGATCTGATACTTGCGGTTGGCGAAGATCACCGTGGTCACGTCCAGCCGCTCGCGCGCCTGGGTCCAGAGCGCCTGCAAGGTGTACATCGCCGAGCCGTCGGCCTGGGTGTTGATGACCCGCCGCCCGGGCGCGCCCACCGCTGCCCCGGTGGCCATCGGCGGGCCGCCGCCGATGGCGCCGCCCATCACCTGCAACCAGTCATGCGGCGCGGCGGCGCGGGTGCCGGGGAAGAAGCCGCGGCCGTAGGTGATCGATTCGTCGGCCACCACCGCGCCCTCGGGCATCAGCGCGGCCAGGGTCTGGGCCACCGCCTCCGGGGTGAGCGACCCGCGCGCCGGCTGCGGCCGGGGGCCGGCATCGGGGACCGGAACCCGCGGCGCGCCGAGTTCCTCGGCGAGCCGGGCGAGCGCGGCGCGCGGGTCCTGCTCGGGTCGGGTCAGCACATGGACCTCGGCCCCCGGCGCCAGCGGGCTGCCGGGCTTGCCGGGATAGGCGAAGAAGATCACCGGCGCCCGCGCCCCCACCAGGATGACATGGCGGAACCCGGCCATCGCCTGCACCGCCTGATCGACCGGGTAGGGGATGCGGTTGACGAACACCCTGCCCTGCCCGCGCGCCATCCGCGCGT
The DNA here is from genome assembly GCA_049964515.1 of Acetobacteraceae bacterium. Lineage (GTDB taxonomy): Bacteria > Pseudomonadota > Alphaproteobacteria > Acetobacterales > Acetobacteraceae > JAJZVS01. Next base: position 4,399 of record JBMFXF010000208.1, on the reverse strand, counting down.
TCGATCCCATCGCCATCAGCGACGCTCCGGTGGCGGCGGCGACCCGGTGCGCCGCCTCGAGCCCGGCGGCGTCGGTGGTATCGCCCCCCAGCAGCAGCACCGCCGGCTCGCCCCGGCGCAGCACCGCGGCGACATTGCGCACCGCCAGCGGATCGGCCTCGGTGCGCGCCGGCACCGGCAGCGGCGCGCCCACCTCGCCCCCTTCGGTCCAGGCGGTGTCGGCGGGCAGGATCAGGGTGGCGATGGTGCCCGGTTCGGTCCGCGCCGCCTGGATCGCCACCGCGGCATCGCGCCCCACCGTGGCCGCCGAGGTCGCGGTGCGCACCCAGCCGGAGACGCCGCGCGCCCAGCCCTCGGTATCGGCGGTGAGCGGCGCGTCCAGCGGCCGGTGATAGGTGGCCTGGTCGCCGACGATGTTGACCATCCGCGTGGAGGCACGCCGGCCGTTGTGCAGGTTGGCCAGCGCGTTCGCCAGGCCGGGGCCGCAATGGAACAGGGTGGCCGCCGGCTTGCCCGCCATCCGCGCGTAGCCGTCGGCGGCGCCGGAGACCACGCCCTCGAACAACCCCAGCACGCAGCGCATCCCGGGGATCCGGTCCAGCGCGGCGACGAAATGCATCTCCGACGTGCCGGGATTGGCGAAGCAGGTGTCGATCCCGCCGGCGAGCAGGGTGGAGACCAGGGATTCGGCGCCGTTCATCGGAAAGCTCCTCGGTGATCGGCACAGCTTGCGGGACGCGCGCCCGGCCGGCAACCCGACGCTACGCGGCATGGCAGACATGCGCCCGACGCCCGCGACAACCCGATACCCGGGAGTAGCTTGCGCCCGGCGGCGGCTCCGGCCTGGAACGCCGCCGGCACATTCGGGGGAAATGGACATGATGGATCGGACGGGGTCCGGGACGGCGACGGAATCGGACATCGCGCGTTCGGTCGGGCGCATCGCGGCGCGCATCGACCGGCTGCCGCTCACCTGGGCGCAGTGGCGCCTGGCGCTGATCAGCCAGATCTTCTGGGGCGTGATCATCGCCGCCGACGGCATCCCGGCGAAACTCTACCCGTTCATCTGGGGGCCGAAGCACAGTTTCGGCATGGGGGCGTTTTCGCTGCTGCTGGCGATGCAGTTCGGCATCGGCATCCTGGTCGGCGAGTATCTGATCGGGATCATCGCCGATCGCTGGGGACGGCGCAGCGCGCTGCTGCTGTCCTCGCTCGCGGTCGCGCTTCCACTATGGCCCACCGCGCTGACCGACAATTTCACCTGGCTGTTCGTCTTTTTCGGCCTGTCCTCGATCGGCATGGGCGGCGTGCTGTCCACCAACGTGGTGTATATGGGCGAGATCGTGCCGCCGGGCGATCGCGGCCGGGTGATGCTGGCCTCGCAGGTGCTGGCGGTGCTGATCTTCGGGCTGCTGGGCAACGTCCCCGGCCTGCTCTGGGTGCCGCAACACTATCAGTGGTTCATCTACCTGTTCACCGCGGTGCCGCTGGTGGTGCTGCTGCCGCTGGCCCTGTTCGCCCTGCCGGAATCCCCACGCTGGCTGGAAGCGCATGGGCGTCACGCCGAGGCCGAACAGGTGATGGCCGCGCTGGAGGCGGAATGTCTCCGCCGCAGCGGCCTGCCCCGCCTGCCGGAGCCGGATTACGCCCGCTACACGGTGCCGATGACGGTCAAGGTGCCGATGGGCGAGTTGTTCCGCGGCGAATACGGCCGCCGCACCATCCTGCTGCTGGTCGCCTGGATTCTGGGCTACAGCGGAATCGTCTATGGCTTCGCCGGATACGAACCGGCCCTGCTCGGCGGATTCGGACTGGACGCGCGGCAGACCTTCGGGGTGCTGCTGGTCTCCAACATCCTGGGCGGCGCCGGCGGTCTCGCGCTCTGCGCCTGGCTCGGCGAGCGGATCGAGCGGCGCACCACCATCCTGGTCGCGGCGCTGGTCAACTGCGTGGCGCTGGGATGGCTGTTCTTCACCCACACGGTGCTGGCGTCCTATGTGCTGATCTCGTTCTCCTGGGGCGCGGAGACGGTGTGGCTGTTCAGCATGTACAACTACACCGCGGCCAGCTACCCGACGCGCCTGCGCGCGACCGGCACCGGGCTGACCGACGGTCTCGGCCATCTCGGCGCGGTGTTCGGCCCGTTGATCGCAGGCACGCTGTTCGCCGCCACCGCTTCGGCGGGTCACGTCGGCTGGTTCCTGTTCGTGACCATCCCCGGCGCGCTGATCCCCGGGGCGATGATCGCCTGGGGGGGCATCCGCCAGCAGCGCGCGATTCTCGAGCACATCTCCCGTTGAGGGCGGCGCGGGCGCCCTTCCCCGGCGCCCGCGGCCGGCGCAGACTGCGTAGAAACGGACCGGAGGAAACCGCCATGGCCAGGCTGGAACGCTTCGGGCGCGTCGGCGCCGCGTTGCACGGGCTCGATCTGCGCGATCTCGACGCCGCCGGCTTCGCCGCCATCGAGGCCGCCTGGGAAGCGGCCGAGGGCGTGCTGGTGATCCCGGACCAGCACCTGACCATCCCCGAGTTCCTGGCCTATAGCCGCCGCTTCGGCCCGGTGGTGCCGCACCCGTCGAAATCGACCCGCCACCCGGACTGCGCGGAGATCACCCTGCTCGGGGTCAATAAGTTCCGCCCCGACGGAACGCTCGATCAGGCGGTGTATCGGCGCGGCGCCGAGGATTGGCATACCGACGGCGCCTACGACCAGCCCTCGTTCAAGGCGACCCAGCTCTATGCGCTGGCGATCCCGAGTCGGGGCGGCGATACGCATTTCGCCTCCGGCTACGCCGCCGCCGAGGCGCTGCCGGCGGCGCTGCGCGACCGGCTGGAGGGGGTGCGCGGCGCCTTCGTCTATGGCGGGCGCAAGCGGGCGGTGGCGCTGCTGAACCCGGAGGACCGCGACCGCCCGCCGGCGATGCACCCGATCCTGCGCCGTCATCCGGGCACCGGGCGGGTCTCGCTCTATTTCGACCCGGGCAAGATCCTCTACCTCGAGGGGATGGACGCGGCGGAGAGCGACGCGCTGATCGAGGCGTTGACCGGCGCCATGGTCCAGCCGGGCGCCACCTATACCCACCGCTGGTCGGTGGGGGATGTCGTGATCTGGGACAATCGCTGCGCCTATCACCGCGCCGCCGGCGACTACCCGCCGGAGGAGGACCGCATCCATTGGCGGGTGACGATCGCGGGAACCGCCACTTGACTCCATCATAGTGGACGTTACGCTCAATATATGAGCGATAGCCGCCTCGACGACCGCCTCGCCGCCAGCATCCGCGAGCACCGGCTGGCCGCCGCCCTCAGCCTCGACGCCCTGGCCGAGCGCGCCGGGGTCAGCCGGGCCATGCTCTCGCGCATCGAGCGCGGCGAATCGAGCCCGACCGCGCAGCTGCTCAACCGGCTCTGCGGCGGGCTCGGGATCAGCCTGTCGGCGCTGTTCGCCGCCGCCGAGGCCCCGCCCGCCCCGCTCGCCCGCCGCGCCGAGCAGCCGGTCTGGCGCGACCCGGCCAGCGGCTATCTCCGCCGCGCCCTCTCGCCCCCGCGCGCCGGCGTCTCGCTGGTGGAGGTAAGCTTCCCCGCCGGCGGGACGGTGGCCTTCGATCCCCTGCCCGCCCCGGCGCCGGAACAGCAGGTCTGGATGCTGGACGGCGCGCTGGACCTGACCCTGGGCCAGGCCGCCCCGGTGCGGCTGCTGGCCGGCGACTGCCTGTGGATGCGCCTCGACGCGCCGATCCGCTTCCACAACCCCACCCTGCGCGAGACCCGTTATCTGGTGGCGCTGAGCCGGAGCGCCGGGGCATGAGCACGATCCGCCCCCTTGACGAAGCGGAGGCGACCGCCCACCTGCCTGATCTCGCCCGGCTGCTGGTGGATGCGGTGGCGCATGGCGCCTCGGTCAATTTCCTGGCCGGACTGACCGCGGCCGAGGCGACGGCGTTCTGGCGCGGCCAGCTGCCCGGCATCGCCGCCGGCGCGCGGCGGTTGCTGGTGGCCGAGGCGCCGGCCGGTGCCGGGCTGGCGGGCTGCGTGATCCTGAGCTTCGCGCCACAGCCCAACGCGCCGCACCGTGGCGAGATCACCAAGATGCTGGTGCATTCGGCGCACCGCAGGCAGGGCCTGGGCCGGGCGCTGCTGGGCGCGGCGGAGGCGGCGGCGCGCGCGGCGGGACGGAGCCTGCTGCTGCTGGACACCGAGGCCGGCAGCGCCGGGGAGGCGCTGTACCGCGCCTGCGGATGGACCTGGCTGGGGGCGATCCCGGACCACGCGCTGCGCACCGACGGCACGCCGTCGGCCACCAGCCTGTTCTACAAGCGCCTGGCCTGAGCTCGACTTTACGCAATTCAGGTGGCGAGACAGAGAGTCTGGAAGACTCGGTTTAGCCAGTCGGGGGGAA
>JBMFXF010000207.1:0-6012 GCA_049964515.1 Acetobacteraceae bacterium | reverse complement strand
ATCGGCGCGGCGGCGATGCAGGCAGCGTGGGCACTGGATCTTGCGCGAGCAGAAATGCTCGGTGCCGTCGAGCGCGATCAGCACCCGGTTGTCGAGGCGGCGGAAAGACGTGAGCGGGCCGGCGGCGTCCAGGGTCTGGCGGAACAGCGCGTCGAACGCCTCTGGCGGGGCGCCGTCCAGCATCTGGCGGATGGTGGCGTCGGTGGGGATGCGGTTGATGCCGAACAGGGTCTGGCAGTTGGAGCGACCCTGGCCTTCCTCCAGCCGGCGCTGATAGGCGAGGAACGAGGGGCTGCCCATGAAGAATAGGGAGAAGGCGGACAGCACGATGTCGGCCATGCGGTAGGCGTCCTCGCGCAACGGCCCCTTGCGCGGGTCGGGGAGGGAGGCCGAGACGGCGCCCACGGCGCCGATGAGGGTGGAGATGAGGCCCACAGCGACGTCGAATCAGCGACCCGGCATGGATGCAAGGGAATTGTGCAAGGAAGCCGGGCAGCGAAGCGCAGTCGGGCGCCAGGTGTGGCAGATCGGACTCAGCCGGCAGATGCGAGCCGCTCGCGTTTAGAACTGCTGCGGGGCCGATGACGGCGTTGACAAGCGCCCGCGCCATGGCCCCACACTGGCGCGCCGAACTGCCCCGGAGTCCCTCCCCCCGCGTGCGCTTGACCCTGACGCCTCTCCGCCGGATGTCTCCCGCCCCGCGCCATGTCGCGCGGCCCGGCGGAGCGCATTGACCATGGACCATCCACGCAAAGTCTTCGTTCAGACCTGGGGCTGCCAGATGAACGTCCATGACAGCGCGCGCATGGAGGACGTGCTGGCCCCGGAGGGGTTCGCAGCCGCGGCCACGCCGGACCAGGCCGATCTGGTGATCCTCAACACCTGCCATATCCGCGAGAAGGCGGCGGAGAAGCTGTTCTCGGAGCTCGGCCGGCTGCGCCGCCTGCAACAGGCCCGCGCCGCCACCGGCGGACGGCTGATCCTGGCGGTCGCCGGCTGCGTCGCCCAGGCCGAGGGCGCGGCGCTGCTCGCCCGCGCCCCCTTCGTCGATATCGTGCTCGGTCCGCAGACCTACCACCGGCTGCCGGCGCTGCTCGCCCGCGCCGAGGCCTGCCCCGGCACGCCGGTTCTGGATACGGAGTTTCCGTCCGAGGACAAATTCGCCCATCTGCCGCCGGTTGCCGCGCGCGCGCCGCAGGTGAGCGCGTTCCTGACCATTCAGGAGGGCTGCGACAAGTTCTGCGCCTTCTGCGTGGTCCCCTATACGCGCGGCGCCGAGACGTCGCGGCCCGCCACGGCGATCCTCGAGGAAGCGCGCCGGCTGGTGGCGGAAGGGGTGCGGGAGATCACCCTGCTTGGGCAGAACGTGAACGCCTGGCACGGCGCTGGGCCCGATGGGCGGGCGTGGTCGCTGGCCCGGCTGCTGGAAGCGCTGGCCGCGCTGCCGGGGCTGACGCGGCTGCGCTATACCACTTCGCACCCGCGCGAGCTGACCGACGATCTCATCGTCGCGCACCGGGACATTCCGGCCTTGATGCCGTTCCTGCACCTGCCGGTGCAGTCGGGTTCGGACGCCGTGCTTAGGGCGATGAACCGCGGCCATGACGCGGCCTTCTACCGGGAGCGGATTGCGGCGCTGCGCGCGGCCTGCCCGGAGATCGCGCTGTCGTCGGATTTCATCGTCGGCCATCCTGGGGAGAGAGTGGCGGATTTCGCCGCCACCCTGGCGCTGGTGCGGGAGATCGGCTTCGCGCAGGCGTTCAGCTTCAAATACTCGCCCCGTCCCGGCACGCCGGCGGCCGAGGCCCCGGACCAGGTGCCGGAGGCGGAAAAGGAGCATCGGTTGGCGCAGTTGCAGGCCTTGCTGCGCGAGCAGCAGGCGGCGTTCAACCGGACCCTGGTGGGCCGGCGGATCCCGGTGCTGGTGACCGGGCCGGGGCGGCATCCCGGGCAGCTCGCCGCCCGCAGCCCGTGGCTGCAACCGGTGCATTTCTCCGCCCCCGCGTCGCCGATCGGCGCGGAAGTCCTGGTCGAGGTCACCGCGGCGCACCCGAATTCGCTCGCCGCCCGCATCGAGGAGAGAGACGCAGCTTGAGCCAGCCCGCCGGCCTCGCCCCCGCCCGAACCGTCACGCTCCAGTTCAACGACAACGCGCTGCTGCCGCTGCTGCTGGGCGATCACGATCGCCATCTGGCGCGCATCGAGCAGGGGCTGGGGGTGCGGGTGTCCTGCCGGGGCAACCGGGTGGCGATCGCCGGGGAGCCTGGGCGGGTGGCGGCGGCGCAGGCGGCGCTGGGGGGGCTGTGGCAGCGGCTGGAGCGCGGCGAGGCGGTGGGCCGGGCGGAGGTGGAAGCGGCGATCCGCCTGGCCGATGCCGATGCCGACCCGCGGCTGCCCTTGGCCGACCAGCCCGCGATCCGCACCCGCCGTGGCGCGGTGGGGCCGCGCAGCGCCGGGCAGGGGGGGTATATCGAGGCATTGGCCGCGGCCGAGATGGTGTTCGCGGTCGGACCCGCCGGCACCGGCAAGACCTATCTGGCGGTGGCACAGGCGGTGGCGATGCTGCTGGACGGCAAGGTGGACCGCATCGTGCTCTCGCGCCCGGCGGTGGAGGCCGGGGAGCGGCTGGGCTTCCTGCCCGGGGACATGAAGGAGAAGGTCGATCCGTATCTGCGGCCCCTGTATGACGCGCTGCACGACATGCTGCCGGCCGACCAGGTGCTTCGGCGCATGGCCAATGGCGAGATCGAGGTGGCCCCGCTGGCCTTCATGCGCGGGCGCACCCTGGCCCATGCATACGTGATCCTTGACGAGGCGCAGAACACCACGGCGATGCAAATGAAGATGTTCCTCACCCGGATGGGGGAGGGGACCCGGATGGTGGTGACCGGCGACCTGACCCAGATCGACCTGCCGGCGGGGGTGCCGTCGGGGTTGCGCGACGCGCTGGCGACGCTGGAAGGGGTGAGCGGAATCCGCGTGGTGCGGTTCGGGGCGCGGGATGTGGTGCGCCATCCGCTGGTGGCGCGCATCGTCGAGGCCTACGAGGCGCGCGACGCGGCCGGTGCCGCGACCGGGCCCGGCCCGCATGGCGGACCCTGACGGGCCGGCCCGCGCCGCGCGCCGGGTCATCGTCACCGCCGATGATTTCGGCCTGTCGGAGGCCGTCAACGAAGCGGTGGAGCGCGCGCACCGTGACGGCATCCTGACCGCCGCCAGCCTGATGGTGGCCGGCCCGGCTGCCGCCGATGCCGTGCGCCGCGCGCGCCGCCTGCCCGGGCTCGCGGTGGGGCTGCATCTGGTGGTGATCGAGGGGCCGGCCGTGCTGGGGCCGGACGAGATCCCCGATCTGCTCGGCCCCGACGGGCGGTTTCCATCCGACCAGCTGCGGCTCGGGCTGCGGTATGCGTTCCACCCGCGGGTCCGCCGCCAGCTGGCCGCCGAGATCGCCGCGCAATTCGCCGCCTTTGCCGCCACCGGGCTGTGGCTGGACCATGCCGATGCGCATAAGCACATGCATCTGCACCCGACAGTGGCGCGGATGATGATTGCCGCCGGGCGCCGGCACGGGTTGCGCGCGCTCAGGGTGCCGGCCGAGCCGCCCGAGGTTCTGGCAGCGGCGGGCGGGCGGCCGGGTCTCGCCGATCGGGCATTGTTCCTGTGGTCGCGCCTGTTGCGCGCCCGCGCCCGCCGCGCCGGGCTGACCGTTGCGGATGCGGTGTTCGGGCTGCACTGGACCGGCCATATGACGGAAGCACGGCTGGCGGCGCTGTGGCCGGTGCTGCCGGCCGGGTTGTCGGAAGTCTATGCGCACCCCGCCGCGGCGGCGGATGCGGTGCTGTCCGCGCTGATGCCGGACTACGATCCAGAGGGCGAGTTCGCGGCCCTGTGCGGTGCGGCCCCGCCGTGGGTCCGCCTCACCAGCTACGCCGCCAGCGGCACCGACCACGCGTCGTAGCCACAGCGCCAGGCCGGGTCGTCGTTGCCGCCGTGCATCTAGGTGTTGGCGCTGCTGATCCGCTGGATCCGCGCGGTGCGTGCCTGATTGGTGGCGGCGTAACGGGCGGAGGCGGCCGGAAGGTCGGACACGCCGTCGAGGCAGCGGGCCAGGATCACCGCGTCCTCGATCGCGGTCGCCGCGCCCTGGGCCATGTAGGGGGTCATCGGGTGGCAGGCGTCGCCGAGCAGGGCGAGCGCGCCCTCGCCCCAGCGGGGCATGGGCTCGCGTTCCAGGATCGCCCATTTGTGGCAGGCGGGGCAGGTGTCCAGCACGGCGCGGACTTCCGGGTGGAAGCCGGCGAAGGCGGCGCGCGGCTCTGCCACGTCGCCGGCGGCGGACCAGGATTCGGCGGTGATGAAATCGCCGGGTTCGGGGACCGAGGTGACCAGATGGACCTCGGAGCGGGCCAAGTCCGTATAATAAATTACGATATGACGATCGGGGCCCCACCATTTGGTGCGCGAGGGCGGAACCCCGGGCCGGCGATACGGGCCGCAGGGAACACGGCGCGATAGGCGATGCGCTCCTTGTGCAGCGGTGCGTCGGGACCGAACAGCAGGGCGCGGGTGACGGAATGGACGCCGTCGGCGCCGATCACGGCGTCGGCCTCGGCGCGGGTGCCGTCGGCGAACACCCGCTGGTAGCGCCCAGCGGCGGATTCGATCGCGGTGAGGCGACGATTGAGGTGGATATCTGCGGGCGGGATGGCATCGGCCAGCGCCTGGTGCAGGGTGGCGCGGTGCAGGCAGAGGAACGGGGCGCCGTAGAGGGTGGGCGGCATCGGCAGCTCGCGCACCACCTCGCCCGAGTCCCAGACCCGGTTGAGACGGGAGAAGGGCTGGAAGCCGATCGCTTCCAGCCGGTCCAGCAACCCGAGGCCGCGCAGCGCGTGGCAGGCGTTGGGCAGCATCTGCACCCCGGCGCCGGCGCGGGGGAAGGCACGAGCCTGCTCGTGGATGCTGACCGTGACGCCGATGCGGCGCAGCGCGATGGCTGCGGCGAGGCCGCCGATGCCGGCGCCGATGATCGCGGCATGGGGAGCGGAGGATGCGGGCATGGATGTCTCCCTGGGGCGGCGATTTTGGCGCGATGCTGCGCTGGGCTGCCGGCGGGGGACGAGCCGGAACGCGACCGGGCGGCCTGCCTTGCCTCCGGCCGGGGGCGCCTGTAGAAGCCCCGGGTCCCGGAGCGGGCGCGTAGCTCAGCGGGAGAGCACTACCTTGACACGGTAGGGGTCACAGGTTCGATCCCTGTCGCGCCCACCAGGATTTCAATGGGTTAGCAGGAGACCGTTACATCCTCAATCGGTCAAGCTACCACATAGCTACCACCAGCGGGCGGAAACATGCCCGATCGGGGCCTCGCCCCGCGTCACGCGGACGTGTCGATTCCCGCCGCCGGCAACCCGGGGGGCGGCACGCGCCACCACCGGGCCGGCCGGCGCCTCGCCCGTCCGCCCGGCGCGCCCGCACCGGCGCCGGGCACCCTCCCGACCACCCCCATGGGTCACGGCCCCCGCGCGAAACGTGGCACCCTTTCGCTTTTCCCGGCGGCGGAAAAAGGCCCCTTCCGGCGCGTGGCGGCCCGGCCCCGTGCTATCCTGTCGGCACCCGCCGCTGGAATCCTCCGATGCCCCTTCACCGCGCGCCCAGGCCGCTGCCGATGCCGGTCGAGATTGTCATGCACGCACCCGCGCTCGCCACCGCGGCCGGGCCGGCCTACCGGATCGCCGTGACGCTCGCCGTGGCCTTCTGGTTCGGCGAGTGCCGTCCGCTGCCGGCCGATGATGCCGGCCTGTGCGCGCTCGCCCGCTGCGGCACCAGCGGCTGGCGCAAAGCGCGGCCGGTGGTGATGGACGCGCTCGGCGCGATCCTGCCGGCCCTGGCCGCAGCCCATGCCGCTGCCCGCCAACGGGCCGACGCATACCGGGCCTCGCGCGCCGAGGCCGGCCGCCGTGGCGCACTGATCCGCTGGCAAACGGCACCGCTCGCAGCCAGGCCGGATCACCGCTC
>JBMFXF010000206.1:0-6031 GCA_049964515.1 Acetobacteraceae bacterium | reverse complement strand
AGATCGCGCGCAACGTGCAGGAGGCGGCCGGCGGGACCGAGCAGGTCTCGGCCACCATCGCCGGCGTCACCGAGGCGGCGGAACAGGCGGGCAGCGCGTCCGGCCGGGTGCTGACCGCCTCCGGCACGTTGTCGGCCGAGGCGGAGGGCTTGCGCGGCGAGGTGACCCGGTTCCTGTCCGCGCTGCGCGCCGCGTAGCCGGTTGCCTGTCCGCCTCTTCCCGCCGGCGCCCGGGCACCCATATGATAGCGGCATGGAAACGCAATTCGCGGTGACAGATCGCGCCGCCGCCCGCATCGCCGAGATCGCGGCCGGCGCCGCTTCGCCGGGTGAGCCGCCCCCGGCCCTGCGCATCGCCGTGCTGGCCGGCGGGTGCAGCGGGATGCAATACAGGTTCGACCTCGATCCAGCGGTGCAGCCCGACGATCTGGTGATCGAGCGTCAGGGCGCGCGGGTGCTGGTGGACCCGGTGAGCCTGGACCTGCTCGCCGGCGCGGAGCTCGACTACAAGGAAGCGCTCATGGGCGCGCATTTCGCGGTGCAGAACCCGAACGCGACCGCCTCCTGCGGATGCGGCACCAGCTTCTCGGTGGACTGACCAAGCTGCCCCGGCGACCCGCCGGGCCTCAACCCGCCGCCGGGGTCTCGAACCGGTAGGGGCTCGCCCCGCGCGTGAGCGGGTCGCCCACCAGCCGGTGCGCCAGGGGCGGAAACGCGCGGGACCGGCACTCCACCCGCTCGCACAGCCGGCACGAGAGGCCGATCCCCACAAGCGCCGCCGACAGGTCCAGACCGTCGGCATACACCACCTCCGCGGCATGGGCCGCGGCACAACCGATCGCCACCACATGGATCGGCGGCGGCTCCCCCCATCGGGCCGGCGCGCGCGAAACCGTCCGGGCGACGCACAGGAAGGCCGCGCCATCCGGCAGCTCGGCCAGCTGCACCTGGATCTCGCCCGGCCGGGCGAAGGCGGTGTGCACCACCCAGCGCGGGCAGGACCCGCCATAGCGCGCGAAGGGAAACCCGGCGGCCGAAAACCGCTTGGTCACATTCCCCGCCGGATCGGCGCGAAGAAAGAAGAACGGCACCCCCCGCGCGCCGGGCCGGCCCAGCGCCGCCACCCGCTGGCACGCCTGCTCGAAGGACACTCCGAACCGGGCGGCCAGCTGGTCCAGGTCGTACCGCAACCCCCCGGCGGCGGCCAGGAACGGCGCGTACGGCATCAGCAGCGCCGCGGCGAGATAGTTCAGCAGGCCGATGCGGATCATCATCGCCGCTTCCTCGGAGCTCGGCGGCGTTTCGGCCAGGACGGCTTCCACCGCGTCCCGCGCTTCCAGCAGCGCCAGCTGAAACGCCATCTGAAACCCCCGGCTCTCGCGTGGCAGGCTCTCCGACAGCGCCAGCGCGCGGGATTCGGGGTCGAACGACCGCAGCGCGGCCTCCAGCGGACGCACCGTCACGCTCACCCCATGCACCCGACGCAGCCGTTCGGCGATGGCGTGGTTCATCTCGTGCGGGCCGGCCGAAAGCGCCGCGCCCAGCGCCTCGGCGGCGGCCTCCAGACCCGGGAAATGGTTATTGCGGTCATGGAAAAAGTCGCGCGCCTCCTCGTTCGGCAGCAGGATCCGCCGGCCGGAGGGCAGGGCGATCCCGCCGGCGTCTTCGCGCGCCACTCGCCAGGCGCGATAGAGGGCCAGCACCGCACGCGCCGCATTGGGCGTGGCGGCGAGGGCCTGCACCTCCGCCTCCGGCACCGGATCGGCGCCCAGCAGCCCATCGGCGAACACTTCGCGCAGGCCGAGCTCAAGCTGCCGCTCCGTGCTGCCCGAAAGCGCCGCCAGATCGACCCGCAGCACGTCCGCCAGCTTCAGCAGCAGCCCGGCGGTCACGCCGCGCTGGTCGTGCTCGATCAGATTGAGATAGCTCGCCGATATCCCCAGCCGCGCGGCCAGCGCCTGCTGGGTCAACCCCGCTTCCCCGCGCAGGCGGCGAACCGTTCGGCCAAGGAGGGGACGGGCCATCGGATTGACTCCATTTACAGTTCACAAGGCCGGAGAGTGAAAACCAGCACCGAGTTGCGCGTCATCATGGCAGATTCCCACTGCGCTTCGCAGCCGCAATGTGAAATCTTGACGCATCCACCCTGGACCGCAAGGAGCAAGCCATGATCCCCTCTCCCACCCGCGCCCCCGACGGCCTCGCCGGTCCCGGCGGCGAACCCGGTCGCTTCGATGGCATCCGCCGCGATTTCACCCCGGAGGACGTGGCGCGGCTGGCCGGATCCTTCCGCGTCCGCCACACCTTGGCCGAACGCGGCGCCACCCGGCTGTGGCACCTGCTGCGGTCGGAGCCGTTCGTGCCCACGCTCGGTGCGCTGACCGGCAACCAGGCGGTGCAGCAGGTGAAGGCGGGTCTGAAGGCGATCTATCTCTCCGGCTGGCAGGTCGCCGCTGACGCCAACTCCGCCAACGCGATGTACCCCGACCAGTCGCTCTATCCGGTCGATTCGGTGCCGAAGGTGGTGGAGCGCATCAACAACGCGCTGCGCCGCGCCGACCAGATCGGCCATATGGAAGGCGACGATACCACGTACTGGATGGCCCCGATCATCGCCGACGCCGAGGCCGGCTTCGGCGGGCCGCTGAACGCCTATGAGCTGATGCGCGCGATGATCGCCGCCGGCGCGGCCGGGGTGCATTTCGAGGACCAGCTGGCGTCGGAAAAGAAATGCGGCCATCTGGGCGGCAAGGTCCTGGTGCCGATCGCCACCCATATCCGCACCTTGAATGCCGCCCGCCTCGCCGCCGATGTGGAGGGCGTGCCGACCGTACTGCTCTGCCGCACTGACGCGCAATCGGCGCAGTTGCTCACCAGCGACGTGGACGAGCGCGATCGCCCCTTCATCACCCGTGAGCGCACCGCCGAAGGCTTCTTCCGCATCCGCCCGGGGCTGGGGGTCGATTACGCCATCGCCCGCAGCCTGGCCTACGCGCCCTATGCTGACCTGCTGTGGTGGGAAACCTCCGATCCCAACCTCGATGACGCGCGCCGCTTCGCCGAGGCGATCCACCGCGATTTCCCGGGCAAGATGCTGGCCTACAACTGCTCACCCAGCTTCAACTGGCAGAAGAAGCTGCCGGCCGAGAAGATCGCCAGCTTCCAGCGCGAGCTGGGCGCGATGGGCTACAAGTTCCAGTTCGTCACCCTGGCCGGGTTCCACAGCCTGAACCTTTCCATGTTCACTCTGGCGCGCGGCTACGCCGAGCGTGGCATGGCGGCCTATTCGGAGCTGCAACAGGCCGAGTTCGCCGCCGAGGCGGAAGGCTACACCGCGACCCGCCACCAGCGCGAAGTGGGCGTGGGGTATTTCGACGCGGTGGCGATGGCGATCTCCGGCGGCAAATCCTCCACCACCGCGCTGGCCGGCAGCACCGAGGCGGCGCAGTTCCACGACGCGACGCCGGCGGCGCCCGAGGAACCCTATGACGAAGGGCTGGTCCACCACCATGCGTGGGCCGCCAGCGGCGACTGATCGTGCGATCGGGCCGGGGCCTCGCGGCCCCGGTCCACTACCCCGCGATCGCCGCCCGCACCGCATCCAGCGCGGCATCGGCCCGGGCGGCATCGGGTCCGCCGGCCTGAGCGAGATCGGGCCGTCCCCCGCCTCCTTTTCCACCCGCCGCCGCCGCCGCCGCGCGCACCAGATCGACCGCGTTGAAGCGCCCGGTCAGCGCGGGGGCCACCGCGACCACGATGCTCGCCTTGCCTTCCGCGGTGGAGACCAACGCCACCACCCCGGCCGCCGTCTGCTTGCCGATGGTCTCGGCCAGGCCCTTGAGCTCGCGGGGCGGCATCTCGCCCAGGTTGCGCGCCGCCAGGGTCACGTCGCCCAGGGATTCCAGCGTCGCCGCGCCGGACCCGCCGGTGGCGAGCTTCTTCTGCAACTCGGCCGCCTGGCGTTCCAGCTTGCGGCGATCCTCCTGCAGGGCGGCGATGCGCTCGGGCAGCTCGGCCGGGCTGACGCGCAGGCTGGCGGCGGCCTCCCGCAGCAGGCGGGAGTCCGCGGCGGCCAGCGCCTCGGCCGCCGCGCCGGCCACCGCCTCGATCCGCCGCACCCCGGCGCTGACCGGAGATTCCGACACGATGCGGAAATAGCCGATATCGCCGGTGCGCCGGACATGGGTGCCGCCGCAGAGTTCGATCGAGAAGGCCAGGCGGTTGCCGTCGCCGCTTCCCATCGTCACCACCCGCACTTCCTCGCCGTATTTCTCTCCGAACAGCGCCATCGCGCCGAGCTCCACCGCCGCCGCGGGCGTCATCAACCGGGTGGTGACCTCGCCATTCTCGCGGATGCGCGCGTTCACCTCGGCCTCCACCGCCGCCAGTTCGTCGGCGGTGATCGGGCGCGGCTGGGAGATGTCGAAGCGCAGCCGGTCGGGCGCGTTGAGGCTGCCCTTCTGGGCGACATGGGTTCCAAGCGTGCGCCGCAGCGCCTCGTGCAGCAGATGCGTCGCCGAGTGATGGGCGCGGATCGCGCTCCGGCGGGCGGGATCCACCTCCGCCCGCACCGGCGCGCCCACAAGCGCGGTGCCGGCGACGACACGGCCCAGATGGACGATCACGTCGCCCAGCTTGCGCTGCGTGTCGGTGATCTCGATGCGCAGCCCGTCGGCCCCCAGAATCGCGCCGGTATCGCCGACCTGGCCGCCGGATTCGCCATAGAACGGGGTCTGGTTCAGCACCACCGCCACCTCGGCGCCGGTCGGGGCGTGTTTGGCCGGCGCGCCTGCGACCACCAGCGCGGTGATCTCGCCCTCTGCGGTCTCGGTGGAATAGCCCAGGAACTCGCTGGCGCCGACCGCTTCGCGCAGCTCGAACCAGACCGTCTCGGTGGCCGCCTCGCCCGATCCGGCCCAAGCGGCGCGCGCACGGGCACGCTGCTCGGCCATCGCCGCCTCGAACCCGGCGAGATCGACGCCCCGGCCTTGCTCGCGCAACGCATCCTGCGTCAGATCGAGCGGAAAACCGAACGTGTCATACAGGCGGAACGCCACCGCCCCGGGCAGGGTGCCGCCTTCGGGCAGCCGCGCGGTCTCCTCGGCCAGCAGATGCAGGCCGCGGTCGAGCATCGCCTTGAAGCGGGTTTCCTCAAGCCGCAGCGTTTCCGCGATCAGCGCCTCGGCGCGCGGCAATTCGGGATAGGCGGCACCCATCTGGCGCACCAGCGCCGGCACCAGCCGCCACATCACCGGGTCCTTGGCGCTCATCATGTGGATGTGGCGCATGGCGCGGCGCATGATCCGGCGCAGCACATAGCCACGCCCCTCGTTGGAGGGCAGCACGCCGTCGGCGATCAGGAAGCTGGTGGAGCGGAGATGATCCGCCACCACCCGGTGGCTGATCCGGTGCTCCCCGTCCGGCTCGGTGCCGGTCACCTGGGCCGAGGCCTCGATCAGCGCGCGGAAAATGTCGATGTCGTAGTTGTCGTGCTTGCCTTGAAGAATGGCGGCGATCCGTTCGAGGCCCATGCCGGTGTCGATCGACGGCCGCGGCAGCGGCACCCGCGTGCCGGGCGGGCCTTCCTCGAACTGCATGAACACCAGGTTCCAGATCTCGATGAAGCGGTCGCCGTCGGCATCGGGGGATCCGGGCGGACCGCCGGCAATCGCGGGGCCATGGTCGTAGAAAATCTCCGAGCACGGGCCGCACGGGCCGGTATCGCCCATCCGCCAGAAATTATCGCTGGTGGGGATGCGGATGATGCGTTCGTCCGGCAGGCCCGCCACGTCGCGCCAGTGCCGGGCGGCATCGTCGTCCTCCGCATAGACGGTGACCAGCAGCCGATCCCGGGGCAGCGCGAAGTCGCGCGTGACCAGCTCCCAGGCGTAGGCGATCGCCTGTTCCTTGAAATAATCGCCGAAGCTGAAATTACCCAGCATCTCGAAGAAGGTATGGTGCCGGGCGGTGTAGCCGACGTTGTCGAGATCGTTGTGCTTGCCGCCGGCGCGCACACATTTCTGCGCGGTGGT
>JBMFXF010000205.1:0-6042 GCA_049964515.1 Acetobacteraceae bacterium | reverse complement strand
GTCGACAAAAACGCTGGTCGGCAGGGCCTGCACCCCGTAGGCCACACCGGCCATCCCCTGACCGTCAAGCAGGAAGGTCCAGGCATAGCCGGCCCGACCGATAAAACTCTGCACCAGCGGCGCCGGTTCGCGTTCATCGACACCGAGGACCGTCACCCGGCCGGCCTCCTGGCGGGCGAAGCGCAGCCTGGCCGCGGCCCCCAGCACGGCGGCACGGTCGGCGGCCAGCCGCGCGCGTTGCAGCGGCAGGGCGGCGGCGGCGGCTTCGGCGCGGGCGGCGGCGGCGGCCTCCGCGGCCTCGGCGTGGGCGAGTGCCGCGCTGGCGTCGCGCCCTTCCAGCCGGACCAGGACCTGGCCGGCGCGCACATACTGGTTGTCCTGCACCGCGATGGTGGCGACGAAGCCGCTGACATGCGGGGCGATGGCGGTGACGTTGCCGCCGACATAGGCGTCGTCGGTGGTCTCGTAGAACCGCCAGTCGGTCCACCAGCGCCAGCCGAGACCGGCGGCGGCGAGGGCCAGCAGCAGGACGGCGGCGGCGAGCGCGCGCTGGCGGCGGGAGCGGGGGCGGAGGCGGACCGGCGCGGTGCCGTCCAGGGAGCGGGCGCTCATGGGGATTGCGGCCTTGAGTTTGCTTGCGTCGTGCAAGTGACATAGCGATGAGACTTGCTTTATGCAAGTGTAATTGCGCTTGCGCTGCCCGCGGCGGGCGGGAACAGTGCCGCCAGGAGGCCCCAAGTGACCGATCTCGACGCCCTCGACCGCGACGACCCGCTGGCTTCGTTCCCGGACCGCTTCGCGCTGCCGGACGGCGTGATCTATCTGGACGGCAATTCGCTGGGGCCGCTGCCGCGGGCGACCCGCCCCGCGCTGGATGCGCTGATGGCCTGCGCCTGGGGGCGGGATCTGATCGCGTCCTGGGAGCGCAACGGCTGGATGGCCGCGCCGCTGCGCGTGGGGGCGGCGATCGGCCGCCTGATCGGCGCCGAGCCGGACAGCGTGATCGCCGGGGACAGCACCTCGGTCAATCTGTTCAAGGCGTTGGCGGCGGCGCTGTCGCTGCGCCCGGACCGCGGCGAGATCGCGGTGATGGAGGGGGATTTCCCGACCGATCATTACATCGCCGCGGGCCTGGCCGGGCTGCTGGGGCGCGGGCATCGGCTGCGGGTCGGCCCGCCGGGGCCGGCGAGCGCGGTGATGCTGGCGAGCCATGTCGATTTCCGCACCGGGCGGATGCGCGACATGGCCGCGCTGACCGCGGCGGCGCATGCGGCCGGGGCGCTGAGCCTGTGGGATCTGTCGCATTCCACCGGTGCGGTGCCGGTGGCGCTGCAAGCCGCGGGGGCGGATTTCGCGGTGGGCTGCGGCTACAAGTTCCTCAACGGCGGGCCGGGGGCGCCGGGGTTTTTATATGTCGCGCCGCGCCATCAGCACGTGGTGCCGGCGCTGACCGGCTGGATGGGCCACGCCGCGCCCTTCGCCTTCGCCCCCGGCTACGCGCCGGCGCCAGGCATCGCCCGCTTCGGCGTGGGCACCCCGCCGATCCTGGGGCTGGCGGCGCTGGAAATCGGGGTCTCGCTGGCGCTGGAGGCGGACCCGGCGGCGGTGCGGGCGAAATCGCTGCGCATGAGCGGGATTTTCATGGCCGGCGCGGCGGCGCTGGGCGGGTTCGGCTGCCTGACCCCGGCCGATCCCGCGGCGCGCGGCAGCCAGGTCTGCCTGACCCATCCCGACGCCGCGGGGCTGATGCGCCGGCTGGCCGGGCTCGGCGTGGTCGGCGATTTCCGTCCGCCCGACGTGCTGCGCTTCGGCATCACCCCGCTCACGCTGCGCTACCGCGATATCGGCCGGGCGCTTGCGTGCCTGGCCCGGGCGCGCGGAGAATGAGGTTCCCCTGCCGGAGATCCGCCCCGTGGCCGCTTTCGCCTCCACCGAGACCTACATCGCCTCCCGCGACCTGGAGGTGGCGGTCAACGCCGCCGTGACCTTGCAGCGCCCGCTGCTGGTGAAGGGCGAGCCCGGCACCGGCAAGACCATGCTGGCCCACGAGGTGGCCGCGGCACTGGGGATGGAGCTGATCGAGTGGCACATCAAATCCACCACCAAGGCGCAGCAGGGGCTTTATGAGTACGACGCGGTCTCGCGGCTGCGCGACGGGCAGCTCGGTGATCCGCGGGTGCATGATATCAGTAACTACATCGTGCGCGGCAAGCTGTGGGATGCGTTCGCCTCCGACAAGCCGGTGGTGGTGCTGATCGACGAGGTGGACAAGGCGGATATCGAGTTTCCGAACGATCTGCTGCTGGAACTCGATCGGATGCGGTTCTTCGTCTATGAGACGCGCCAGGACGTGGTGGCGAAGCATCGCCCGGTGGTGATCATCACCTCCAACAACGAGAAGGAGCTGCCGGATGCGTTCCTGCGCCGCTGCTTCTTCCATTACATCCGCTTCCCCGATCGGGCGACCATGGAACGCATCGTCGCCGCGCATTACCCGGATCTGCGCTCCGATCTCGCGCGCGAGGCGCTGAACGTGTTCTTCCAGATCCGCGAGGTGCCGGGGCTGAAGAAGAAGCCCGCCACGTCCGAACTGCTGGACTGGCTGAAGTTGCTGATGGTGGAGGATCTGCCGGCCGAGGCGCTGCGCTCGCGCGAATCCCACGTGGTGATCCCGCCGCTGCACGGGGCGCTGCTGAAGAACGAGCAGGACGTGCATCTGTTCGAGCGCATCGCCTTCCTGGCGCGGCGCGGGGAACGCTGATGTTCGCCCCGTTCCTGCTGGGGCTGCGCGCGGCGGGCCTGCCCGTTTCGGTGACCGAATACCTGGCGCTGATGGGGGCGATGCGGGCCGGGGTGGCGGAGTACAGCGTCGAGGATTTCTACTATCTCGCACGCTCGGTGCTGGTGAAGGACGAGCGGCATCTGGACCGGTTCGACCGCGTGTTCGCGGAGGCGTTCAAGGGGCTGGAAGCGGCCGAGGGGCTGGAGGCGCGGGCGCTGCCGGAGGAATGGCTGCGCAAGCTGGCCGAGAAGCTGCTGACTCCGGAGGAGATGGCGAAGATCCAGGCGCTGGGCGGGCTCGATGCGCTAATGCAGCGGTTGGCGGAGCTGCTGGCCGAGCAGAAGGGGCGGCATCAGGGCGGCTCGAAATGGATCGGCACCGCGGGGACGTCGCCGTTCGGCGCTTACGGGTATAATCCGGAAGGGGTGCGGATCGGGCAGGACAAGTCGCGCCACAAGCGTGCGGTGAAAGTGTGGGACAAGCGGGAGTTCCGCGATCTGGACGGGGATGCCGAGCTCGGGACGCGCAATTTCCGCCTCGCGCTGCGGCGGCTGCGCCGGTTCGCGCGGCAGGGCGCGCCGGTGGAGCTGGATCTGCCCGATACCATCCGCGCGACGGCGAACAATGCCGGCTCGCTGGATCTGAAGATGGTGCCGGAGCGGCACAATGCGGTGAAGATCCTGCTGTTCCTGGATATCGGCGGATCGATGGACGAACACGTGCGGCTGTCGGAGGAGCTGTTCTCGGCCTGCCGGGGCGAGTTCAAGCATCTGGAACATTTCTACTTCCACAATTTCCCCTATGAGCGGGTGTGGAAGGACAATCGCCGCCGGCATGATGTGGTGACCTCCACCGAGGAAGTGCTGCGGACCTATGGCGGGGATTACCGGCTGATCTTCGTCGGCGACGCGGCGATGTCCCCGTATGAGATCACCATGCCGGGCGGGTCGGTGGAGCATTGGAACGCTGAGCCCGGGCGGGTGTGGCTGGAGCGGCTGACCGGGCATTACCGGCGGTCGGCCTGGCTGAACCCGACGCCGGTGGGGCAGTGGGGATATACGCAGTCGATCGAGATGACGCGGCAGCTGATGGAGGGGCGGATGTTTCCGCTGACCCCGGACGGGATCGAGGCGATGACGCGGGAGCTGGGGCGGTAGGCTGTGGCCGCGGAGGCGCATCTGCCGGAGTGGGTCGCGGTTCTCCAGGCGCTGCTGGTGCCGGTTATTGCCGCCGTCGGTACGTGGATTGCGTTGCAGCAAATGCATCTGTCCCGAGTGCGACTCCGACATGACTTGTTTGATCGCCGATTTGCGATCTTACAGGCCACCCAGGGCATGCTCGAATCTGTGATAATGGAAGGAAAAATATCAACAGACAATATTGTAAAATTCGCTACCGCTGTCGCGGCTGCCAGGTTCGTTTTCGACGATCGGCTGGCGCTCTATTTGCGAGAAATTCTAGATCATGCGTCAAAGGCTCATAGTATTCAAGAGGCGCTTCGGGACATGCAGCCTGGTGAGGCAAAGCAGAAGGCTGCTACTGACAAGGGACACGAAATCAAATGGCTGATAGACCAAAGAGGTAGCCTGGGCGAGAAGTTCCAGCCCGTCTTGCAACTGGAGCGACGTTGGACCTTCTGCAGCCGTCGCGGCCTTTCTCGGTAGGGGCGTGTACCGGGACGCTGCTTGTTCTGGCGGTATCGCTTGACAAGCCTAAATTTACGCTTTACTCACTGGTATCTATGATAGTCTCCTTCCGCCATCGCGGACTCAGGCGCCTGTTCGAGGACGACGATCGGAGCAAACTTCCCGCCGAACACATCCCCCGCCTGCGCCTCATTCTTGGAGCGCTGGACGTTGCCGAGCGGATTGAGGACATGAGCGTCCACAGTTTCCGCCTTCACCCCCTTCGAGGGGACCTGCAGGGCTTCTGGGCGGTAACCGTGCGAGCCAACTGGCGCCTGATCTTCCGTTTCGGCGGGGGCAACGCCAGTGATGTCGATCTGGTGGACTACCACTGAGGGAAAGGGCAGACCGATGAAGATGAAGAACCCGCCCCATCCGGGCGAACTGGTCCAGGACAACCTCGCCGACCTCGGCCTCTCCGTCGCCGAGGCCGCCGCCGGGCTCGGCATCACCCGCCAGCAACTCTACAACGTGATCGCCGGCCGCAGCGCCTTGTCGCCGGACATGGCGCTGCGGCTGGAACAGGCGTTCGGCGGCACCGCGGACGCATGGCTGCGGATGCAGATCGCCCACGATCTGGCCAGGCTGCGCGCCCGCAAGGATCGCCCCACCGTCGCCCGCCTCGCCCCGCGCGCGGCATAACCGGACCGGAGGCCGCGCATGACCGAAGTCTCCATCCGCGAACGGGTCAAGCGCCCGCCCTCGGCGGCGATGGTGGAAAGCTACTACGGCCCCGCCCTCGCCCGCGCGCTGCCCGCCCAGTTCGATCTCGAGATCTGGATCCACCTCGCCCATCTCGCGATGCTGGCCCGCCAGCGGATCGTCCGCGCCGAGGACGCGCGCGCCATCCGCGCCGCCCTGCTCGCGCTGCATCAGGCCGGCCCCGCCGCGCTGGGCGCGGACGGCACCGCCGAGGACCTCTACAGCTACACCGAACGCCACCTGACCCGCACCCTGGGACCCGAGGTCGGCGGGCGTCTGCACACCGGGCGCAGCCGGAACGATCTGCATGTGACCGCCTGGCGCATGGCGCTGCGCGCGGCGTTGCTGGACGCGCTCGACGCGCTGGCCGCACTGCGCGCGGTGGTGCTGGACCAGGCGGCGCGTCACGCCGGCACGGTGATGCCCGGCTACACCCATTGGCAGCACGCCCAGCCGGTGACCTACGGCTACTACCTGCTCGCCTTCGCCGATCATCTGGGGCGGGACTTCGCCCGGCTCGCCGCCGCCTGGGAGCGGGTGGACGCCTGCCCGCTCGGCGCCGGCGCGCTCGCCACCACCGCGTTTCCGCTGGACCGCGCGGATACCGCCCGCGCGCTCGGCTTCGCGCGGGTGATGGAGGTGGCCTACGACGCCGTCGCCTCCCGCGACGACGCGGCGGAAACGGTGGCCGGCTGCGCGCTGCTCGCCACCGGCCTGTCGCGGCTGGCGGTGGACCTGCAGGCCTGGAGCACCTGGGAATACGGCTTCGTCGAACTGGCCGACGAGCATTGCGCCGTCTCCTCCATCATGCCGCAGAAGAAGAACCCGGCCGCGCTCGAGCACATCAAGGCCGGGGCGGCGATGATCACCGGC
>JBMFXF010000204.1:0-6066 GCA_049964515.1 Acetobacteraceae bacterium | reverse complement strand
CCGGGACGGTGTCGCTCACGGCGGACACCCCGCTGCGCTGGCACGCCTTCGATGCCTGGCTGCGGCGTTGGCGGCTGGATGCCGCGGTCCGGCTGCTGCGGGTGAAGGGGATCCTCGACCTCGCCGGCACCGGCCCGGTCGCGCTGCACGGGGTGGGCCATGTGCTGGAAGCGCCGGTTGCGCTGGGCGGCTGGCCCGATCAGGATCGCCGCTCGCGGCTGGTGCTGATCGGGCGCGCCCTGCCGGAGGCGGCGATTCGCGCCGACTGGCGGGACGCGCTGCCGCGCCTGGCCGCCTGACCGTCCGGAGGAGCCGATGCGCGCCATCGATGTCCATGTCCACCCGATGAACCCCGCCTATGTCGCCGCCTCCGCCCCGTTCATTCCGGCCGCGCAGCGCATGTTCAAGGGGAAGTTCGAGGCGCGGCCGGACGCCACCATCGCCGATGATTTCCGCCGCGAGGATGTGCTGGCGATCCCGATCGCCTGGGACGCCGAGCACGGCGCCGGCGGCGGGCGCTACGACAACGCCGCGCTGGCCGCGCTGTGCCAGGCGCATCCGGACGTGTTCCTGCCCGGCTGGGCGATGGTCGATCCCTGGCGCGGGCGCAAGGGCCTGGAGGAGATCGAGCACGCGATCCGCGACCTGGGCCTGATGGGGGTGAAATACCAGCCGCCGGTGCAGGATTTCTCGCCCGCCGACCGGCAGTTCTACCCGATCTGGGATTTGTTGCAGTCGCTCGGGGCGCCGGTGCTGATCCATTGCGGCACCACCGCGATCGGCGCCGGCGAGCCGGGCGGGCTGGGCTTCAAGCTGCACCACGCGCGCCCGATTCCGAACCTGGACAATGTGGCGGCGGATTTCCCGCGCCTCAACATCGTCGCCGCGCATCCCGGCTGGCCATGGACCGAGGAGCTGATCGCGGTGGCGCTGCACAAGGGGAATGTGTCGATCGACATTTCCGGCTGGGGGCCGAAATACGTCCCCGCCGCGCTGAAGCACGACATGGCGCGGCGGCTGCAGGACAAAGTGATGTTCGGTTCGGACTACCCGGGCTGGAGCGCCGGGCAGTGCTGCGACGAGTGGCAGATGGAAGGGTTCAAGCCGGCGGTGCTGGAGAAGCTGTTCCACGGCAACGCGATGCGGATTCTGGGGCTTGAGAAGGCGGTGACGCGGGCGCGGGCGGCGCGGTCATAAGTCCAGGACCGCACGCAGCCCGGCCTCCACCGCGCGCAGGTCGGTGGCCGACAGCGTACCCGCGAGGCGTGTCCGGCGGAGCTTGTCCACCACCCGCAGCTGGTCGCAGACCGCTACCGAATCCGGCCCCGCCGAGGGGGTCGCCACCACGATCGGTGGGCACGGGGTGGGACCAGTCGAAAGCGGCACCACCAGCACCGTCCGCCGGGCCCGGTTCAGCCCGTTCGCGCTCAGGACCACCGCAGGGCGGGTTTTACGGATCTCGCTGCCGCGGGTGGGGTCGAACGCGACCCACCAGACTTCGCCCCGGCGCACGGATACCTGCTCCGGCTCCGGCGCGGGGCGTTTCACAGCGGGTCGAGACCATCGGCGATGGTGGCATCCCACTCGGCCATCTCGGCCGTCAGGGCGGCGTCGCGTTCCACCTCGAGCGCGGCAAGGAACAGCGGATCGCTCGCATCCTCCTCGGCCGGCAGGGCGCGTTCCAGCAGGGATTGGACGAACGCGCTGCGGCTGCGCGCGGGAACGCGGCGACGGAGGCGACGGATCAAATCCTCGGGCAGGCGGACAAGCAGCTGTTGGGTGGGCATGGGTACGGGCTCGATAAGAAGCTAACTATAGTTACAGTAGGAAGCCGGAGATGCCCCCCTCACTCCGCCCCCTGCCGCTCCGCGTCCAGCAGCACCGCCAGATGCGACGGCCGGGAGACCCGGTGCGACAGCCGCTCCATCCACAGATAGATCACCGGGGTAGTATACAAAGTCAGCCATTGCGAAACCAGCAGCCCGCCGACGATCGCCACCCCCAGCGGCTGGCGCAGCTCCGAGCCCGCCCCCTGCCCGAACGCGATCGGCAGCGCGCCGAACAGCGCGGCGAAGGTGGTCATCATGATCGGGCGGAACCGCAGCAGGCAGGCCTGATGGATCGCCTCCCGCGGGGCCAGCCCTTGCACCCGCTGCGCCTGCAGCGCGAAATCGATCATCATGATCGCGTTCTTCTTCACGATCCCGATCAGCAGGATGATGCCGACGATGGCGATCACCGAAAGATCGTAGTGCAGCAGCCACAGCATCACCAGCGCGCCGACCCCGGCCGCGGGCAGCGCCGACAGGATGGTGATGGGGTGGATGTAGCTCTCGTACAGCATCCCCAGCACGATATAGACCACCAGGATCGCCGCCGCGATCAGCAGCGGCATCGATGACAGCGAGGCCTGGAACGCTTGCGCGGTGCCCTGGAACGACCCCTGCAGCGTGGCCGGCGCGCCGAGCCGGGCGACCAGCCGGTTGATCTCGTCCACCGCCTGGCCCAGCGCCGCGCCCGGGGCCAGGTTGAACGACAGCGTGACGGCCGGAAACACGCCCTGGTGGCTGATCGTCAGCGGCTCCACGGTGCGGGAGAGATGCGCCACCGCCCCCAGCGGCACCATCGCCCCGCCGGCTCCGGGGATGTAGATCCGGGTCAGCGCCGCCAGGCTGTTCTGGAACCGCGGCTGCACCTCCAGCACCACCTTGTACTGATTGGTCGCGGTATAGATGGTGGCCACCTGACGCTGGCCGAACGCGTCGTACAGGGTCTGGTCGATCGCGTTCATCGACACCCCGAGCCGCGAGGCGGCGGCGCGATCGACCGTGATCGCCAGATGCGCCGCCGCGCTCTGCTGGTCGGACGCCACGTCCTGCAACGCCTTCAGGCCGCGCATGCCGCGTTCCAGGATCGGCGCCCAGTGGTCGAGCTCGGCCAGATCGGTATCGGTCAGCGTGTACTGGTACTGCGTGCGCGCCAGCCGCCCGCCCACGGTGATGTTCTGCGGCACCTGCATGTAGAACCGCGCGCCCTCGATGCCGGCCACCTTGCGGCGCAGCCGGGCCACGATCTGCGCCGCGGTGTCGGTGCGCTGATCGAACGGCTTCAGGGAGAAGAACACCCGCGCCGTGTTCTCCCCGGGGTTGTAGCTGTAGGCGCCGGCGAGCGAGAACACCGCGGCCACCCCGGGATCATGCTGCACGATGGCGACGATCTTGTGCATCACCGCCGCGGTGGAGCGGAACGAGGCATCCTGGCGGGTGTCCACCTCGCCGAACACGAAGCCGGTGTCCTGCTGCGGGAAGAACCCCTTGGGGATGGCGGCGTAGAGCGCCGCCGTGCCCCCCATCAGCGCCAGGGTGGCGAGCAGCGCCGCGCGCTGGTGGCGGAACACCCAGTCGAGCCCGCGCCCATAGGCGGCGAGCATGGCCTGGAAGCCGCGTTCGGAGGCGCGGGCGAACCAGCCGGACGGGTGCAGCCCCTGGCGGCGCAGGATGCGCGCGCACAGCACCGGCGTCAGGGTGAGGGAGATGAAGGCCGAGGCCATCACCGCCACCGCGACCACGATGGCGAACTCCCGGAACAGCCGGCCGATGATGCCGCCCATGAAGAACAGCGGAATGAACACCGCGATCAGCGAGAAGGTGATGGAGACGATGGTGAAGCCGATCTGCCCCGCGCCCTTCAGCGCCGCCGCCATCGGCTCCATCCCCTCCTCGATGTAGCGAACGATGTTCTCGATCATCACGATCGCGTCGTCCACCACGAATCCCACCGAGATGGTCAGCCCCATCAGGGAGATGTTGTCGAGGCTGAGCCCCGCCACATACATCACCGCGAAGGTGATGAGCAGCGACAGCGGCACCGCCACCGAGGGGATGAAGGTGGCCCGCAGCGTGCGCAGGAACACGAAGATCACCACCACCACCAGCGCCGTGGTGAGCAGCATGGTGAACTCGACATCGTGCACCGCCGCGGTGGTGACCACCGAGCGGTCGGAGACCAGATCGACATGCACTGCGGGCGGGATGGAGCGCCGGAGCTTCGGCATCAGCGCCTTGATCTGGCGGACCAGGGCGATGGTGTTGGCGCCGGGGGCCTTCTCGATCGCGATGCCCTCGGCGGGCGCATTGTCGAACCAGGCGCCGAGGCGGGTGTTGACCACCGAATTCACCACGTCGCCCACTGCGCCGAGGCGCACCGGCGCGCCGTTGCGATAGGCCAGCACCAGGCGGCGGAAGCCCTTCGCGTTGAAGATCTGGTCGTTGGTGTCGAGCGCGGTGACGCGATGCGCCCCCTCGATCGCGCCGGTGGGCCGGTTCACCGTGGCCGCGGCGAGCGCGGCGCGCACGTCCTCGAGGCTGAGGCCGAGGGCGGCCAGCGCGCCGGGATTGACCTGCACCCGGGCGGCGTATTGCTTCTGGCCGAAGATGAACACCTCGCCCACCCCGGGCACGGTGGACAGGCGCTGCGCCAGCACCGTGTTGGCGTAATCGTCCAGCCGGTACACCGGCACCGCGTTGGAATGCACGGCATAGATCAGCACCGGGAAATCGGCCGGATTGACCTTGCGATAGGTGGGCGGGCTCGGCAGATCCGCCGGCAGCAGCCCGGCGGCGGCATTGATCGCGGTCTGCACGTCCTCCGCCGCGGCGTCGATGTTGCGGTCGAGGTCGAACTGCAAGGTGATGGTGGTGGTGCCGGTGCCGGACAGCGAGGTCATCTGCGCCAGCCCGGCAATCCCGGTGAATTGCTGTTCGAGCGGCGTCGCGATCGCCGAGGCCATGGTCTCAGGGCTGGCGCCGGGATAGTTCGCGGTCACCGTGATGGTGGGGAAATCCACGTTCGGCAGCGCCGCCACCGGCAGCATCAGATAGGCGACGATGCCGAACACCAGGATGCCCAGCATCAGCAGCGAGGTGGCGATCGGCCGGCGGATGAAGGGCGCGGAGATGTTCATCCCGGCTTGCCCGCGCCGCGCGCGGCGATGCGGGCCCCGTCGGTCAGCCGGTACTGCCCCTTCACCACCACCAGCTGGCCGGGGCGGAGCCCGGAGGCGATGGCGGCCACCCCATTCTCCATCAGCGAGGGACGCACCGGCTGGCGGCGCACCCGGTCATCCGGGCCGACCAGATACACGAACCAGCCGCGCGGCCCCTGCTGCAACGCCGCCTCCGGCACCGTCGGCACGTCGCGCCGCTCCGTCAGGATCATGCGGACATTGACGAATTCCCCCGGCCACAGGGTTTCGTGCCGGTTGGCGAAGCGCGCCTTCAGGGCAATGGTGCCGGTGGCCGGGTTGATCGTGTTGTCGATGAAACTGAGCCGGCCGCGCGCGAGCAGGCGCTTGTCGGAGCGCGAGCGGGCCTCCACCACCAGCGGCGCCTGGGCTTGGTGGCGGCGGATCGCGTCCAGTTCCTGTTGCGGCAGGGCGAAGCTGACGAAGATCGGGCGCACCTGGGCGATGGTGACCAGGGCGGTGTTGTCGCTGGCGCGGACGATATTGCCGAGATCGACCAGCTGCGCCCCGAGCCGTCCGGCGGTCGGGGCGCGGATACGGGTGAAATCGAGGTTGAGCTTCGCCGCCGTGATCCCCGCCTCGTCGCCGGCGATGGTGGCGCGCAGCTCGGCCACCAGCGCCTTCTGCTGGTCGTAGCTCTGCCGGCTCTGAAAGCCGCCATGCAGCAGATGGGTGTAGCGGGCGAGATCGGCGACCGCCGCATCCAGCTGGGCGGCGTCCTTGGCGCGCACCGCCTCGGCCTCGGCCAGCGCGGCGGCGTAGGGGCGGGGGTCGATCTGAAACAGCAGGGCGCCGGCCGCGACCTCCTGGCCCTCGTGGAAATCCACGCCGACGATCTGGCCGTCCACGCGGGAGCGAATGGTGACGGTGTTGTCGGCCTGCACGGTGCCGATGCCGCGCAGCAGCACCGGCAGGGTGCGGGTGGTGACGCTGCCGACGGTCACCGGGATCGCGGCCGGCGGCGGCGCGGCCGGGGCGCGCGTGGCGGTGACCCAGGCCAGCGCGCCCAGGGCCGCCAGCAGCAGGCTCGCCCCCAGCACGCG
>JBMFXF010000203.1:0-6077 GCA_049964515.1 Acetobacteraceae bacterium | reverse complement strand
CCGTTCGCGCTGATCTGGTTCGGCCCCTCGCAGACCGCGGCCGGGTTCATCATCGGCATCGGCGTGTTCTGGCTGAACTATTTCGCTGCCGAAGCGGCGGTGCGCGCGATCGACCCCGGGTTGTTCGAGCTCGCCGCGGCGTTCGGCCAGGCGGGGCTGTGGCGCCGCCTGACCGGGGTGGTGTTTCCAGCCGCCTCGCCGGGGGTTCTGGCCGGGGTGCGGGCGGGGCTGGGGCAGGGCTGGATGGCGGTGGTGGCGGCCGAGCTGTTCGGCATTCCGGGCATCGGCCAGCGGATGAACGAGGCCGCCGGGCTGCTCGCGACCAACATCCTGGTGGTGTACATGCTGACCATCGCGCTGCTCTATGGCCTCACCGATTTTGCCTTCGAGCGGGTCACCCGCCGGTTGCTGGTCTGGACCCGCGCGTGAGTGCGGCGCCGATCGTCTCGCTGCGCGGCCTGGCCTTCGCCCATCCCGGGGACGCGGCCGGGCGCCCGGTGCTGGCCGGGCTCGACCTCGATCTGCCGCGCGGCGGGTTCACCGCCGTGGTCGGCCCCTCCGGGGTGGGCAAATCCACCCTGCTGCGGGTCATCGCCGGCCTGGTGCCGCCCGGGGCGGGCACGGTCGCACGGCATACCGAGCCCGCCCCGGACCGCCGGGCGGTGGCGCTGGTGTTCCAGGACGCGCGGCTGCTGCCGTGGCGGCGGGTTTCTGGCAATGTCGCGTTCGGCCTGGAGGGGCTGCGGCTGGATGCGGCGGCGCGGCGGGCCCGGGTGGCGGCGGCGCTGGGGCAGGTGGGGCTGGCCGGCCAGGCGCGGCGCTTCCCGGCCCAGCTCTCCGGCGGGCAGCGCCAGCGGGTCGGGCTGGCGCGCGCGCTGGCGGTCCGCCCCGACCTGCTGCTGATGGATGAGCCGTTCAGCGCGCTGGACGCGATCACCCGCCACGGGCTCCAGGACGAACTCACCCGTGTCTGGAAGGAGAGCGGGGCCTCGGTGCTGTTCGTCACCCATGACCTGGACGAGGCGGCCTATCTGGCCGATCGCGTGCTGCTGCTCTCGGGCAGCCCGGCGCGGGTGGTGCGGGACCTGGCGGTGGCGCTGCCCCGGCCGCGGACCCGCGCGGCGCTGGGCGAGACGGTGGCGGCGCTGCGGGCGGCGCTGGTGGAAACATTCTCGGAAGGGGCCGGGATCTGAATGCGCCCCGCCTGCTGACCGCGCGGCGCGGCCATGCCAGACTGCCCCCCATGCCACCGGCCGAACTCCTCGCCGCCCTGGTCCGCATGGGTTTGCTGCCCGCCGACGCGCCGCCGCCCACCGGCGCGCGGCTGACCGGCGGCGTCTCCTCCGACATCTGGCGCATCGACCTTCCCACCGGCCCGATCTGCGTCAAGCGGGCGCTGGCGAAGCTGCGGGTGGCCGCCGACTGGCGCGCCCCGGTCGCGCGCAACCGCTACGAGGCCCACTGGATGCGCCGCGCCGAGGCCGCCTGCCCCGGCCTGACCCCGGCGCTGCTGGGCCAGGACCCGGAGGCGGGGGCGCTGGCGATGGCCTATCTGGACCCGGCCACCCATAAGCTCTGGAAGCATCAGCTGCGCGACGGCATCGCCGACCCTGGTTTCGCCGCCGCCGTCGGTCGCGCCATCGCCGCGGTCCACGCCGCCACCGCCGGCGATCCCGCCGTCGCCGCCGAGTTCCCGGCCGCGGAGATTTTCCACGAGATCCGCCTCGCCCCCTATCTGCTCGCCGCCGCCGCCGCGCATCCCGACCGTGCCGAGGCGCTGACCCGACTCGCGGCGGGCACCGCCGCCACGCGGCTCGCCCTGGTCCATGGCGATGTCAGCCCGAAGAACATCCTCTGCGGCCCGGCCGGCCCGGTGTTGCTGGACGCCGAATGCGCGACCTGGGGCGATCCGGCGTTCGATCTCGCGTTCTGTCTCAACCACCTGCTGCTGAAATGCCTGTGGACGCCCGCCGCCACCGCGGGGTTTCTGGCCTGTTTCGATGCGCTCGCCGCCGCCTACGCCGAGGCGGTGCGCTGGGAGCCGCCGGCGGTGCTGGAAACCCGCGCCGCCGCCCTGCTGCCGGGATTGTTCCTGGCCCGGGTGGACGGCAAATCCCCGGTCGAATACGTCACCGCCGAAGCGGCGAAGGATCGCGTTCGCCGCGTCGCCCGCGCCTTTCTTGCCGCCCCCGCCACCCGGCTCGCCGCCATCCGGGACGCCTGGGCGTCCGAGCTCGCCACCACCAGGGATCCCGCATGACCGACACCGCCATCGCCTTCGTTCATGGCCGCCGCGTGTGGGACAGCCGCGGCCGGCCCACGCTGGAAGCCGACGTGCTGCTGGAATGCGGGGCGGTCGGGCGGGGCATGGCGCCCGCCGGTGCCTCCACCGGCTCGGCCGAGGCGCTGGACCTGCGCGACGGCGGCGCCGCGTTCGGCGGCTACGACGTCACCGACGCGCTGGAGCAGCTGAATACCGAGATCGCCGCGGCGCTGGCCGGGCGCGATGCCGCCGACCAGGAAGCGATCGATGCCGCGCTGATCGCGCTGGACGGCACCCCCAACCGCTCCCGGCTCGGCGCGAACGCGATGACCGCGGTGTCGATCGCGGTGGCCCAGGCCGCCGCCGGCGCGCTGGAGGAGCCGCTGTTCCGCTATCTGGGCGGGCCGGAGGCGGCGACCTTGCCGTTGCCGCAGATCCAGATTTTCGGCGGCGGCGCCCATGCCGGTCGCCGGGTCGATATCCAGGATTTCCTGGTGGTCTGCCCGGAAGCCACCAGCTTCGCCGAGGCGCTGGACTGGACCGCCGAAGTCTATCGTGCCGCCGGCGGAGTGATGAAGGACGCCGGCCGCCTGGCCGGGGTCGCCGACGAGGGCGGCTGGTGGCCGGATTTCCCCACCAACGAGGCGGCGCTGGAAGCGCTGGTCCGGGCGATCGAACGCGCCGGCTTCGCGCCCGGCCGGCAGGTGGCGATCGCGCTCGATATCGCCGCCTCCGATTTCGGCCACGACGGGCGTTACCGGCTGGGGCTCGAGAACCGCGAGATCGACCGCGACGGCATGATCCGCCTGCTGGCCGGCTGGGTGGACGCCTATCCGATCGTCTCGATCGAGGACCCGCTGGCCGAGGACGACACCGAGGGGTTCGCCGCCTTCACCGCCGCGATGGACGGGCGGATCCAGATCGTCGGCGACGATTTCCTGGTCACCGATGCCGCGCGCGTGCGCGACGCCGCCGCCGCCGGGGCC
Organism: Acetobacteraceae bacterium; assembly: GCA_049964515.1. GTDB lineage: Bacteria > Pseudomonadota > Alphaproteobacteria > Acetobacterales > Acetobacteraceae > JAJZVS01. Next base: position 2,828 of record JBMFXF010000203.1, on the reverse strand, counting down.
GGCAACTGCGTGCTTCTGAAACCCAATCAGCGCGGTACCCTGTCCGAGACGCTGGCCGCCTGGCGCGCGGCGCGCGCGGTGGGCTTCGCCGGCATCGTCTCCGCCCGTTCCGGCGAGACCGAGGACACCACCATCGTCCACCTAGCCGTGGGCTGGGGGGTGGGCCAGCTCAAGGTGGGCAGCTTCTCCCGCGGCGAGCGGATGGCGAAATGGAACGAGGCGCTGCGCATCGAGGAGGCGCTGGGCGCGCGCGGCGGGTTCGCGGGCGCCGCCGCGCTGGCCGGCCGCCGGCGCTGATGCGCGTCCTGTTCCATGCCGCGGCCGGCCCCGACCTGCGCGCCCGCCTCGCCGCCGCCGCCCGGACCGCGCTCACCGTCACGGTCTGCGAGGAGACCGACGCCGCGACCCTCGCCCGCGAACTGCCCGAAACCGAAGTGCTCTGGCATGTTCTGGCCCCGGCCACGGCGGCGATGATCGCGGCGGCCCCGCGGCTGCGGCTGATCCAGAAGATCGGAGTCGGGGTGAACACCATCGACTTGGCCGCCGCCCGCGCCCGGGGTATTCCGGTCTGCAACCTGCCCGGCACCAATGCGCGCGCGGTGGCGGAACTGACCCTGGCGCTGATGCTGGCCTGTCTGCGCCGGCTGCCGCTGTTTCACGCCGCCACCGCCGCCGGGCGCGGCTTCGCGATGGATCCGGCGCTGCTGGACGGGCTCGGCGAACTCGGTGGGCGGACGGTGGGGCTGGTCGGGTTCGGCGCGGTGCCGCGCGCGCTGGCCCCGGTGCTGGGCGCGCTCGGCTGCCGGGTGCTCTACACCGCCCGCGCGGCCCATGCCGATGCGCCGGCAGGTGCGTTCCGCGCCCTGGATGATCTGCTGGCCGGGGTGGACATCCTGTCGCTGCACCTGCCGCTGACCGAGGCCACCGCCGGGCTGATCGACGCCGCCCGTCTGGCGCGGCTGCGCCCGGGGGCGATCCTGGTCAACACCGCGCGCGGCGGGCTGGTGGATCCGGTGGCGCTGCGGGAGGCGCTGCGCTCCGGCCTGCTGGCGGCGGCCGGGCTCGACGTGTTCGCGGCCGAACCGCCGCCGCCCGACGACCCGCTGCTGGCGCTGCCGAACGTGGTGCTGACCCCGCATATCGGCTGGCTCACCACCGGCACTTTCGACCGCAGCTTCGCGCTGGCGGCGGAGAACTGCCGGCGGCTGGTCGCCGGCGAGAGCCTGCTGCACCGCGTGGCGTGACGGCGCGACGGCAAAATGATGCTTGCCAGGCTCGGGGTTTGCCGATAAGGGCTTAGGTCGGGTTCCTGATCTCCCGCCTGAGCGGTGGCCGCCGGCCGCCGTGCCGTCCCGTTGTCCCCGGCTGTCCTGACGGAGGCTTCGCGCGAATGCACGCTGTTGGTTCCGGCGCGCGCCGGTTCGCCGGCCCCTTGCGGGGGGTGCTGTGCCTGTTGGCGCTGGCCGCGCTGTCGGCCTGCGCGGGCAATGGGCCGCGGCTGTCCGCGACCAGCGAGGCAGCGCGCTACGCGGCCATGGCGCATGGCAACTACACCCCGCCCGGGCCGCCCAGCGATCCATGGGGTCCCTATATCCGCGCCGCCTCGGCCCGGTTCGACATGCCCACCGCCTGGATCCGCGCCGTGATGCATGTGGAATCCGGCGGGCATGAGTATCTGAACGGCCAGCTCACCACTTCCCCGGCCGGGGCGATGGGGCTGATGCAGGTCATGCCGGATACGTATCGGGAGATGGCCGCGCACTATCACCTTGGCAACGACCCGTACGATCCGCGCGACAACATCATGGCCGGCACCGCATATCTGCGGCTGATGTACGACATCTACGGCTCGCCGGGCTTCCTGGCTGCTTACAACGCGGGTCCGCGGCGGCTGGACGACTATCTGGCCGACGAACGCCCGTTGCCGGCGGAAACCCGGCGCTACGTGGCGATGATCGCGCCGCATCTGGCCGGGGCGGAGCCGCGCCGGCTGTCTCCGGCCACCGCCTATGCGATGAACATCCTGCCCAGCCACATCCCGCCGGGGCTGCGTTACCCGGGGGCATGGCGGCCGAGCGGGCGGCAGGCGCCGCTGCCGCAGCCGGTGCCCTTCCAGCCGGCCCCGGTGCAGGTGGCGATGGCCGCGCCGCCCCCGCCGCCGCGTCCGCGCGCGCCGCCGTCGCGGCTGGCGCTGGTGATGCCGCCGCGGTCGCTGCCGCGTCCGCCGGCCCCGCCGCGGATCGGGTTCCGCTTCGTGCCTACCGCCTATGCCGAGCCGGCGCCGGCGCCGCGCGTGTTCCATCTTGACGGCGGCTGGGCGGTGCAGGTGGGGGCGTTCGTGGTGCCGAGCCAGGCCCGCCACGCCACCGGGCTGGCGCAGAGCCGCGCGCGGGCCTTGCTGGGCCACGCGCGCCCGCAGGTGACGGCGGTGCGGGTGGGCCGGGCGGTGCTGTGGCGGGCTCGGCTGACCGGGCTTTCGCGGCAGGCGGCGGTACAGGCGTGCCAGACCCTGGAGCGGGAACGCAACGCCTGCATGGTGTTGTCGCCGGAGGCGCAGTCGTAACGTCCCGCCCGCCGGCCTACGCCCGTGCCGCCTCAGAACCGGGTCGAGAGATGCAGCAGGAAGGTGCCGATGCTGGTGGAGTACCCTCCGGTATAGGAGGCGTTCGCCCTGAGGGTGAAAGCTCCCATCCTGCTTGCGGTCACGCCGATGCCGACATTCCCCAGATTCGCGTCCCGTGACGGCTCCGCGACCGAGAACCCGATCCCGTTGCTGAAGCTGCCCGAGGTAGTCACGCCCGAGGTGTCGAAATTGTGCAGGTAGTAGG
>JBMFXF010000202.1:0-6083 GCA_049964515.1 Acetobacteraceae bacterium | reverse complement strand
GCGATCGCCTCCGTCAGCACCGCCCGGATCGCCTCCGTCAGCCGCTCCGCCCGCACCCCCCGCACCGTCTCCGCGCGCCGGAACGGGCTGAGCCGCGCCCGGAACAGCGCCTCGCAGACGTAGATATTCCCGAGCCCCGCCACCACCGACTGGTCCAGCAGCGCCAGCTTCACCGCGCTCCGTCGCCCCGCCAGCGCCGCCGCCAGCACCGCCGCGGAAAACCCCGGCCCCAGCGGCTCCGGCCCCAGCCCGGCCAGCAGCCGGTGACGCGCCTCCGCCTCCGTCGCCACCAGATCCACCGAACCGAACCGCCGCGGATCGACGAACCCCAGCCGGGCCCCGTCGGTGGTCTCCAGCACCAGATGCTCATGCGCCGCCGGCGCCGCGTTGCCGCCCGTCCGCCCCAGCACGATCCGCCCCGACATCCCCAGATGCCAGAGCACGCTGTCCCCGCCGTCCAGGCGCATCAGGATGTACTTCCCGCGGCGGCGGAACCCCAGCACCCGCGCCCCCTCCAGCCGCGCCGCCAGCCCCGCCGGCAGCGGCCAGCGCAGATCGCCCCGCCGCAGCACCACCCGGGTCAGCCGGCGCCCGCTCAGCGCCGCCGCCATCCCCCGCATCACTGTTTCAACTTCGGGAAGTTCCGGCACGCTCCGCCTTCCGCGCTGGCGGGCCGGTTTCCGCGGCCCGGTGGGCAGGCTATACCGCCCCCGCCATGACCGCCACCCAAGCGCCCGAGACCGATTTCGGCTTCCGCCGCGTCCCCGCCGCCGCCAAGGCCGCGCTGGTGCGGGAGGTGTTCGCCTCGGTCGCGCCCCGCTACGACCTGATGAACGATCTGATGTCGCTCGGCATCCATCGGGTCTGGAAGCGCATCCTGCTCACCGCGCTCGACCCGCGGCCGAACCGCCGGCTGCTCGACCTCGCCGCCGGCACCGGCGACATCGGCTTCGGCTGGCGCCGCCTCGGCGGCGGGGCGGCACTGCTGTCGGACATCAACCCGGCCATGCTCGCCATCGCCCGCGACCGCGCCGCCGACCGCGGCGCCCTGGACGGGCTCGACTTCCTGGTCGCCGACGCCGAGCGCCTGCCGCTGCCCGACGGCGGCTTCGACCGGGTCGCCATCGCCTTCGGCCTGCGCAACTGCACCGACAAGCCGGCGGTGCTGGCCGAGGCCCGGCGGATGCTCCGCCCCGGCGGGCGGTTCTTCTGCCTCGAGTTCAGCCGCCTCCAGGTCGCCGCCCTGGCCCCGCTCTACGACGCCTGGTCGTTCCGCGTCCTGCCCGCGCTCGGCGCGCGCGTCGCCGGCGACCGCGACTCCTACCAGTACCTCGCCGAGAGCATCCGCACCTTCCCCGACCAGGAGACGCTCGCCGCGATGATGCGCGCCGCCGGGTTCGCCCGCGTGGACGTGCGCAACCTCTCCGGCGGCATCGCCGCCATCCATTCCGGGTGGCGGCTGTGAGCGGGCGGCTTTCCGGCAAGCGCATCCTGCTGATCGTCTCCGGCGGCATCGCCGCCTACAAGGCGCTGGAACTGATCCGCCTGCTGCGCGCCGAGGGCGCCGCGGTCACCCCGCTGCTCAGCGCCAACGCCGCCCGCTTCGTCACCCCGCTGGCGTTGCAGGCGCTCGCGGAATCGAAAGTCTATTCCGAGCTCTTCTCGCTCACCGACGAATCCGAGATGGGCCATATCCAGCTCTCCCGCGCCGCCGACCTGGTGGTGGTGGCGCCGGCCAGCGCCGACTTGCTGGCGCGGATGGCCGCCGGCCTTGCCGACGATCTCGCCGCCACCGTGCTGCTGGCCACCGACAAGCCGGTGCTGATCGCCCCGGCGATGAATGTGCGGATGTGGGAGCATCCGGCCACCCGCGCCAACCTCCAGACCCTGCGCGCGCGCGGGGTGCGCGTGGTCGGGCCCGACGAGGGCCCGATGGCCTGCAACGAATACGGCTTCGGCCGGCTCGCCGAACCGCCGGCCATCCTCGAGGCCATCGCCGCCTGCCTCGCCGCCTGCCTCGCCCCCTGCCTCGCCCCCGGGCCCGGCCCGCTCGCCGGGCGGTCGGCGCTGGTCACCTCCGGCCCGACGCATGAACCCATCGACCCGGTGCGCTACCTCGCCAACCGCAGCTCCGGCCGGCAGGGCCATGCCATCGCCGCCGCGCTGGCCGCGCTCGGCGCGCAGGTCCGGCTGGTCACCGGCCCGGTCGCTCTGCCCGACCCCGCCGGGGTGGCGGTGACCAGGGTGGAGACGGCGCGGCAGATGCTCGCCGCCTGCCAGGCCGCCCTGCCGGTGGAGGTCGCGGTGTTCGCCGCCGCCGTCGCCGACTGGCGGGTGGCGCGCGAGTCCGGCACCAAGATCAAGAAAACCCCGGGCGCGCCGCCGCCGGCGCTGACGCTCACCCCCAACCCCGACATCCTGGCCAGCATCGCCGCCCCCGGCAAGCTGCGCCCACGCCTCGTCGTCGGCTTCGCCGCCGAGACCGACGCGCTGGCGGAACACGCCGCCGCCAAGCGGGTCCGCAAGAACGCCGACTGGATCGTCGCCAACGACGTCTCGCCCGCCACCGGCATCATGGGCGGGGAGCGCAACACCGTCCGCCTGGTGACCGCCGCCGGCGCCGAGGACTGGCCCGACCTGCCGAAGGCCGAGGTCGCCGCCCGGCTCGCCGCGCGCATCGCCGCGGCGCTGGCATGAGCGTCCCGGTCCGGGTGCGGGTGCTGGCCCACGGCGCCGATCTGCCGCTGCCCGAATATGCCACCCTGGCCGCGGCCGGGCTCGATCTGCTGGCCGCCGTCGCGGCACCGCTCGCCATCCCCCCCGGCGGGCGGGCGCTGATCCCGACCGGCCTCGCCATCGCCCTGCCGGCGGGGTACGAGCTGCAGATCCGTCCCCGCTCCGGCCTCGCGCTGCGTCACGGCATCGTCCTGCCCAACAGCCCCGGCACCATCGATGCCGACTACCGCGGCGAGCTCGGGGTGATCCTGCTCAACGCCGGGGCGGAGGCATTCACCGTCACCCGCGGGATGCGCATCGCCCAGGCGGTGCTGGCCCCGGTGGTCCGGTTGCGCTGGGAGCCGGTGGCCGCGCTGGACGAAACCGCGCGCGGGGCCGGCGGCTTCGGCTCCACCGGTCTCTCGACCCCGCAGCCGGGCTGAGCCGGTGGCGCGACTTCCGATCCCGGCGCTGATCGCGGACCGGCGCGGGCCCAATCTGTGGGACATCGCCGCGGTCATCGTGGTGTTCGGGCTGCTGGTGGCGATGGCGCGGGTGGCCGAGGGCACGTTCCTGCCGATCGCCGCCCCGCGTGCGCTGGCGATCAGCCTCGATCCGGCCAATCTGCCGGCCTATGCGGCGCGCACCACCTTGCGCATGTTCGCCGCGCTCGCCGCCTCGCTGGTGTTCACCTTCACCTATGCCACCGCGGCGGCGAAAAGCCGGCGCGCGGCGCTGGTGCTGATCCCGCTGCTCGACATCCTGCAATCGGTGCCGATCCTCGGGTTCCTCACCTTCACCGTCGTGTTTTTCATGAATCTGTTTCCCGGCCAGGTGATGGGGCTGGAACTCGCCTCGGTGTTCGCCATCTTCACCAGCCAGGCCTGGAACATGGCGTTCAGCCTGTACCAGTCGTTGCGTACCCTGCCGGCCGATCTCGAGGAAGCGGCGATCAGCTTCCGCCTCACCCCCTGGCAGCGCTTCTGGCGGCTGGAAGTGCCGTTCGCGGTGCCGGGGCTGGTGTGGAACACCATGATGTCGATGTCGGGCGGCTGGTTCTTCGTGGTCGCCTCGGAGGCGGTGACGGTCGGCAACCACTCCTGGACCCTGCCCGGCATCGGCTCCTACGTCGCGCTGGCGCTGGAGCGGCGGGACCTGCCGGCGGTGGGCTGGGCGATCCTGGCCATGCTGATCGTGATCCTGCTCTACGACCAGCTGCTGTTCCGCCCGCTGGTGGCATGGTCGGAACGGTTCCGCTTCGAGACCACCGCCGCGGCGGAAGCCGAGGACCCGTGGCTGCTGCGGTTGATCCGCCGCACCGCGGTGCTGCGCGAGCTGGGGGCGGCGCTGCGGCAGGGCGCGCGCAGCCTGACCGGGCTCAGGCTGGCGCTGCCGTTGCCGCGGGTGCCGGTGGCGCGGGTGCCCTCGCGGGCGGTCGATCGGGTGCTGCTGGCGCTGCTGGTGGCGGCGCTGGCGCTCGGCGGGGTGCGGATCGTGCAGTTCCTCTCCGCCAGCATCACCCTGCGCCAGGTCGGGCAGGTGCTGGTGCTGGGGCTGTTCACCCTGGCCCGGGTGGTGGTGCTGATTCTGCTCGCCAGCCTGGTCTGGGTGCCGGTCGGGGTGGCGATCGGGCTGCACCCGCACTGGGCGCGCCACGTCCAGCCCTGGGTGCAGTTCCTGGCCGCGTTCCCGGCCAATCTGCTGTTCCCGCCGGTGGTGCTGCTGATCGTGCGGTTCCGGCTGGACCCGGATATCTGGCTGTCGCCGCTGATGATCCTCGGCACGCAGTGGTACATCCTGTTCAACGTGATCGCCGGCGCCGCCGCGTTCCCCGGCGATCTGCGCGAGGCCGCCTCCAGCTTCGGGCTGCGCGGGCGGCTGTGGTGGTTGCGGGTGATGCTGCCCGGGATCCTGCCCTATTACGTGACCGGCGCGATCACCGCCTCCGGCGGGGCGTGGAACGCGGCGATCGTGGCCGAGCTCGCGAGCTGGGGCCGCACCACCCTCGTCGCGCACGGGCTCGGTGCCTATATCGCCGAGGCCACGGCGGCGGGAAACATGCCGCGCGTGGTGCTGGGCGTGGCGGTGATGTCGGGCTTCGTGGTGCTGTTCAACCGGCTGCTGTGGCGGCCGCTCTACGAGTTCGCCGCGCGGCGGATGACCCTGTGACGGGAGCGATCATGGCCGAGATCACCGATGCGCCGCTGCTCGAGGTGCGCGGCTGCCGCCAGGCCTACCACAAGGACTCGGCGGCCGATCTGCTGGTGCTGGACGATGTCGCGCTGAGCCTGCGGCAGGGCGAGATGGTGGCCCTGCTCGGCCGTTCCGGTTCCGGCAAATCCACCCTGCTGCGCATCATCGCCGGGCTGCTGCGCCCGACCGCGGGCGAGGTGCTGTGGCACGGCACCGCGCTCACCGGCCCGCCCGAGGGCGTGGCGATGGTGTTCCAGAGCTTCGCCCTGTTCCCCTGGCTCACCGTGCAGGCCAATGTGGAGCTGGGGTTGGAGGCGCGCGGCATCCCCCGCGCCGAACGCACCAGCCGCGCGTTGGCGGCGATCGACCTGATCGGCCTCGACGGGTTCGAGAACGCCTACCCGAAGGAGCTGTCGGGCGGGATGCGCCAGCGGGTCGGCCTGGCGCGCGCGCTGGTGGTGCATCCCGACCTCCTGCTGATGGACGAGCCGTTCTCGGCGCTGGATGTGCTGACCGCCGAGACCCTGCGCACCGACCTGATCGATCTCTGGATCGAGGGACGGCTGCCGGTGAAATCGGTGCTGATGGTCACCCACAACATCGAGGAGGCGGTGCTGATGTGCGACCGCATCCTGGTGTTCGCGGTCAATCCGGGGCGGGTGGCCCATGAGCTCGCGGTGCCGCTGGCGCATCCGCGCAACCGCCAGGACCCGGCGTTCCGCCAGCTGGTGGAGGATATCTACGCGCTGATGACCCGCCGCCCCGCGCCCGCCGCACCGGCCGCCCCGGGCCCCGCCCAGCCGGCCGCTGTGGTGCCGCTGCACCGGGTCGGCACCAATGTGATGGCCGGGCTGATGGAGGCGCTGGCCGGCCCGCCGTACCATGGCCGCGCCGACCTCCCGGCGCTGGCGGCCACGTTGCAGCTCGAACTCGACGATCTGTTCCCGCTCGGCGAGACCCTGCAGACCCTGGGCTTCGCCGAGCTGGTGGAGGGCGACATCCTGCTGACCGAAGCCGGCCGGCGCTTCGCCGGGGCCGATACCGACGCCCGCAAGGCGCTGTTCGCCGCCGCGCTGCGGGCCCATGTCCCGCTGGTCGCCACCATCCGCCAGGTGCTGGACGAGCGCTGGAACCATCGCGCCAGCGCGGTGCGCTTCCGCGACGAGCTCGAGGAT
>JBMFXF010000201.1:0-6098 GCA_049964515.1 Acetobacteraceae bacterium | reverse complement strand
GCGCGCCGGACCATGACCCAGGAGCAGGTGCTGCGGAAGCACTGCCTCTACCCCGATCACCCGTACCAGCAATACTGCCGCGCGTTCGAGCGGCGGGTGGTGCGCGACAACCGCCCGCTGTGGGTGGCACGGGTGCCGATCCCGGATCTGGGGCCGAAGGACGTGCCGGCGGATCTCAGGTGGAAGTGCAAGGGGTGGTGGTGAGGGGCTTCGTGCGCCCAAAACGTTGCGATATCGTAACATAACTGCTATCGCCCCCGCCCCTTCGCTGCTGTAACCTCCGCCGTCCCGACCGGAGTTCCCCCATGGCCGCCACCCAGGCACCCGCCCGCCCCGACCACGGCCGGATGCAGGGCCTCGCCATGCTCGCCATCACCGCCTGCTCCTGGGGCTTCAACTGGCCGGTCTCGAAATTCCTCCTCGGCGAACTCCCCCCCTTCGCCATGCGCACCCTCTGCTGCGGCGGCGGCGCCGCCTTCGCCTTCGCGCTCGCCGCCGGCCGCGGCGAAACCCTCCGCCCCCCGGCCGGGCAATGGCCGCGCCTGATCGCCTTCGCGGCGATGAACTATGGCGCCTTCACCATCCTCACCACCCTGGCGCTGTTCTGGCTGCCCGCCTCGCAGGCCGTCATCGTCACCTACACCCTGCCGATCTGGGCCGCCGTCCTCGCCTGGCCCCTGCTGGGCGAGCGCCCCACCCCGGCCCGCATTCTCGCCACCGCCCTCGGCCTCGCCGGCGTCGCGCTGCTGGTCACCGGCCAGCCCCAGGTCACCGCATCCGCCACCGCCGGCCCGGCCTGGACCCGCCCCGCCGGCTTCGCCTGCGGCCTCGCCGCCGCCCTGGTGTTCGGCCTCGGCACCGTGATCGCCAAGCGCAGCCCGCTGCGGATGCCCCCGGTGACCGGCGTCGCCTGGCAGGCCACGCTCGGCACCCTCCCGGTGGTGGCGCTGGCCGCCTTCGAGCCGGTCCGCCTCGCCGCCGTCACCCCGCTCGGCTGGGGCGCGATCGCCTATGTCGCGGTGCTGCCGATGAGCCTCGCCTATCTCGCCTGGTTCCGCGCGCTGCACCTGCTGCCTGCCAACACCGCGGCCACCGGCGTGCTGCTCGCCCCCGCCATCGGCGTGTTCGCCTCCGCGCTGATGCTGGGCGAGGCGCTGGGCTGGCACCAGCTCGCCGCACTCGCGCTCACCCTGGCCGGGGTCGCGCTGGCGGCGCGGGGCTGAAATCCCGTTCATACGGGTTTCTGCGGATTGCGGCGGGGCGGGCGCGGGGGCTAAAGCCGGTTGCACGCGATCACGGACCGAACCCATGCATCCGTTCCATGCCCATTGCCGGGAAGCCCTCGCCGGAATCCGCGCCCAGGGGCGCTACCGGGAGTTCACCCCCCTCTACAAGCAGGCCGAGGGGTTTCCGGTCTATCGCCGTCCCGACGGGTCGGAAGTGCTGGTCTGGTCCTCCAACGACTACCTCGCGATGGGCGGCCATCCGGTGGTGGTGGAGGCGGCCTGCGCCGCCGCCCGCGCCATGGGCGCCGGCGCCGGCGGCACCCGCAACATCGGCGGCACCAGCCCCGCCCATGACGCGCTGGAAGCGGAACTCGCCGATCTGCACGGCAAGGACCGCGCCCTGCTGTTCACCTCCGGCTTCGTCTCCAACCAGGCCGGGCTCTCCACCATCCTCAACGCGCTGCCCGGCTTCATCGCCTTCTCCGACCAGAAGAACCACGCCTCGATGATCGCCGGCATCAAGGGCTCGCGCGCGGCGGTGCAGATCTTCCGCCACAACGACCTCGCGCATCTCGAATCCCTGCTCGCCGCCGCCGATCCGGCCGCGCCCAAGCTGATCGCCTTCGAATCGGTCTATTCGATGGACGCCGACATCGCCCCGATCGGCGCCTTCTGCGACCTCGCCGAGCGCTACGGCGCCATGACCTATCTCGACGAGGTCCACGCCGTCGGCCTCTACGGCCCGCAGGGCGGCGGGGTCTCGGAACGCGACGGCGTCGCCCGCCGGGTCGATCTGATCGAGGGCACGCTGGCCAAGGGCTTCGGCTGCCACGGCGGCTACATCGCCGGCGACGCGACGGTGATGGACTACATCCGCTCCACCGCGCCCGGCTTCATCTTCACCACCTCCCTGCCGCCGATGGTGGCCGCCGCCGCGCTGGCCGCGGTGCGCCACGTCCGCCGCGACATGGCCCGCCGCGCCCGGCTGTTCGAGCGCGCGGAGGCGCTGAAATCCCGCTTCGACGCCGCCGGCCTGCCGCGGATCCCCTCCGACAGCCACATCGTGCCCCTGCACGTGGGGGAGGCCGCCCGCTGCAAGGAGCTCAGCCGCCGACTGCTGGCTGAGTTCGGCATGTATGCCACCCCGATCAACTACCCCACCGTCCCGCATGGGGAGGAGCGGCTGCGCTTCACCCCCACGCCGCTGCACAGCGACGAGATGATGGACCGGCTGGTCGCCGCCCTGGTGGCGCTGCTGCGCCCGGCCGCGATCCGCGCCGCCGCCTAACCGGCCTCCAGCTCCGCCACCACCTCGGCCGCCAGGGCGCGGGTGATCCCGCGCGGGCGACCCAGCGCCGCCCGGTCGAGCCGCGCCACCGCCTCCCTTAGCGCGCCCGGGCTGCGCGGCAGGCTGCGCAGCAGCCACATCCGCACCGGTTCGGGGATGTCGAGCTGCCGGTCCGCCGCCAGCCGCGTCAGCAGCGCCGCCAGCAGCGCGTCATCGGCCGGCCCGATCGGCACCGCCAGGGTGGCGCGCAGCCGGCTCGCCAGATCCGGCAGCGGCACCGCCCAGCGCGCCGGGGCGGTGCGGGCGGCCAGCAGCACCGGCACCCGCCGCGCCCGGGCGGCGTTGAGGAGATGCAGGAACCCCTCGGCGTCGGGCACCGAATCCGCCTCGTCGATCGCCAGCCCCGCCGCCGGCAGCACCCCCGCCTCCAGCGCCGCCAGCGCGGCGCCCGCGCACAGCGCCGCCCCGCGGCGGGCCGCCCACAGGTGCAGCAGATGCGTCTTTCCCGCGCCGGCCTCGCCGAACAGCGCGAGCCGCCCCTCTGGCCAATCCGCGGTGCGGGAAAGCCAGGCGCGCGCGGCCTCGTTGCCGGGCGAGGCCACCAGATCGGCGGCGGCGAACTCCGGGTGATGGGCGAACGGCAGCGGCAGTTGTTGGGCGGCGGACATGCCTTGTTCCACGAAAGGCGGCCGGTTCTACCCGCCGCGCAGGTCCGCCAGCAACGGCATCGCCTCGGCGGCGAACCAGGCGATCTGCGCCTCCCGCTCCGCATAGGGGCCGAGGAAATCCAGCACCACATGCCGCACCCCGGCCTGGTAAAAGCCGCGGATCGCAGCCGCCACCGAAGCCGGCGGGCCGAGCGCGCAATAGCGGTCGGCGGCGCGGCGGAAATCCATCCCGTAGCGCACCGACAGCGTTGCCGCCGCCCGCTCCAGCGCCAGCTCCCGCGTCGCATCGAGCCGGGTGAACAACAGATGCCCGGTGCCGAACGGCGCGTCGGTCTCGCGCGCCGCGCCGATCACCGCCAGATTGACGGCGAACTGCTCCGGCGTGACCACGTAGGACAGATACCCCTGTCCCAGCCGCGCGCAGCGGCGCAGCGCCGCCGGCGCCCGCCCGCCGAACCAGATCGGCGGCCCACCCGGCTGGCGTGGCGGCGGAGCCATCGGCACGTCCTCGAACGGCCCGTAGAACCGCCCCGCGTGACTGGCCGGGGCGCCGGACCAGAGCTTGCGCAGCACCGCGACGCCCTCGGCGAGCCGCGCCCCGCGCTCGGCCACCGCCACCCCGCAGGCCTCGAACTCCTTCGGGAACTCGCCACCGGCGCCGACGCCGAAGATCAGCCGCCCCTCGGTCAGGTGATCCAGGGTCGCCACCTGCTTGGCCACCGGCACCGGGTGGCGCAGCGGCAGCAGATAGACGCCGGTGCCGAACCGCAGCCGCCGGCTGACCACCGCGCACTGGGCAAGCTGCAACAGCGGATCGAGGATCGCCACCGGAAACGCGATGTGATCGCCGACCCAGAGCGACTCATAGCCGCACCGGTCCACCAGCTCGGTCAGCGCCACCAGCGCGTCGATGCCAGGCCGCCACGGCCCGTCGGCGGGCTCGGTGCGCCGATGCACCGTCTGCACCCCGAGCGCGAGCCCCGCCGCCAGCCTCACGGCGTACCCGCCGCGGCAAACCCGGTGAAGACATGCGGGATGCGGCGCAGCTCGGCCAGCAGCTCGCGGGCGCGCCCGGGCGGGGTGTCGGGCGGCAGGCTCAGATCGAAACTGTCGGCGAGGCCGCCGTATCGCGCCGCGATCGCCGCCGGCAGCGCCGCGAACGGAGCCGCCACCGCGAACAGGGCGGCGATCTCCTCGGTGATGAGGGCGGGCATCTCCGCCCAGCGCCCGGCCACCGACAGCGCGTGCAGCCGCTCACCGAGGTCCTCGAGCCCGTGCAGGGCCAGGATCGGCCGGTAGGTGCGGGTGGAGGCATAGAAAGCGATGCGCGCCCGCACCGGCGCCATGCCGCGCGCGACGGCATCGGCATCCGCCCCAGTCACCACGAACCCGCCGCCATGGATGTCGAAGCTCTCGCGTGCCCGCCCGGCCCCGCCTGCCGCCTGCGCGAGACCCTCGGTCAGCGCCGGCAGGCAGAGCCGCTCCATGGCGCGGCGCGAGCAGAGCGGATGCAGCCGCACCCCGTCCGCCACCCGCCCGGCCATGCGCAGCATCGCCGCCCCCACCGCCGCCACCGTGACCGGGATCATCGGCAGGCCGGTGGGCTCGGGGGAGAAATCCGGCGTCATCAGCGTCAGGGTGTAATGCGCGCTGTGGTAGTCCAGCCGGCCGCGGGTTTCCCACGCGCGCCAGATCGCCCGCAGCGCGCCGATATAATCCGCCAGCCGCGGGGCCGGCGCGGTCCAGGGGATGCCGAAGCGCCGCTCGTTATGCCCCTTCACCTGGCTGCCGAGGCCCAACACGAAGCGGCCGGCGGAATTGGCCGCGAGGTCCCAGGCCTGCGCGGCCAGCACCGTCGGGCTGCGCGGAAACGCCACCGCGATCGAGGGCGTGAGCGCCACCCGGCGCGTGGCGAGGGCCGCGAACACCAACGGCGCGAACGGGTCGTGGCCGAGCTCGACCGTGGTCAGCGCGTCGAACCCGGCCGCCTCGGCGGCCGCGGCGGCGGGGGCGACGGCGGACCAGGGGGCGGCGGGCAGGGGGGTGAAGATGCGCATCGGCGCAGTGTTGCAGACCTGGCCGGCTGCCGCCAAGCTGCCCCCGCCACGCAAGGGAACGCCCATGTCCGACCTGACCGAGACGCTCGCCGACGGCGTGCTGCTGCTGACCCTCCACCGGCCGGAGCGGCTCAACGCCTTCACCCAGGACATGCTGGGCGCGCTGCACGACGCGCTGGAACGCGCCGCCACCCGCGCCGAGGTGGGCGCGATCGTGCTGACCGGCGCCGGCCGGGCGTTCTGCGCCGGCGGCGACGTGAAGGACATGGCGCAGGGTCTGGTGCGAGAGGGCTGCCTCGGCAATCACCGTCTTGCCGTGGCCACCTTCGAGATGGTAGAGGTGCGACGGCTTCTTGTCGCCACCCATGTTGGCCTCGAGCAGCGTGCGTGCTGGCACCAGGCCAAGCTCCTGGCGCAGGCGTGGGAGAACGTATCCCTGGCTAAGCGCGAAGGTGTTGCGCGTGATCATGTTCGGGCCGGCAGCCTCGCCCGTCACGTACGTGAAGAGGAGGTGGAGCATGGAACCGATGACGTGCGGACGCACGCCGACAAGGCGGGCATGCCGGCTGATGACGGGACGGCCCGGGTCGGGTGGGGCAAGGTGCGCATCACGCCCCGCGCCGTCGAGCCACACCGCCATCGCGGCCGCGTTGGCCGCCGCCCAATCGGCCGCGCGCAACGCCTCGCCGACGGTGTCGAAGACATACAAACTGTCCCGGGTCATGCCGTCCGCGACCATGAAGGTACGGATGCCGCCATCGCGATTGGCAGCAATGATGCCACGCTGCACCGACGCGGAGAGACCTCCCTCGGTGTGGGCGAGGGGCAAAAGCAGGCGCTCGGTTCGGCGGTCCCGCTG
>JBMFXF010000200.1:0-6141 GCA_049964515.1 Acetobacteraceae bacterium | reverse complement strand
GCGAGGGCGGGAAAATCGACATGGGCGGTGAGATCGGCCTCGCCCGGCGCTTCCAGCGGATCGGCCGGCGCGCCGGCGCGCAGCGCCTGCAGGCTGCCGGCCGGATTCGGGGTCTCGGCGGCGTAGTCAATCAGCAGCGCCGCCCCGCCCTGGGATGCGATCCGCCCGGCCAGCGCGGCCACGAAGGCGGCGGCGGCCTCGGAGCACTCCACCACCATGCCCTCGGCGGCCGGGCCGGCCGGCGGGTCGGTGCTGCTCATCACCCATGCCGACGGCGGCGGGGTGGAGCGGGTCGTGCAGCGCGAAGCCGCAAGCCACCGCGAAGCGGGCGCGCGGGTGCTGATCCTGCGCCCCGATCTCGCCGCCGGGCGCGGCCGGGCGGTGCGGCTGGAAGGCGATGCCGCCGCCGAACGCTTCGCCCTGCCGGCGCAGCGCCCCGCCCTGCTCGCGCGGCTGCGCGCCGCGGCGCCGCGGCTGATCGCGCTGCACCACCTGCTGGGCCATCCGCCCGCGGTGGCCGGGCTGATCGCCGCCCTCGGCGTGCCCTACACGCTGCGCATCCACGACTACGCCTGGTTCTGCCCGCGGGTGCAGCTGGTCCGCCCGGTCGCCGGCGAACCGCGCTACTGCGGCGAGCCGGCGGCGGCGGGCTGCGAGGCCTGCGTGGCCACCCACGGCAGCCTGCTCGACGAGCCGATCGGCCCGCGCGCGCTCCGGGCCCGCTCGGCGGCGCTGCTTTCCGGCGCGGCGCGGGTGCTGGCGCCCTCGGCCGACGCGGCGCGCCGGATCGCGCGGCATTTCCCCGGCATCGTCCCGGTCGTGGACCCGCCGGAGGACGATGCCGCCCGACCCCGCCCGACCCCGCCCGCGGTTCGTCCCGGCCCGGCGCTGGTGGTGGTGCCGGGCGCGCTGGGGCCGGCCAAGGGGCTGGCGCTGCTCGCCGCCTGCGCCCGCGACGCGGCCAGCCGCGCGCTGCCGCTCGGTTTCGTGGTGGTGGGCTATACCGAGGACGACGCGCTGCTGCGCGCCACCGGGCGGGTCGCGCTGACCGGCCCGTTCCCGCCCGAGCAGGCGGTGCCGCTGTTGCGCGCGCAGGGCGCACGGGTGGGGTTCCTGCCCTCGATCTGGCCCGAGACCTGGTGCTTCGCCTTGTCGGACCTGTTCGCCGCCGGGCTCGAGGTGGTGGCGTTCGACCTCGGCGCGCCGGCGGAGCGGATGCGCGCGCTCGGGCGCGGCCTGCTGCTCGCGCCGGGGCTCGATCCACCCCGGCTTAACCATATCCTGCTTGAACGCGCCGCGCGCGCGGTCCATGAATAGACGATACGCCCCCGCAACCCGGCCGATCGGCCGATCCTCAGCACGCCCTTCGCCCGAGGGGTCCCGCCACCATTCCCGGAGCCTCGATGTCCGACGTCGCAGAGACCACCGCGCCGGCCGCTTCCCCCTCGCCCAGCGCGATCGCCGAACTCCGGGTTTCCGGCCACCTGATGACCCTCGATACCGGCCTGTTCTGCGTCTTCCAGCCGCCCGGGGCGCCGGCGGCGGGACGCTCCGGCCTGCCCGGAATCCGCCTCTCCCCGGCGCCGGCGGCGCGGGAGGGCACGGTGCGGATCGCCAGCTTCACCCCGGACGGCTGGCTGCCCGGCGGGGACGGGGCGGCGCTGGTGCGGGTGACTGAGGGGCCGGCGCAGGTGCTGGTGACCATCTATCAGGCGCCCGACGCGCCGCCGGCGGCGGCGCCGCGGTTGCAGGTGCTCCGCCTCAGCGCGGATCCGGCCGCCGAGGCCGCCGCGCCGCCTGCCCCCGGTGCCGCCCCCGGTACCGCCCCAAGTGCCGCGGTGGCCTCGGGCCCGGTGCTGGCGCATATCCAACGCACCGGCGACGTCAGCGCCGCCCTCGGCGAATGGGTCGGCGTGCGCGGCAGCAAGCTCTGGATCGAGGGTTTCGCCATCGCCCCGGCCGACGATGTTATTCTTGAATATCAGGCGGTTCTAGGCCAGAACTGGCTCTCCTCCTGGGTCGAGGCCGGGGCCTTCTGCGGCAGCCGCGGCATGGCGCTCCCGCTGCTCGGCCTGGCGGCGCGGGTCAAGGGCGATCCGGCGCGGGAATGCCTGATCGCCGCCAGCTTCGGCGACGGCACCCTGCTCGAGGACGTGCCGGAGGGCACCGCCGCGCAATCCCCCGCGCTCGCGCCGCTGGAGGCGTTCCGCGTCAGCCTGCGCCCGCGCGCCGCGCCGGCGCGGCCCGCCGCGCCGCGCAAGACCGCCCGCCGCCCGCGCTGAGCCGCCCCGCGGCGCATGAAGATTCTGCTCGTTCATCAGAACTTTCCAGCCCAGTTCGTCCACCTCGCGCGAAGGATGGCGGCAACCGGCGGGCACGAGATCCTGTTCATCTCCGAACCCAACCGCAACCGCATCGAGGGGGTGCGGGTGGTGCCCTATCGCCGCCCGTCGCCGGCCGCCGCCGCCACCCATCCGGCGGCGCGGGAGCTGGACGGGGCCGCCCGCCGCGCCGAGGCGGTGGCGCGCACGGCCGCCACGCTGAAATCGCTCGGCTTCACCCCCGACATCGTGCTCGGCCATCACGGCTGGGGCGAGCTGCTCAACCTGCCCGACGTCTGGCCCGATGTCCCGCTGGTGGGGTATTTCGAGTTCTACTACCAGACCGACGGCTCGGATGTCGGCTTCGACCCCGAGTTCCCCACCGATCCGGCCGATTTCCCGCGCATCCGCGCCAAGAACACGATCAACCTGCTGGCCCTGCAGCTGGCCCGGCACGGCCAGACCCCCACCCGGTTCCAGCATTCCACCTACCCGGCCTGGGCCCGCGAGCAGATCCGGATTCTGCCGGAGGGGGCCGATCTGGAGCGCTGCCGCCCCGACCCCGCGCAGCACCGCAAGCCGCTGAAGATCGGCGCGCTCACCATCGCCCCCGGCGAGCGGCTGGTGACCTATGTCGCCCGCGACCTCGAACCCTATCGCGGCGCGCATGTGATGATCCGCGCCCTGCCGGCGCTGCTGGCGGCGCGGCCCGACCTGAAAGTGGTGATGGTGGGCGGCGACGGGGTCAGCTACGGCGCGCCGGCCGCCAAGGGCACCTGGCGGCAGCATTTCCTCGACCAGCTGGGCGGCGGGCTCGATCTCTCGCGGGTGGCGTTCCCCGGCCGCGTCCCGTACGAGACCTTCCTGCGGCTTTTGCAACGCAGCGACGCGCATGTGTATCTGACCTACCCGTTCGTCGCCTCCTGGTCGCTGCGCGAGGCGCTCGCCTGCGGCTGCGTGGTGGTAGGCAGCGACACTCCGCCGGTGCGGGAGTTCGTGACCGACCGGGTGAACGGGCGGCTGGTGTCGTTCTTCGACCCCGCGGCGCTGGCGGCGACGGTGCTGGAACTGCTGGAAGATCGCGCCCAGGCCCGGCAGCTGCGCGCCGCCGCCCGCGCCGGGGCCGAACGCAGCCTGGACCTGCGCGTCACCCTGTCCGACTACGCCGCGCTGATCCGCCGGCTGACCGAAGGCGGGGAGATTTTCCCGCCCGCCGCGCCGCCCGCGGCCGCCCCATCGCGGCGGCGGCGGGCGGCTACCTCCCGGTAGCGGCGGGTTTGACTCGCGCCGCCGCCCGTGCCTATGACGCCGCTCTGTTGCAGGTGCGAAGAAGCGCCCTGCGCCAAGACACTCAGCCAAAGCGGAACGCGCGATGAAAATCCTGGTCCCGGTCAAACGGGTGGTCGATTACAACGTGAAGGTCCGGGTGAAGACCGACGGCACGGGCGTCGAGACCGCCGGGGTCAAGATGTCGATGAACCCGTTCGACGAGATCGCGGTCGAGGAAGCCGTCCGGCTGAAGGAGAAGGGCATCGCCACCGAGATCGTGGCGGTCTCGCTCGGCGTCGCGCAATGCGCCGAGACCATCCGCACCGCGCTGGCGATGGGCGCCGATCGCGGCATCCTGGTGGAGACCGACGCCGAGTTGCAGCCGCTCGCCGTGGCCAAGCTGCTGGCCGCGATCGCGGGGCGGGAACAGCCCGGCCTCGTCATCCTCGGCAAGCAGGCGATCGACGACGACATGAGCGCCACCGGCCCGATGCTGGCGGCGATGCTGGGCTGGCCGCAGGGCACCTTCGCCAGCAAGATCGCGATCGAGGGCGAGACCATCACCGTCACCCGCGAGGTCGATGGCGGGCTCGAGACGGTGGCGCTGGCGCTGCCGGCGATCGTGACCACCGATCTCAGGCTGAACGAACCCCGCTACGCCTCGCTGCCGAACATCATGAAGGCGCGCAAGAAGCCGATCGTCACCATGACCCCGGCCGAGCTCGGGGTCGATCCCGCGCCGCGGCTCACCGTGGTCTCGGTCGCCGAGCCGCCGAAGCGCAAGGCGGGGGCGAAGGTGGGATCGGTCGCCGAGCTGGTGGCCAAGCTGCGCAACGAAGCCAAGGTGATCTGAGCCATGACCTCGCTGGTTCTGCTGGAACACGACGCCACCGCGATCAAGCAACCCTCCCGCAGCGCGGTGGCCGCCGCCGCCCAGCTGGGCGAGGTCCACGCCCTGGTGGTGGCCGGCGGGGCGGAACTCGCCGCGCGGCTGCCGGGGGTCAGCAAGGTGCTGGTGGCCGATCAGCCCGAGCTCGCCCATCTGCTGCCCGAGCCGATGGCCGCGCTGCTGGTTTCGCTGGCGGGCGATTATTCGCACCTGTTCGCCGCCACCACCGCGGTCGGCAAGAACGTGATGCCGCGCGTCGCGGCGTTGCTCGACGTGCAGCCGATCAGCGACATCGCCGCGGTGATCGACGCCGATACCTTCGTCCGCCCGATCTATGCCGGCAACGCGCTGGCCACGGTGAAATCGTCGGACGCGAAGAAGGTACTGACGGTGCGCGCGGCCAGCTTCGACCCGGTGCCGGCCGAGGGCGGCAGCGCCGCCATCGCCCCGATCGGCGCGGCGCAAGCGGCGGGCGGCTCGCGCTTCGTCTCGGCCGAGCTGTCGAAATCCGAACGCCCCGAACTCACCGCCGCGCGGGTGGTGATCTCCGGCGGGCGGGGGATGCAGAGCGGCGATAATTTCAAGCTGCTCGAACCGATCGCGGACGCGCTCGGTGCGGCCGTCGGCGCCTCGCGCGCGGCGGTGGATTCCGGCTTCGTGCCCAACGACTACCAGGTGGGGCAGACCGGCAAGATCGTCGCTCCCGATCTCTACATTGCCGTCGGCATCTCCGGTGCGATCCAGCACCTGGCGGGGATGAAGGACAGCAAGGTGATCGTGGCGATCAACAAGGACGAGGAAGCGCCCATTTTCCAGGTCGCCGACTACGGCCTGGTGGCTGATCTGTTCACCGCGCTGCCCGAGCTGGCGGCGGAACTGGAGCGCACCCGATGAATGTCGAAACCCCGGCTTCCCTGCGGGAAGCCACCGCCGCCGCGCCGATCGGCGCGCTTGTGCCCCTGATCGCCCAGCTGGGCGTGATCGGTGCCGGGCAGATGGGCAACGGCATCGCCCATGTGGCGGCGCTGGCCGGGCTGCCGGTGACGATGCTGGACGTGAAGGCCGAGGCGCTGGAGAAGGCCATGGCGACCATGGCCCGCAACATGGAGCGCCAGGTCAACCGCAAGCTCATCACCCCGGCCGAGCGCGACGCCGGGCTGGCGCGCGTGACCACCACCACCGACTACGCGGCCTTCGCCGAGGCGGATCTGGTGATCGAGGCGGCGACCGAGAAGGAGGAGGTGAAGCGGGCGGTGTTCCGCACCCTGGTGCCGCATCTCAAGCCCAGCTGCATGTTGGCCTCCAACACCTCCTCGATCTCGATCACCCGACTCGGCGCCGCGACCGACCGCCCCGAGAAATTCATCGGCATGCATTTCATGAACCCGGTGCCGGTGATGAAGCTGGTGGAGATCATCCGCGGCATCGCCACCGACGAGCCGACCTTCCAGGCGGTGGACGGGCTGGCGCGGCGCCTGGGCAAGACCACCGCGGTGGCGGAGGATTTCCCCGCCTTCATCGTCAACCGCATCCTGGTGCCGATGATCAACGAGGCGGTCTATGCGCTGTACGAGGGCGTGGGGTCGGTGACGGCGATCGACACCTCGATGAAGCTGGGCGCGAACCATCCGATGGGGCCGCTGGAACTGGCCGATTTCATCG
>JBMFXF010000199.1:0-6224 GCA_049964515.1 Acetobacteraceae bacterium | reverse complement strand
GGTCGGGTTATAGACCGCGACCCGGTGCGGCCGGTCCGGCCCCCAGCGCCACAGGACCAGGTTGTGATCCTCCGCCGTGGCACCGTTGGCGAAGCTCGGCACCAGCATCCCGGCCCGGCCGTCGGCGAGCAGCCGGCGCACCACCGCCCAGGAGTCCGGCTCGTGCCCGCCGATCAACGCATCGCCCCAGGCGCAGCCCAGCACCTCCAGCGCGACGCCGTGGCGCGCGCGGGCGGCTTCGGTGCGCAGATCGGCGATGTCATCGCAATCGACATCGTAGCTGCACACCACATAGGGCGTCAGGCGATGGGCGAAGCCGGCCGAGACCTCGCGGAAGACGGTGGCGAGGCCGAGCGAAAGATAGAGCGTTTCGAGGCCGGGCCAGTTGAAGCGCCTTCCCTTCAGCGCCGCGCCGCGGCCCGAGAGCGGGGTCCAGGACCAGGTCGGATCATGGGCGCGGAACGCCTCGCCAGTGAACCTCAAGCGTATCCGCCGGTCGCCAGATGATCGAGGTAGTCGCGCAGCGCGGCGGCTTGGCCGGACTTCACCAGCGCCTCGGCGGTGCGCCCGCCGAAGGCGGGGATCGGCTCGGCGCGGTACCAAGCCATGGCCTGGGCGGGACCGCCGGCCCAGCCCTGCACCCGGGCGAGGATTTCCACCATCTCGCGCAGCCGGCCCTGCGCTTTCGGGCCGTCGCGGCGGCTGGATTTCTGCAGTACCTCGCGCGCCAGCCCCGCGGTTTCGGCGAGCTGGGCTTTCGAGAGGTGCAGCATCACGGCGACCCCATCGACCCGGACGCTGCCGCGATCGTCGATCAGGCTGGCGATCGACAGGCGGGCGGACGGGCGGACGGACCGGACGGAGGTGGTCATGTGCCGATCCTTTGACCAGAAACCCGGTCAATTTAGCAGCGTTTCCTGGCCACGGCAAGATGCCGCCATCACCCCGCCCGCAGCGCCGCCAGCTCGCGGCGCAGCGCCCGCGTCTCCTCGAACGCGGCGGTAACGTCGCGCAGCACCGCCGCGATCCCCTCCATCGTCCCGTCCGCCGCCCGCAGCGGCACGATGGTGAACGCCACCGAGATGCGCCGCCCATCCTTGCGCAGCGCCGGCACCGAAAGCAGGTCGGCCGCGCCGTAGCGCGTCACGCCGGTCGCCATGGTGCGCCGATACCCCTCCCAATGCCGCGCCCGCGGCCCGTCGGGGATGATGATATCCAGCGACTGCCCCAGAGCCTCCGCTTCCTTGTAGCCGAAGATGCGGCTCGCCCCGGCGTTCCAGAACCGAATCACGCCGGCCGCATCGGCGGCGATCACCGCATCCGGCATCGCGGCCACCAGCCTTGCGCAGAACCGCTCCGGGTCGTCGATCATCGCGCGCCTCCCTTCAGGGTCAGCAACAGGGCGCCGCCGAGGGCGGCCACCACCAGCACCATCGCCACGCCGAACGCATGGGCATAGGCCGCCGCCCCCTGCCCGCCACCCAGCACGGTGAAGAATACCGAGCCGATCGCCGCCACGCTGAGCGCCGCGCCGATCTGCAGCACCGAGTTCACCACCCCGGCCGCCACCCCGCCCTGATGCGCCGGGACCTCCGCCAGCACCAGGGTGAACAGCCGCGGCATGGCGATGCCCTGGCCGAAACCGGCCACGAACACCGCCGCCGTCAGCAGCGGCGCCGGCACGCCGAAGGCCACCGCGCCGCCCACCGCGGCGTAGCCCGCCACCTCGATCGCCATGCCCAGGGTCAGCAGCGGCCATTTTCCCACCAGCGGCCCGGTCGCCAGCGGGCCGAGGAACAGCCCGATCCCATAGGGCAGAATGGCCAGCCCCGTGCCCAGTGCGCCGAGCCCGGCGCCGTCCTGTCGTTCCAGCGCGAACAACAGATAGAAGGGCGAGGTGAAGAAGAACAACCCGGCCACCAGCACGCCGCGGCGGAACCCCGGCAGGCGCAGCAGGCCGGGATCGAGCAGCGGCATCCCCCCGCGCCGCCGCAGCCGGTCCTCGTGGAGCAGGAACCCGCCCAGCAGCAGCGGGGCGGCGAGCAGGGCGGCGAAGGTCCAAGCCGGCCAGCCCTGCTGGCGGCCCTCCGACAGCGGCACCACCAGCGCGGCCAGCGCGGCCGAGAGCAGCCCCGCCCCGGCGAGATCGAGCCGCGGCCGGCTGGCCGCGGCACTTTCCGGCAGCCAGGCCAGCGCGCCGAGGATGGCGAGACCGCCGATCGGCAGATTGACCAGGAAGATCGCCCGCCAGCCCAGGCCGAACGGCGAGGCGGCGACCAGCGCGCCGCCGGCGAACTGCCCCACCGCCGCGGCCAGCCCCATCATCGCCCCGTAGAGGCCGAGCGCGCGCGCCAGCGCCGGCTGCTGGCCCGGCGCGTCATGCAGGGCCCGGATCGTGCCCAGCACCTGCGGGGCCAGCATGGCCGCGGCCACGCCCTCCGCCACCCGCGCCAGCACCAGCGTGGTTGGCGACGGCGCCAGCCCGCAGGTCGCCGAGGCGGCGGTAAAGCCGAACATCGACAGGATGAACAGCCGCCGCCGCCCAAACAGATCCCCAAGCCGTCCCCCGGTGACCAGAAACACCGCGTAGCCCGCCGCGTAGCCGGAAATCACCAGCTGCACCGCGGCCGGGCTGGCAGCGAGCCCGTGCTGGATCGAGGGCAGGGCGACGTTGACGATGAAGAAATCGGCCGGCGGCAGGAACCCGCCGAGCAGCAGCACCGCCAGGATCAGCCCGCGCCGCGCGCCGGCCGGGGCAAGGGGAAGCGTGATCTCGGTCAAGCGGGGGGATGCTCCGGCGGAGGTGCGGGCGGGCGTCGCGCAAATCGGCAACCGGGGCAAGCCCCCGCGCGCGGCGAGGACCGGGCCGCCGGCGCGCGCCCGGATTATTATGGTCTTTCAATGAATCCGCTGCCCTTCCCCCGCCGCCCCGGCGCGCTATACCTACCCCATGCGCATCCTCTTCATCGGCGATGTGGTCGGCCGCTCCGGGCGCGAGGCCGTCGCCGCCGCCATCCCCGGCTGCCGCGCCACCCTCGGTCTCGACCTCGTCGTGGTCAACGCCGAAAACGCCTCCCACGGCTTCGGCCTCGGCCCCGAGATGGCGGAGGCCCTGTTCGCCGCCGGCGCCGACGTGCTCACCCTCGGCAATCACGCCTGGGACCGGCGCGAGATCATCCCCTACATCGCCGACCACCCGCGCCTCTTGCGCCCGCTCAACTGCCCCCCCGGCACGCCGGGCGCCGGCGCCGTCAGCGTGGAGCTTCCCGACGGCCGCCGCGCGCTGGTGCTGCAAGCCATCGGCCGGCTCTACCTCGACCCGATGGACTGCCCGTTCCGCGCCACCGCCGAACTCCTCGTCAAGCACCGCCTCGGCGCCACCGCCAGCGCCATCCTCGCCGACATCCACGCCGAGGCCACCAGCGAGAAGATGGCCTACGCCCACAGTTTCGACGGCCAGGTCTCGGCGGTGATCGGCACCCACACCCATTGCCCCTCGGCGGACGCGCAGATCCTCCCCGGCGGCACCGGCTTCCAGTCCGACGCCGGCATGTCGGGCGACTACGACAGCGTGATCGGCATGGCCAAGGAACCCGCCACCGTGCGCTTCTGGCGCAAGATGCCGGGCGAGCGCCTGACCCCGGCCGAAGGCCCGGCCACCGTCTGCGGCGTGTTCATCGAGACCGACGACGCCACCGGCCTCGCCCGCCGCATCGCCCCGTTCCGCCAGGGCGGGCGGCTGGCCCCGGCGATGCCGGCGCCGTGACCCGCCTGATCGCCACCTACCGCCTGCGCGGCCCCGACCCCGCCGCCCGCGCCCGCGCCATCGCGGTGGAACAGAGCATCGAGATGCCGCCCGAGGCGGTCACCGCCCCGCGCATCCTGGCCGAAGTGGTGGGCGAGGTGCTGGACATCGCCGACCGCGGCGGCGGGGTGGCCGACGCGCGGATCGCGCTGGCGGCGGAAACCATCGGCGCCGACGCCGGGCAGCTGCTCAACATGCTGTTCGGCAACACCTCCCTGCATCCGGACGTGACCCTGCTCGACATCCGCCTGCCGCCGGCGCTGGCGGCGGCCTTCGGCGGGCCCCGCCAGGGCATCGCCGGGCTGCGGGCGCGGCTCGGCGTCACCGGCCGTGCGCTCGCCGCCTCGGCGCTGAAGCCGCAGGGGCTGGACCCGGCCGGGCTCGCCCTGCTCGCGCAGCGCTTCGCCGCCGGCGGCATCGACCTGGTGAAGGACGACCACGGCCTCGCCGACCAGGCCGCCGCCCCGTTCGCCGCCCGGGTGCCGGCGGTCGCGGCGGCGATCCGCCGGGCCGGCACGCAGACCGCCTACGCGCCCAGCCTCAGCGGCCATCACGGCACCATGCGCGCGCAGATCCGCCTGGCGCAGGACCATGGGATCTTCTGCTTCCTGATCGCGCCGATGATCGCCGGGCTGGCCGGCTTTCAGGCGCTGCGGGCGGAGTTCCCGGAGGCGATCTTCCTCGCCCACCCCGCCCTGGCGGGGGCGGCGCGGATCGCGCCCGAGTGCCTGATCGGCACGCTGTTTCCGCTGATCGGAGCGGATGCGGTGGTGTTTCCCACCCATGGCGGCCGGTTCGGCTATTCCGCCGCCACCTGCGCCCGGCTCGCCGCCGCCGCCCGCACCCCGCCCGCCGGACGCCCCGCGCTGCCGGTGCCGGCCGGCGGCATCACCCTGCAGCGGGTGCCCGAACTGCTTGACTTCCATGGCCCGGACACGATGTTTCTGATCGGTGGCAGCCTGCTGCTGGCGCGCGAGGCGCTGACCGAGGCCACCGCCGGCTTCATGCGCGCCCTCGCCGAACCCTCCCGGTGACCCCGATGCCCGAGCCCGCCCCGCCGCGCCGCTTCCACCCCGACTTCCGCTGGGACGACGTGCCGCGGATGCCCTACAAGGAGGACGCCGCCGCGCCGTTCCGCGCCATCTCCCGCCAGGTGCTGTTCGCCGCTCCCGACCTCGGCTGCGAGTGGCGCTATTTCGAGATGGACGCCGCCGGCTACTCCACGCTCGAGCGCCACCAGCACGCCCACGCGGTGATGATCCTGCGCGGCGCCGGTCAGTGCCTGTTGGGCGAGCGGGTTTACCCGGTGGCCGCGTTCGACCTGGTCACCATCCCCGCCTGGACCTGGCACCAGTTCCGCGCCACGCCGGCGGCGCCGATGGGGTTTCTCTGCATGGTCAACGCGACGCGCGATCGTCCGCAGCTGCCGGATGCCGCCGCGTTGGCGGCGCTGCGGGCGGTGCCGGAGGTCGCGGCGTTTCTGGACGCCGCGCCGGCCGGCGCAACCGCGGCTTAGGCGGCGGCTCGGTCGCATCCAGCAGCGCGTGCAGCGCCGCCACCGTTTCCGGCGGCAGCCGGCGCAGCGTCTGCGCCAGCCGGTTGGCCAGCGCCGTCTGTTCCGGCGTCAGCCCGGCGGTGTTCACGCTCACCCGCGGGTGCGACAGCCGGGCCAGCCGCGCCAGCTCCTCGGCATCGTCCCAGATCAGCCCGAAAATCTCGTTCACCTGATGCACCAGCCCCGGTCCCGGGGCACCGCGATGCCCGTGCTCCAGCGCCGAGAGATAGGCGGCGCTCACTTGCAGCTCGGCGGCCAGGCCGCGCAGGGTCATGCCCCGCGCGGCGCGCAACGCGCGCAGCCTGGCGCCGAACGGGGTCATGCCGCCGTCAGCAGCGGCCACAGGCCCTCGGCGCCGGCGGCGGCCATCGCACCGCCCAGGCGGAGGTTCCAGAACCGTTCCGATCCCGCCTCGTCCCGCCACGACCACAGGCGCCGGGTCAGGGTGTGCAGCCGGTGTTCCTGGGTGAAGCCGATGGCGCCGTGGATCTGATGGGCGATCGCCGCGCCGATCCCGGCGGCCTCCCCGGCGCGGGCCTTGGCGGCGGCGATCGGCAGCGGCGCGAGCGTCTCCGCCGCCTCGGCGGCCAGCCCGGCGGCGGCACCGGCGGCGGCGGCCTCTGCGGCCAGCACCGCCAGCGATTGCTGCACCGCCTGGAACCGCCCGATCGGGCGGCCGAACTGGGTCCGCTCCTGCGCGTAGCGCACCGTGGCCTCGGTCAGCGCCGCCAGCGCGCCGGCGATCTGCTGCGTGCGCATGGCGGCCAGCAGCAGCAGCGCCGCCTCCGGCGCGGCCGAGCCGGTGGCGCGCGCGGGCCCGGTCGGGTGCACCGCATCGCGCGGCTCGCCGGCGAGATTGGCGCC
>JBMFXF010000198.1:0-6250 GCA_049964515.1 Acetobacteraceae bacterium | reverse complement strand
GGGGCCTCAGGGCGGGCTCTACGGCCAGAATGCCATCGGCGGCGTCATGATCATCACGACCCGAGGACCGACCAACCGGATCCGCTCGCACGTCGATCTGAAATACGGCAACGGCGCGGCCTACTGGGCGACCGGCAGCTTCTCGCCTGCGGCGACGCGCAGCTGCCATTCCACCAGGTCGAAACCGGTGATCGCCTCGGTCACCGGGTGCTCCACCTGCAGCCGGGTGTTCATTTCGAGAAACCAGAACGTATCGCCGGCGGCGATGAACTCCACGGTGCCCGCGCCGGTGTAGCCGACGGCGCGGGCGGCGGCGACGGCGGCCTCGCCGAGGGCGGCGCGCATCGGCGCGGCGAGGCCCGGGGCCGGCGCCTCCTCGAGAATCTTCTGGTGCCGGCGCTGCGCCGAGCAGTCGCGTTCGTGCAGATGCACCGCGTTGCCGTGTTGGTCGGCGAACACCTGCACCTCGATATGGCGCGGGCGGTCCAGGTAGCGTTCGATCAGCACCCGCGGGTCGCCGAAGGCAGCGGCGGCTTCCTGCACGGCGGCGGCGAGTTCGCCGTCGAACTCGGCGCTCGCGCGCACGATGCGCATCCCTCGCCCGCCGCCGCCTGCCACCGCCTTGATGAGCAGGGGGAAGCCGGTGGCCTCGGCCGCGCGCGCCAGCTGGGCCGGGTCCTGGTCGGGCCCGTGGTAGCCCGCCAGCACCGGCACTCCGGCCTGCTGCATCAGCGCCTTGGCGGAGGCCTTGCCGCCCATGGCGCGCATTGCCGCCGGCGGCGGGCCGACCCAGATCAGCCCGGCGCCCAGCACGGCCTCGGCGAAACCGGGGTTTTCCGAGAGGAACCCGTACCCGGGGTGGACCGCCGTCGCGCCGGTGGCCCGCGCCGCGGCCAGGACGGCGGCGATGTCGAGATAGCTCTGCCGGGGCGGGGCGGGGCCGATGCGTATCGCCCGATCGGCGGCGGCGACATGGGCGGCCTCGGCGTCGGCGTCCGAGTATACGGCGATGGTTTCGATTCCCATCCGCCGCGCCGTGCGGGCGATGCGGATGGCGATCTCGCCGCGATTGGCGATCAGGAGGGAGGCGAACATGCGCGGGTCCGGCGGTGAGGCGCCGATGCTAGCCGCTCGGGGCCGGCGGGGCCATGCGTCAGCCGGCCTCCATAGGGGTCAGGAAATTGGCCGCCGCGGTGGCCCGCGCCAGCATCGCCCGCACCGCCGGGTCGGCGGCGGCGTTGCGCGCGGTCAGCCGCTCCATGGGGATGAAGAACTCATGCGCGTGCGGCAGCTGATGGCGTGCAAACCCCTCGTAATGCGGCTGTTTCAGCGCGTACAGCACGCGCATGTCGCGCACCGGGAAGGTGAGCGGCAGCACCGGTTCGTGGCGGATCACGCCGGTTGCCTTCCAGCGCGGAGTGGGGTCGTCGGCAGTGACCGGGGCCAGCAGCCAGGGCACCGGGCAGACCGCCAACAGCGAATGGGTGGAAGGGGCGAAGCGGGAGCGCTTGTCGAGCAGGTTCTGTAGCGACCCGCAGGCTTCGACGGCGAAGATGTCCACATAGGCATCCACAGGGCTGCCGCCGAAATTGAGCCACAACCCGTCGGGCAGCGTGCGCAGGCGGGTGCTGCCCGGCAGCTTCAGGAACGGGTGGCAGGCGCCCATGGATTCGGCCGGCCGGCCGCGTAGCCAGGTGCCCGGGTCGCGGCTGCGGCGTTGCAACCCTGGCGGGCATTGCGGCCACTCGCGTAGCCGGTCGCGGACCAAGGTATCGAGGATCTTTCCTTTAGACACGGCGGATTTCTCCCTGTCCCTGTTCCCGGGACCACAACCTATGCGGGTATTCCATACCAGCGGACGCGGTCGGCTCAACGCGGCCTGCGCGCGCCGGCGTGAGAATCCGGGCAACATCCGGTTTCATGGCCGTTCCGGGGTGGCGGCGGCGGCGGTTCCAGGCGGGTGGGCGAGGCCGGCGCGAGTGAGTTTGACTCCTAAAATAGATGAGTCTCCGGAATCGGTTACGCCGGTTGGCTCAAGGAACTTATCAACAGCCTGTGGATGAAGTTATCCACCGCCAGGGAACGGCTGCATCTATTTCGCCAGTCGAAATTGAATACAACCATAGCGTGTAAAAGCGGCGTGACCGCCTTGCCAATCCGCCCGTCTCGACGGCCCCGCGCCCGCCGGCCTACAGTGCCCCATCGCTCGCCTGGACCGCCATGCCCCGCCAGATCCGCCTCAACGCCTTCGACATGAACTGCGTGGTCCACCAGTCCCCCGGGCTGTGGACCCACCCCTCCTGCCGCGCCGATCAGTACCACACGCTCGGCTACTGGACCGACCTCGCACGCACCCTGGAACGCGGCCTGTTCGACGCCATCTTCCTGGCCGATGTGCTTGGTATCTATGACGTTTATCGCGGCGGGCCGGAGGCCGCGCTGCAAGGGGCGATCCAGGTCCCGGTGAACGACCCGATGCTGCTGGTCCCGGCCATGGCCGCCGTCACCAGCCAGCTCGGCTTCGGCATCACCGGCACCCTGTCGTACGAGCACCCCTACACCTTCGCCCGCCGGATCAGCACGCTCGACCACCTGACCGAGGGCCGGATGGGATGGAACATCGTCACCGGCTATCTCAATTCTGCGGCCAAGGGCGTCGGAATGGCACGTCAGGTCGGCCACGATACCCGCTACGACATCGCCGACGACTACATGCAGGTGGTGTACAAACTGTGGGAGGGCAGCTGGGAGGACGGCGCCGTGCTGCGCGACCGCGCCTCCGGCCGCTTCGCCGACCCGGCGCGGATCCATCGCATCGCCCATGACGGGCCCTATTTCCGGCTCGAGGCGATCCATCTCTGCGAACCCTCCCCGCAGCGGACGCCGGTGCTGTTCCAGGCCGGCGCGTCCACCCGCGGTCGGCAATTCGCCGCCGAGCACGCCGAATGCGTGTTCATCAACGGCCCCTCGATGCGGGTGGTGGCGCCGCTGGTGGCCGATATCCGCGCCCGCGCCGCCGCCGCCGGCCGCGATCCGGCGGCGATCACCATCTTCACCATGATGACCGTCATCACCGATTCCACGCCCGAGGCGGCGCGGGAGAAATTCGCCGCCTACCGCGCCTATGCGTCCGAACAGGGCGGGCTCGCGCTGATGTCCGGCTGGACCGGGGTGGATTTTTCCCGCCTCCCGCCGGACGAGCCGATCCGGTTCAGCCAGCGCGACGCGCAGACCTCGGCGCTGGAGGCGTTCACCACCGCCGACCCCACCCGGCCATGGACGCCGCGGGAGATCGGCGCCCACGCCGCCATCGGCGGTCGCAGCCCGGTGCTGGTGGGTTCGCCCACCGAGATCGCCGACGAGCTGCAGGCCTGGGTGGCGGAGACCGACGTGGACGGATTCAACCTGGCCTATGTGATCACCCCCGGCACCTTCACCGACGTGATCGACCTGGTGGTCCCCGAATTGCAGAGCCGCGGCGCTTACAAGACCGCCTACGCCCCCGGCACTTTCCGCGAGAAGCTGCAAGGTCCCGGCCGGGCCCGCCTGCCCGATACCCATCCCGCCGCCAGGTTTCGTATCAGGAGCTGACCGATGGACGCCACCGGACTCCGCGCGCTTCAGGCGCCGATCAAGCAGCGCTACCGTGACGATCCCGCCGCCGCGCTCGTCATCGCGCGGGCCGAGGCGGAACTCGATCCCGCCGCCATCGCCTGCACCGTGCCGGGCTGGGCGGGGGCGACGGTGGCCGGTCTGCACCCGGCGGGCGGCGGGGACGGGACCCAGGCTTGCTCGGCCGACATGCTGCTCGAAGCGCTGGTGGCTTGCGCGGGGGTCACCTTGCGCGCGGTGGCAACCGCGATGGGGGTGACTTTGCGCGGCGGGCGGGTGATCGCCGAGGGGCATTGGGACGCCCGCGGCACGCTGGGGGTGGACCGCGCCGCGCCGGTGGGGCTGACCGATATCGCGCTGCGCTTCGAGCTCGACACCGATGCCCCCCCTGACAAGCAGGCGCGGCTGATCGAAACCGCTGAGCGCTACTGCGTTATCCTGCAGACCTTGAAGGCGCCCCCATCGGTGCGGGTGGAGCGGCCAGCCTGACGCCGCCCGTGGGGTCGGCGGTCGCGCTCATCCCGCGTCCCGCGCGGCAGAAGCCACCGGAATGACACGCGATCCGCCGGCCGCCCCGTTCCCGCTGCTGGTCGCGGTCACCGCCTGCGGCACCCTCGGGATGCATCTGGTGATCCCGGCGCTGCCGGCCACCGCCGTCGCGCTCGGGGTCTCGGCGGGGACCGTCCAGCTCACCATCACGCTCTATCTGGTGGGGCTGGCGATCGGGCAGCTCGCGTATGGGCCGGTTTCCGACCGGTTCGGGCGGCGGCCAGTGCTGATCGCGGGGCTCGGCGTGTTCGCCGCGGCCGGGGTGGCGACGGCGCTGGCACCCTCGGCCTGGGTGCTGATCGTCGCGCGCGTGGTGCAGTCGCTCGGCGGCTGCGCGGGGTTGGTGCTGGGCCGGGCGATGGTGCGCGATGCGGTCGCCGGGGACTGTGCCGCGGCGCAGCTGGCGCTGCTGACCCTGGTGATGTCGATGGCACCCGCCGTGGCGCCGGTGCTGGGCGGCTACATGACCGACTGGTTCGGCTGGCGGGCGGCATTCGGCGCGTTGGCCGTGATCGGCGCCGCCACCGCCGTGCTTGCCGCCTGGCGGCTGCCCGAGACCCATGGCGGGGCCGCGGGGCGCGCGCGTGGGGCGATGCTGGCCAGTTCGCTGCGTCTGCTCCGGATGCCGGCCTTCCGCGGCTACGCGCTGGGCGGGGCGTGCTCTACCACCTCGTTCTATGCCTTCATGGCGGCCTCGCCGTTCATCTTCATCCGGCTGCTGGGGGAAACGCCGCAGCGTGTGGGGCTGCTCTACATGATGCTGATGGTGGGGCTCGCGGTCGGCGGGTTCGCCGCCAACCGCCTGGCCGGGCGGGTGGTGGCGGCCAGGGTGCTGTTGGGGGCGAACGGGCTCTGCATTCTGGCGGCGGGGCTGTTCCTGGCGGCGTGGTACGGGGGATGGTTCTCCACCGCCGCGGTGGTGGCGACGATCGCGCTGTTCATGGCCGGGGCGGGGCTTGCCAGCCCGTTCGCGCTGAGCGCGGCGATCTCGGTCAATCCGCTGGCGATCGGGGCGGCGTCGGGGTTGTACGGCTGCGTGCAGATGAGCTACGGGGCGCTTTGTACCGTGGTGGTCGCCTCGCTGGCGCCGGGTTCGGTGCCGGTGGTCGGCGGGGTGATGCTGGCCTCGGCGCTGATCGGGCAGCTGGCACTCGGCCGGGCGGTGCGGGCGGTTGGGCCATAACCCCCCTGCGCAGGGCGCGGTTCCGCGCCCGCCCGCCCCATGCTAAGGGGGCCGGCCTTCCCGGGAACCCCAGATGAACCAGCAGCTCCCCGCCGCCAGCCGCGACCGATTCTTTACCGCCTCGCTGGCGGAAGCCGACCCGGAACTCGCCGCCGCCCTCGGCGCCGAACTCGCCCGCCAGCAGGACGGAATCGAGCTGATCGCCAGTGAGAACCTGGTCTCGGCCGCGGTGCTCGAAGCCCAGGGATCGGTGCTGACCAACAAATACGCCGAGGGCTATCCCGGTCGGCGCTATTACGGCGGCTGCGTCGATGTCGATGTCGCGGAAACGCTGGCGATCGAGCGCGCCTGCCGGTTGTTCGGCTGTACCTTCGCCAATGTCCAGCCGCACTCCGGCGCGCAGGCCAACCAGGGCGTGTTCCTCGCCCTCGCCGCGCCCGGGGATACCGTGCTCGGCATGAGCCTCGCCGCCGGCGGGCACCTGACCCACGGCGCCGCGCCCAACCTCTCGGGCAAATGGTTCCGCGCCGTGCAATACGGGGTGCGCCGCGACGACGGGCTGATCGACTACGACCAGATGGAAGCGCTGGCCCGCGCGGAGAAACCGAAGCTCATCATCGCCGGCGGCTCGGCCTATCCGCGGGTGATCGACTTCGCACGCATCCGCCGCCTCGCCGATGAGGTGGGCGCGTATTTCATGGTCGATATGGCCCATTTCGCCGGGCTGGTCGCCGCCGGGCTGTTCCCGAGCCCGCTGCCGCACGCGCATGTGGTGACCACCACCACCCATAAGACGTTGCGCGGTCCGCGCGGCGGCCTGATCCTGTCGAACGATCCGGAACTCGGCCGGAAGATCAACAGCGCCGTGTTCCCGGGCCTGCAGGGCGGGCCGCTGATGCATGTGAT
>JBMFXF010000197.1:0-6269 GCA_049964515.1 Acetobacteraceae bacterium | reverse complement strand
CGCTCGATACCACCGGCGGCACCTTCGCCGGGCTGACCCTGTCCGGCGGGACCATCGTCGGCGGCACGGTGATCGCGGGCAATGGCGGGGGGGCGCTGGGTTTCGCCGCCTACAGCACCGATGTCCTGACCAATGTCAGTGTGATCGGCGGGCTGCTGGTCGATGGCGGGTCGGTCTCCCTGACCGGCACCACCAGCCTGGGCGGCCCCAGCGCGGTGGTGAATTCAGGCTTGCTGGACGTGAATGGCCAGGCCGGGCTCGCCAGCGATGTGACCTTGGGCAACGGCAGCCTCAATTTCGACAATGCGCCGCTCGCCTCCGAGCCGATCGCGGCGACCGGCGCCGGGACGAAGGTGGTGTCCGGCACCACGCTGGATACGAACTGGACGCTCACGGTCGGGACCTCCGCCGCGGTGCCGGCGGTGGTGGTCGCGGATGGCAACCACAACGGCGTGGCCGATTCGGCCGCGGTGTCATGGATCGGGGAGGCGAATACCTATTACGACAACTCCGGGCCTTTCACCCTCAGCCAGACATTTACCCTCTCGGCCGGCCAGGCGGCGGCCGGTGTCCTCGGCGAATGGGCGCTCGATGATCCCAGCGCGGCGCTGATCCTGAACGGCCATACGATCGATACGTCGAGCTACAATTCCGCCGGCCGGCTCGTGATGCTGGACGCCGCGAACGGGTTGATCGCGGGCGCCAACACCATCACCCTGTCGGCGCTGAACGGTAACGGGTATTACGACGACGGCTGGTTCTCGACCGTCGCGGCGCAGACCATTGCGGCGGGCAGCACGGTTTCCGGGTGGGGAAGCATCGGGTCCACCTATAACGGAAGCGGGGTGGTGCAGAACCTGGGCCTCATTCTGGCGAATGCGGTCATGCAGAATCTGACCGTCGATCCGTCGTTGCTGATCAACAGCGGCACCATGGCGGCCGGGCCGGGCGCCAGCCTGCAGGTGGATTATCAGCAACCGGCCAGCGCCTGGGTCAACGCCGCGGGCGGGCTCATCGCCGGCACCGATGCGACGGTGGCGCTGGGTGGGCCGTTCACCAACGCTGGGGCAATCGCGGTCAGCGGCGGCACGCTCGATCTTGGTTATACGACTAACAGCACCTTTTTGGCCGATCAGCCCTGGTCCAACACCGGCACCATCACGGCGACCGGCGCAACCGTGGTGCTGGGGTCGAGCATCTCCCTTGCCGCGGTGGGCGCGCTGCAACTGAACGGGGGCACGCTGGAAGAGAGCGGCACCCTGGCGCTGGGCGGGGCGACGCTGGATGTCTCCAGCACCGGCGGAACATTCGCCGATCTGGCGATGAGCGGCGGCACGCTGGTCGGCGGCAGCCTGATCGTGGGGGATAACAGCGGCTTCGGCGGGTTCAACACCTACGCCCTCAACGCGCTGTCCGGCGTCACCGTGCTCGGCAATCTCGCGCTGGCCGGCGGCGACGTGACCCTGATGCAGGGCAGCACGGTGCAGGGCGCCATCGCGGTTGCGAACGGCGCCTGGGTCGGGCTGGACGCCACGCTTGCGGCCTCCGCCACGCTCACGAACCAGGTGGTGCTGAACGGCGGCAGCCTGGTGCTGGAGAACGCGCCGAGCGGAACCTACACGGTTGCCGGCAGCGTGCTGGTTGCCGGCGCGGGAAGTCTGACCGACCTGCCGGGGAATCTGGGAAGTTTCTATTACTCCTCCGAATACGGACCCGATACGATCGACAACCAGGGGTCGATCGCGAGCACCCTCCCCGCGGGTCAGCTGACCGTCGATGCCAGCGGGTTGGTCAACGACGGGCAGATGAGTGCTGTCGGCGGATCGACCCTGACGGTCGAGACCCACGGGCTGAATGACTACAATGCTGCCCCGGGCTGGGCCAACAACGGTGTCATCACCGGCACCGATGCGACGGTGCAGCTCGGCGACGGCTTCACCAATGCCGCCGGCGGAACCATCGCGGTCAGCGGCGGCACCTTGGTGATTCCGGTGGCTTCGCGGTACTCGAGCTACGCGCAGACCAGCTGGACCAACCTCGGGACCATCGTGGCGCAGGACGCCCAGGTGGCGCTGGACAGCTACGTGACCCTGGGCGCGTTCGGCAGCTTCAGCCGCACTGGCGGGGGGATCTCGCTCGGCAATCAGGGAACGCTGAACCTCGCGGGCGGCACCATCGATGTCACCCAGGGGCTGTTCGACGGGCTGACCCTGCAGGGCGGGACGTTGGAGAACGGGACCGTGCTCGGCGGGGCCGGCGGGCTGGTGCTGCGGTCCGGCGCGCTCGACAACGTCACCGTCGAGGGGCCGGTGATCGCATCGGGGGCGGGCTACGGCGCGGTGTTCAATGCGGCCACCATTCTCGGTGGGCTCGCCGTGCTGGGCGGGGGTGCGACCATCGCCGCCGGCACCACGATTCTGGATGCCACCGGGTCCGTTCCGGGTACGATCGAGGTGGGAAGCGGCGCCTTTGTTGGTTTCGCCAGCGGGGGGGTCACCAATCCGGTCGATCTGGCCGGAGGGGCGATCTATGATCTCAATGGCGTCGCCCTGTCGGTGGCCGCGGGGACGCGGGTTGACGGCAGCGGCGCGCTGATCGGCAGCCGGTATTTCAGCAGCACTCCGCCGGCCGCCAGCGCGCTCCGCCAAGCCTTCATCGGCGGCGGCGGTTCTGTCTATGGCCTCCAGAACCAGGGCACCATCCTGGCGGATGTCGCCGGCACGCGGATGTCATTGGAGAGTTCTTCTTTCGATGGCAATAACGACGCCGATGACGACAACCTGCAGCTGACCAACACCGGAACTATCGGCGCGATCGATGGCGGCCAGTTGGATGTGTTCGGTTCGATCATCGCCCCCGCCGGCTCGATCGGCATCATCGACGTCGCCAGCGGCGGCTCGATCTGGTTGGCCGGCAGCGTGGCGGCGTCGCAGACGCTGGTGTTCGCAGATCATTCCGGCCAGGTCACTCTGGCCGATCCGCAGGGCTTCGCGGCGGCGATTTCCGGATTCACCTCCGGCGACGTGATCAAGGTGGATACCGGGTCGGTCGCGGTCGGATCGCTGTCCTACAATGCGACCGCCGGCACCCTGGCGGTGCTGGACAGCAGCGGTTCGGTGCTGGCCGATCTTACCGTGGGCGCCGGCTATACCGGCAGCTTCGCGTTCTCCGCCACCACGGAGACCCTGGGCGCGAACATTGTTCACCAGATCGCCGACATCACCTACGTCCCCCCCGCGCCGTCGGGTGCGGATACGTGGAACGGCACCACCGGCAACTGGAACACCGCCGCGGACTGGAACGGCGGGACCGTGCCCGCCGGCGGCAACGCCGCCATCACCACTGCCGGCAGCGCGTTCACCGTCGCGGTGACCGACGGCGAAAGCGTCGGCACCCTCACCCTGGATGCGTTCGGCGGCACCCTGGCGGTGGCATCGACCGGCACGCTGACGGTCTCCGGGAGCGTGCTGGCGCCGGCGGGGACGATCGATCTGGCCGGCACGCTGCTGGGGGGAACGCTGGCGGTTCCGCCCTCCGGCCTGATGTTCCAGGGCGGAACGTTGCAGAACGTGACGTTCGCCCGGTCGCTGGTCGTCGCGGCGGGGAATACGGTGACGACCGAGGGCACGACCGCGGTCTTCACCGACAGCAGCCTGACCGCGCCGGGCACGATCACGGTGTCCTCGGCCATATCCGTGGTCAACAACAGCGCCACCTACCTGGCCGGGGTGCTGGACCTCGGCGCGGCGAACGGGCCGACCATCGCCGCCAGCGGCGCGATGGCGCAGCAGGTGGTGCTGGCGGGCGGCACGCTGACCGCCAACCAGCCAGGGGGCCTGGCGCAACTGCTGGTCGGCGCGGGCGGGATCATTCTGGGCAGCGGCGTGGTCGCCGATACCGGCGATTATGCCCCGCTGGCGGCAACCGGAGTGCATGCCCCGGCGGTCAACCTCACCAACGCCGGCACCCTTGCCGCGACGGTTCCGGGCCAGCAATTGCGGGTCGAGACCTCCGGCATGACCAACAACGGCGTGCTGCTGGCCGCGAATGGCGGGACGCTCACGATAGATGCCAGCGTGTGGACCGAGGAGGGCACCGTGGTGGCCGGCCCGGGCTCCACCGTGCAGCTCTACGGGGGCGTCTCCTTCAATGGCGGGACGGTGCTCGCCCTGGGCGGGACGGTGGATATCGGAAGCGCGTCCGGTCCGGCCTGGGCCAACGGCGGGATCATCAACCCCGACACGATCATCGCCGACAACGGCACCATCCGGCTGGCCGGCAACGAGACGCTGTCCGCGCTCGGCACCTTCGCGCTGAGCGGCGCCTCCACCCTCGCCTATGTGGGCGGCACGCTCGATCTTGGCGGGGCGACGCTCACCGCCGCCTCGCCCTATGCCGGGATGGTGCTGCAGGGCGGCACGCTGGCCAATGGGACGATCGTGGCCGCGGGGACCAACGCCTTCGGTCTCGGGACCGGGGGCGATGGCGCGCTGGCAGGGGTGAGCGTGCGGGGCGAACTCGCGGTGACCGGAGGTGCGCTGCTGCTTGCCCAGGGCGCGACGTCGGACACCGGCTATCTGGTCAGCAACTTTGGCACCCTGATCGTCGATCCCTCCAACCCGTCGCTCGGCCAGAACGTCACCTTGGCGCATGGAAATCTGGAGTTCGGCGCGGTGTATCCGGGCGGTGCGGCGCCCTACAGCACCGGCTACAACAACGGAACGATTGCCACCGCGGGCGGGGTGACCGACAGCAACTGGTCGGTCAGCCAGGCCGGAGGGTCCGATCACGGCGCGGTGGTTCTCTCGAACGCCGACCTGCCGTTGGTGATTTCGGGTGGCCAGTTGTTCGGTACCGCGACTGCGAACGGGCCCACCTCCGACTGGATCGCGGTGGCCGATTCCGCGTCCGCCGCGGGTTCCACCGCACCGCTGGTCTTCTCGGAGACCTTCACCGTCGCCGGCAATGTCGATGCGACCATGCTGGCCGGTTATTTCTACGCCGATGGCGCGGCGAGCCTGGTGCTGAACGGGCAGACCGTGCTGCCGACGCAGCAGTCGGATTCCGGCAGTTATTTCCAGACCGGCGGCGTTCCGGGCGGGTTCATCGCCGGGGCGAACATTTTGCAGATCGTCATGCCGGCGCTGGACGCGGGCAGCATCGCCGCCATCGGCAGCTACGCCTTCGGCGCGGTGCGGCTGGATGCGGCGCTGGTGCCGGTTGAGACCATTGCCGCCGGCACCACGGTCACGGGCGTCGGCTCGATCGCCGGCACCTATTCGAATGCGGTGGTGGATAATTTCGGTTCGCTGCTGGCCGCCACGCCCGGCGGCACGCTGTTCGAGAACCTCGATCTGTTCGTCAACGACGGCCAGATTGCTGCCACCAATTTCGGGTCCATGGTGCTGGCGGCCAATCCGGGCGAGGTGGTGACCAACGAAGCCGATGGCTCGGTGCTGGCAACCAATGGCGGCCAGCTCGCCCTGGGCGGGTTGTTCGTGAACAAGGGGGCGGTGTCCGCCAGCGGCGGCGCGACCCTGGTGCTGGCGGATCAGCTCGGAACGCTGACCAACAGCGGCTCCATCACCGCGGCCGGGGGCACGGTGGAGGTGGATGGCTGGATCACCAACACCGGTGCCGGAACGATCGTCGCCACCGGCGCCGACGTGCTGCTCGGCGGCACGGTGACCGCCGCCGATATCGCGGCCAATCTGTCCCGGACCGGCGGCGCGATCGCGTTGCAGGGCCTGATGCTGAACGCAGGTGGAACGGTCGATCTGACGCAGGGCTATTACGCCGGCCTGAGCCTGGACGGCGGCACGTTGGCGGGCGGCACCCTGATCGCGGGGCAGATCATCTCGCTGGCCGCTTCCAGCACCCTGTCCGGCGTGACGGTGCTGGGCGGGTTCACCCTGACGGGCGCCCTGGCCGGGATGGTTCTGACGATCGACAACGGGACCACCCTGGAGACCGCGGGCGGTAGCAGTCCGGCGCCGGTCACGCTGGCGAATGCCGCGCTGCTGCTGGCCGATTCAGGGGTATTTGCGAACAATGTGACCCTGAACGACGGCATTCTCGAGATCGGCGGCGCCACCACCCTGGCGGCCGGTGTCAGCCTGCAAGGGGGTGGCGCGATCGCCGGTCCGGGTTTCTTCGTCGGCGGCACCCTCGTCAACATGGGCACGATCCGCGCCGACCTTCCCGGCCAGGCGCTGACCGTGGACCCGCTGACCATGACCAACGCCGGGTCGATGGATGCCGCGACCGGC
>JBMFXF010000196.1:0-6302 GCA_049964515.1 Acetobacteraceae bacterium | reverse complement strand
CTGGACCTCGAACGCGGCCTCGCCGCCTGGGACCAGGATCAGACCGACTCCCGCGCCGCCTTCGAGGCCGCGCTCAACGGGCTCGACGCCAAGCTGATCGAGACGGTGGAAAGCGTCGCCGGCTATTCGCAGGATCTGGTCGGCAGCGCGGAGGCGATGGGAACCGCCAGCGCCGGGGTCGCCGCCGACGCCGCATCCGCGCGCACCGCCGCCGAGGGCGCATTGTCGGCCGCGCAGAGCGTGGCCGCCGCGGTCGAGCAGCTGCACGCCTCCATCGGCGAGATCACCCGCGAGGTCGGCCAGGCCTCCGAAACCGCGCGCGCCGCGGTGGCGCGCATGGGGGAGGCGAGTGGGGTGGTCGATCAGCTGGCCGCCGCCGCCGATGAGATCGGCGCGGTGGTCCAGTTCATCGCCGATATCGCCGGGCAGACCAATCTGCTGGCGCTGAACGCGACCATCGAGGCGGCGCGGGCCGGCGCGGCCGGCAAGGGGTTCGCGGTGGTGGCATCGGAGGTCAAGGCGCTGGCCGGACAGGCGGCGCGCTCGGCCCAGGACATCGCCGCCCGCATCCAGCGCATCCAGGAAGTGGCGCGGGAGACCAACACCGCCATCGGCCGCACCGCGCAGACGATCGGCGAGATGGAGCGGATCGCCGCCGTCGTCGCCGGCGCGGTGGACCAGCAGGCCGCCGCCACCGGCGAGATCGCGCGCCACGTGGCCGACAGCGCCGGCCGCGCCACCGAAGTGGGCGCGCTGATGGCCGGGGTGACGCGGCGCGTGCAAACCGCCGTCGGTGCCGCCGAGACCGTGGGGCTGGCGGCACGGCAGATGGAGGAGGTGCTGAACGGGCTTGGCGGGCTGCTGACCAAGGCGGTCCGCACCTCCTCGGAGGTCACCGACCGGCGCGGCGAACGCCGGCGCGCGACCATGCTGGACGCCGAGCTGATCGCCGACGGCGCGCGGGAACAGGCGGTGGTGACCGATCTTTCGGCCCATGGCGCGCATGTGACCTCGGCGTTCGCGCCCGCCACCGGGACCGTGGTGACGCTGGCGCTGCCCGCCGCGGCGCCGCTGGCGATGCGGGTGGTCGCGGCGCGGCGGGGGACTCTGTCGCTGCGCTGCGACGGCCCGGGCCTGGACGAGGCCGCGCTGACCCGCCTCGTCGCCTCGGGGATCGCGCATATGGTGGAGGTCACCATCGGCGATCATCGCGCCTATGTCGCACGCATCGCCGCCGCGGTCGCGGGGAAGGCGACGCTCAAGGCCTCCGCGCTGCCCACCCATCATACCTGCCGGCTCGGCCGGTGGTATGACGGGATCGTCGATCCGGTGCTGCTGGCGATGCCGGAATTCGCCGCGCTGGAGAGGCCGCACCGGGCGGTGCACGACGCCGGCCGCGCCGCGCTGAAAGCACTCGAGGCCGGAGACCAGGCCGGGGCGGAGCGGGCGATGGCCACGCTCGAGCGGCTGTCAGGCGAGGTGATGGCGGCCCTGCGCGCGCTCGGCGCGGCCTACGCGGGGGTGGGGCGCCTGGCGGCCTGATCGGCCGGCCAGTCCAGCGCCGCCAGCGCGGCGTGGTCGGTCAGCCAGCACCACTCCGCCCGCCGCGCCACCGCCAGCGCGTCCAGCAGCGCCAGCGCCCCGTAGGGGCGGCCGAACACATGGGCGTGGACGGTGATGTCGAGGCAGCCATACGGCATCCCCAGCCGCGGCCAGCCCATGACGATGCGTTCCAGCACCCGTGCGAAGGCGTCCGGTTCGTTGCCGTAGCGCACGTAAAGCGGCATGTCGTTCACTTCCATGGTGAACGGCATCCCCAGGATCGGCCCGGCCGGGGTGGCGATCGGCGCCGGCAGATCGGCATCGAAACTGTCAGCGTGCCAGCGGAACCCGGAAGCGGCCAGCAGGCGGGAGGTGGCGGCACTCGGCGTGCAGCGCGGGCTGAGCCAGCCCGCCGGGGCCACGCCGCCTGCCTCGGTCAGCACCCTCCGGCAGGCGGCGATGTCGGCGGCTTCCTGCTCCTCGGTCAGATAGGGCGGCAGGGTGCCCTGGCTCATGCCATGCGCCGCCGGCGCGTGGCCTGCCGCGGTGATGGCGCGGATCAGCGCCGGGTAGCGTTCGGCCACCACGCCCGAGGTATAGAACACGCCGCGCAGCCCGGCCTTGTCGAGGATGTCCAGAATCCGCCAGGCGCCGGTCTTCGGGCCGTATTCGGCCCAGGAGCGGCCCTGCAGGTCCAGCACCCCGGGGCGCAGCACGTTGCCCATCGGCCCCATGCCGGGGGCCTGATCCTCCGCCCAGCCTTCCAGCATCACGCTGATCGAAACGGCGAGCGGCCGGTCGGTGGGCCAGCCGGCGGGAACCGGGCTCATGCCGGCTGCTCCCAGCCCAGGAAATCGCAGAGGCCGCGGCCCATCACCCATTCCTTGTCGGTGGCCGACAGGAACGGCAGCTCCTCGGTGAACAGCGTGACCGCCTGCCGATAGGTGCAGGGCAGGCGGGTGAGATCGGTGCCCCAGAAGCTGCGGCGCGGGCCGAAGGCGTCGAAGATCTGGCGCACGTGGTCGTGGACGGCGCGGTACGGATAGGAGTCGTCCGTGTAGCAGGGCAGGGCGGTCAGCTTCACCGCCACGTTCGGGTGCCGCGCGATGCGCAGCAGGTCCGGCAGATCGACGAAGGCGGCGGCGTCCTTCTCCCGGCGCAGCTGCATGTGGTCCATCACCAGGCGCAGCCCGGGGTGGCGCGCGGCCAGCCGGTCCAGCGCCGGCAGATGGCCGGGGGCGAAGATCATCACCGGCAGATTGTGGCGTTCCGCGCCCTGCCAGAGCCATTCCGCGCTGTCATCATAGAGCCAGGTCATTTCCGGCCGGTAAACGAAGCGCAGCCCCAGCATTCCCGGCTGCGCCCGCCACTCGGCCAGGCGGGCGGCGTTGGCGGGATCGACGGTGAGCCTTCCCATCACCGCGAAGCGGTCGGGGTGAGCCGCTGCGGCGGCCAGCGCCAGCTCGTTGCGATCGCCTTCCCATGACGGCGGCACGATCACCGCCCGGTCCACCCCGGCCGCATCCATCGCCGCCAGCAGCTCGGCCGCGGTGAAGGGTTCGGGGCGATGCGGCACGCCCCAGCTCGGCCATGGTCGTTGCGGCGTGTTGGCGCCCCAGATATGCACCTGGGCATCGACGATCAACATGGTTCGCGCATCCCCGCTGGTCTGCGGGCTAAGTGGCGGGCCCCTCGGGGGGGAGTCAACCCGCGGCGCGGGGCCGGAACAGGCTCGCGCGCAGTGCCACGAACTCGGCCACCGCGGCCACCAGCCGGTCGCAGGCGGCATCGTCCACCGCCAGGCTGAGCGCCATCATGCCCCGCCGTGCCAGCCAGAACCCGGCGGCGAGCAGGTCGAAGAACAGCAGCTCCTTCAGCCCCGGGTCGTCGTTGGCGGCCTGCGCGGGCGTTATCACCGGGCCCGGCTGGGTGTGGACCGCGAGCATCGAGCCGATGCCGGTGAAGCAGAGCGGTGCCCCGGCGACGGCCGCGTTGAGCCGCGCACGCAGCGCCTCGCCGCTTGCGGCCAGCGCGGCGGCGGCTTCCTGGGTGAACACCTCGGCGAGGCCGGTGAGCCCGGCGGCCATGGTGAGCACGTTGTTGTTGAAGGTGCCGGCATGGGGCAGCGCGTCCGCCCGGCGCGGGTCGAACCGGTCCAGCAGCGTGGCGGCGCCGCCGAACGCACCGAAGGACATCCCGCCGCCGATATATTTGCCCAGCGTCAGGAGATCGGCCCGCACGCCGCGCGCCGCGCCGAGCCCGCCGGGGGCGAGGCGGGAGGTCATCACCTCGTCCAGGATCAGCAAGGCTCCGGCGGCGCGCGCGCCTTCGGCCACCGCGGCCAGGAAGGCGGGATCGGCGGGCAGGC
Organism: Acetobacteraceae bacterium; assembly: GCA_049964515.1. Lineage (GTDB taxonomy): Bacteria > Pseudomonadota > Alphaproteobacteria > Acetobacterales > Acetobacteraceae > JAJZVS01. Next base: position 2,392 of record JBMFXF010000196.1, on the reverse strand, counting down.
AGCCGCCGCTGCCCAGCATCGGCTCGATCAGCACCGCCGCGAGGTCCGCCCCGTGCCTGGCCAGCAGCGCCCGGGTGCCGGCGATGTCGTTGTAGGGGGCGATCACGAACGGGAACGGCGCGTTGATCGGGGAACCGCCGCCGGCGAAGCCCAGCACCGCGCCGTGATAGCCGCCGGCGAAGACCATCACCGCCGGCCGGCCGGTCGCCACCCGCGCCAGCGACAGCGCCATCAGATTGGCCTCGGTGCCGGAATTGGTGAAGCGCACCCGTTCCAAGCCGAAGCGGTCGCAGACCGCGCGGGCGAATTTCCCCTCGATCGCGTTCGAGGCACCGAAGCCGATCCCGCCGTCCAACGTGCGGTCGATCGCGGCGCGGATGGTCGGGTTCGAATGGCCGTAAAGGCCGGCGGTGAACTCGCCCAGCAGGTCGATGTACTCGTGCCCGTCCAGGTCGTAGAGGCGGCAGCCCTCGCCGCGCGCCATCGCCAGCGGGAACGGGTCGTAGTGCAGCACGCTGCGGGTGTTGCCGCCGGGCATCACGGCGGTGGCCTCGGCGAAGCGGGCCGCCGAGCGCGGGTTGCGGGCGGCATAGGCCGCCCGCGCCTCCGTCAGCGCCTCCGCGAGGTCGGTGTTGGCCCCGCCCTGCATGGCGGTCAGGCCGCGCGTTTCGCCAGCGCGCCCTGCTTGACCAGGGTCTCGGCGATCTGCACCGCGTTCAGCGCCGCGCCCTTGCGCAGATTGTCGGACACGCACCAGAACGAGAGCCCGTGCGCCACCGTCGGATCCTTGCGGATGCGGCTGACGAACACCGCATCCTCCCCGGCGCATTCGATCGGGGTGATGTAGCCGCCGTCCTCGCGGGTATCGACGACGGTCACCCCGGGCGCGGCGCGCAGCGCGGCACGCGCCTCGTTCACGGTGATCGGGTGCTCGCACTCGATGGTGACCGCCTCGCCGTGGCCGATGAACACCGGCACGCGCACGCAGGTGGCGTGGACCGCGATATCGGGGTCCAGGATCTTGCGGGTTTCCACCGTCATCTTCCACTCTTCCTTGGTGGAGCCGTCATCCATGAACTTGTCGATGTGCGGGATGCAGTTGAAGGCGATTTCCTTGGTGAACTGCTCGGGGCGGGTGGGGTCGTTGACGAACACCGCCTTGGTGTGGGCGTAGAGCTCGTCCATCCCCTCCTTCCCGGCGCCGGAGACGGATTGGTAGGTGGCGACCACCACCCGCTTGATGCGGAACCGGTCGTGCAGCGGCTTCAGCGCCACCACCATCTGGATGGTGGAGCAATTGGGGTTGGCGATGATGTTGCGGCGGGCGAATTTGGCCAGCGCCTGCGGATTGACCTCGGGCACCACCAGCGGGATGTCCGGTTCCATGCGGAACTGGCTGGTGTTGTCGATCACCACGCAGCCGGCCGCCGCCGCGCGCGGGGCATGGATGGCCGAGACCGCCGCGCCGGGGGAGAACAGGCCGATGTCCCAGCCGGCGAAGTCGAAGGTCTCGAGGTTCTGCACCTTGAGGATCTGTTTCTCGCCGAAGGAGACCTCGGCGCCGGCGGAACGGCCGGAGGCGACGGCGGCGACCGCGTCGGCGGGGAATTGCCGCTCGGCCAGGGTTTTCAGCATTTCGCGTCCGACCGCCCCGGTGGCGCCGACAACCGCGACCCTGTAGCCCATCTGATCCTGCTCCTGTTGATGCGCGGCCCAGGCCGCGAGGGAAGCAGTTACAGGGGCGGGGGGACGGCGGCAAGGCGCAAGCGGTGCCGGATGCGGTGGCGATTGCCGAGCGGCAGAGTTCTTCATATGTTCTGACCTCTCTTACGGAGGCGGGCGATGCGCGTGGTGTCGGTCTGGCTGCAATTCTGGCCCACCGAACGGTTGCGCCGCCCCACCGGCGCGCCGCCCTGCGCCACCGTCCTCAGCGAGGCCGGCCGGCGGGTGCTGGCCGCGGTCGATCCCGCGGCCCGCCGGCTGGGGCTTCGTCCGGGCATGACCCTGGCCGCCGCGCAGGCGGTGCTGGCCACGCTGGCGACCATCCCCGCCGACCCGGCGGGCGAGGCCGCCGGCCTCGCCCGGCTGGCGCTGTGGGCGTTGCGCTACGCCCCGCTGGTGGCCCCCGCGGCGGACGGGTTCTGGATCGACATCACCGGGGCGGCGCATCTGGCCGGCGGAGAGGCCGCGCTGCTGGCCGACCTCGTCGCCCGGCTGGCCCGGTTCGGCCTGACCGCGCGGGCGGCGGTGGCGGATACGCCGGGCGCGGCCTGGGCGGTGGCCCGGTATGGCGAGGCCGGCATGGTGCCGCCGGGCGGGGCGGCGGCGGCGCTGGCGCCCTTGCCGGTGGCGGCGCTGCGGCTGGACCCGCCGGCGCTGGCGCTGCTGGAAC
>JBMFXF010000195.1:0-6347 GCA_049964515.1 Acetobacteraceae bacterium | reverse complement strand
CGGATCGCGGGCAAGCTGGGGATCGGGCGCATTCTGGTGCCCGACGGAGCGGGCGTGGGCAGCGCGATCGGCTTCCTGCGCGCGCCGGTGTCCTATGAGGTGGTACGCAGTCTTTATCAGCGCCTGTCGCGGCTGGACACGGCGGCGGTGAACGCGCTGCTCGAGGCGATGGCAGTGGAGGCCGGGGCGATGGTGGCGGCAGGCGCGTTCGGCGCGGCGGTGACGGAACGGCGGATGGCGTTCATGCGCTACGTCGGGCAGGGTCACGAGATCCCGGTGCCGCTGCCGCCCGGCCGGCTCGGAGCGGACGCGGCGGCGGCGCTGCATGCTGCCTATACCGCGGCCTATGCCCGCTTCTATGACCGGCCGGTGCCCGGCTCCGATATCGAGATCATGAGCTATGCCGTGCTGGCGACCACCGAGGCCCCGGCGGTCGCATCGCAACCGGCCGCGCCGGCGGTACCCGCGCCGCCGCCGGCGCGATGGCAGGCGGTGCGCGATACCGCGACCGGAGCGGTGGCGGACTGGGCGGTGTTCCCGCGCGCCGCGCTGGCCCCGGGGATGGCGGTCAACGGACCGGCGATCCTGGCCGAGGACGCCACGTCCACCCTGGTACCCGCGGGCTGGCGGGCGGTGGCGGCGTCCGGCTGGGTGGTGCTGGAACGCGCCGGCTGATCAGCCGGTCAGTGCCGAGGCCGCCGGGGCCTGGCCGGTGATGGACGAAATCTGCTGCAACAGATCGTTCGACAGCAGCTGACCGGATCCGCTGCCGGTCTGCGCTACCGCCTGGCCGGCGCGGCGCAGGGTGCTGTCGAAATCATGGTGATGGCGATGCGCGGTCCCGGTCGAGGGGACGGTGCTGGGCAGGCTGCCGACGGCGGCGGTGAGGGACATGGGCGAGGCTCCCGGTTGCGGATGCACCGGGTTCAGCAAGCGGCGTGCCAGCGCGCGGGGCGCGCAACCGCGTCGCGCCAGGCCAGGGTTGCCGGGCAGGATCTGCCGGGCGGCTCAGCGCGCCTGGCGGTGGTATTGCGGGTTCGGCATCATGTCGGTCGCCGAGGCCATGCGGTTCGACAGGTTGAAGAACCCGATCGTCTCCGCGAGGTCGAAAATATCCTCGGGCGACAAGCCGGCCGCGGCCAGCGCGTCGCGGTCCGCCTGCTCGATCAGCCAGGGGGTCGTGGTCATCTTCCAGGCGAAATCCAGCATCGCCCGCTGCCGCGCATCGAGCGCGGCGACCCGGTAGTTCAGCGCCATCATCTCGCCGAGTTCGGGATCCCCCGACAGTTGCCGCACCGCGGCACCGTGCGCCACCAGGCAGTAGTAACAGCGGTTGGCCGAGGACACGACCACCGCCACCATCTCCCGCTCGAGCCGCGAGAGGCCGGAGGGCGAGAGCATGATCTCGTTATACATCGCCATGAAATGGCGCAGCCGCTGCGGCTTGAGGCTGTAGGCGCTGAACACCGCCGGCACGAAGCCGAGCTTTTCCTCGCATTTGCCCCATATCGCGCGCAGGTCGTCATCGAGCGTCGCCGGGTCGGGCACGCCGAGGCGGGAGATGTGATCGGGCTGGGGCATGGGCGCCTCCTGGCGGAATGGGCGGACGTGTCCGGCCGGTTGACGCCACTGTCGGGCGAGGTCTCGGCCGGCGCGGCGGTTCAGTCGAACACTTCGGGGTTCACCGCATGGGCGCGGATCGGGTGGCCGTCCAGTACCGAGAGGATGTTCTCCGCCGTCACCCGCGCCATCCCGGCCATCGATTCCACCGTCACCCCGGCCATGTGCGGCGACAGCACCACCTGCGGCAGCGCGAACAGCGGGTGATCGGGCCGCGCCGGCTCCTCGGCCAGCACGTCGAGCCCGGCACCGGAGAGATGCCCCGCGGTCAGCGCCGCGTGCAACGCCGCCTCGTCGATGATGCCGCCGCGGGCGGTGTTGACGATCGCCGCGCCACGCTTCATCAGCCCCAGCCGCGCGGCGTTGAACATCCCCACCGTCTCGGAGTTCTTCGGGCAATGGATGGAGACGAAATCGGCGCGCGGCAGCGCGGTCTCGAGATCGGCCACCGGCTCGTAACCGGCCTCGCGGATCACGTCGGGCGAGACATAGGGATCGAAGATCAGCACATCCATCTCCATCGCCGCGGCGCGGCGGGCGGAGCGGGTGCCGATGCGGCCGAAGCCCACGATCAGCACCGTCTTGCCGGCGATCTCCCCGGGCAGCCCGGCATGGCGTTCCACCCAGCGGCCCTGGCGCACCAGCGCATCCATCGCCGGCCCGCGCTTGGCGAGCGTCATCATAAGGTACAGCGCGTGCTCGGCCACCGAGGTGGAGTTGGAGGTCCCCGCCGTCATCAGCGGCACCTTGCGCGCGGTCAGCGCCGGCACCTCCACGGCGTCGAAGCCGACGCCGATGCGCGCCACCACCGCGATCGCCGGCGCCGCCGCGAGTTCGCGGGCGCGGAACGGGGTGGCGGAGAGGGCGATGCCCGAGACATCAGCAAGCAGCGGCAGCAGGCTCGCCTGGTCGATGCCGGCCGGGTACACTTCGAGGGCGATGTCCTCGCGCGCGGCGAGCAGATCGACCCCCGCGCGGTCCATCACATGGGGCACCATCACGCGCTTGCGGTTCGTGGCCATCGGGCGGCGGTCCTTACAGTTTGCGTTGCAGCGCGGCCACATAGCCGCGGTTCCAGGTCGGCGCCAGCATCACCTCGTTCATCACCAGATGCGGCGGCAGGCAGGCGATGTAGCGGATCAGGTCGGCGCAATCCTCGGGCTGCACCATGCGCGCGCGGTCCTCGGCGCTGACCGGCACCGGGCGCCGGTCCAGGATCGGCGTCGCCACCTCCCCGGGCAGCAGCACGGTGGAGCGGATGCCGTTCACGCATTCGGCCATGTTGATCGAGTGGCTGGCCGCCACCAGCCCGTGCTTGGCCGCGGTATAGACTGGGCCCGACAGCCCGCCGATGAAGCGGCCGGCCATCGAGGCGGTGTGGATGATGACCCCGTCGTGCCGCGCCCGCATCAGCGGCAGCACGACGGTGACGCAATAGAGCGGCGCCGTCAGGTTGCCGGCGACCACGGTGGCGATGCCGTCCATGGTCAGCCGGTCCCAGTGCCGATCGACGATGTTCACCCCGGCGTTGTTGACCAGGATGTCGCAGCGTCCGGCGGTGGCGGCGAGGAAGGCACCGACCGCGGCCACCTGGGCTGGCTCGGTCAGGTCGGCCGGCTGCACATGCGCGACACCACCCGCGGCGGCGATGCGGGCGGCCACCTCCGCGAGTGGCGCGGCGCGGCGGCCGGTGAGCACCGTTGTCGCCCCCTCGGCGGCCAGCGCCCGCGCCGCCGCATCGCCGATCCCGGACCCCGCGCCGGTGACCCAGGCCCATTTGCCGTCCAGCTTGCCCATCTCCGGCGCATCCCTCGTTACTCGGCCGGCATTGAAGGGCGGCGCGGGAGAGCCGGCAAGGGCGGCTACCGCGACGGCGGGGTTTCGTACTCCGCCACCTGCCATTCCGCCGGCTCGGCGGCGGCGGCGTCATACCAGGCCGCCACCAGCGGATGGGCGCGCACCGCGGCGCAATAGGCCCGGCTCGCCGCGGTGAGCGGCGGCTGCCAGGTCAGGAAGCGGGCCGCCACCGGTGCGAACATCGCGTCCACCGCACCGAACCCGGCGCCGCACAGGAACGGGCCGGGGCCGCCGTGGCGGGCCTGCAGATCCGCCCACAGCGCCTCGATGCGCGCGATGTCGGCCAGCGCCTCCGGGGTGCGGCCGAGGCCGGCGAAATCGGCGCCGAGGTTCATCCACATCGACCGGCGCAGCCCCTGGAACCCGCCGTGCATCTCCGCCGCCGCGGACCAGGCCGCGGCGCGCGCCACCCGCTCGGTCGGCCAGAGCCCGGGCGCCTGATCGGCGCACCAGGCGACGATGGCGAGCGATTCCCAGATCCGCGCGCCGCGATGTTCCAGATAAGGCACGGTCCCGTTGGGGGAGACGGCGCGGATGCCGGGCGTCGGCCCGGGGCGGACCAGTGGGATCAGCACCTCCTCAACATCCAGCCTTGCCAGCCGCACCGCCAGCCAGCCGCGCATCGACCAGGACGAGGTGCGGCGGTTGGTGATGTAGAGACGGCCCTCGGACATCATCGCGTTTCCCTTTGCTGCGCCGCCCCTGTAACATCGAACCCGGCCGGGGTGGAACCGGCGCGGGAGGCGGCACGATGATCCACATGTATGGCTTCTGGCGTTCGGCGGCGGCGTTCCGGGTGCGCATCGCGCTCAACCTGAAGCGGTTGGCGTTCACCGAGACCATGATCGACCTCGACGCCGGGATGCAGAACCGGCCCGAGTATCGCGCCGTCAATCCGCAGGAGGTGGTGCCGTCGGTGATCTTCGACGACGCCCCGCCGATGTACGAATCCCTCGCCATCATCGAGTATCTGGACGAGATCTACCGCAACCCGCCGCTGCTGCCGGCGGATGCGCGCGGGCGGGCGCGGGTGCGCGGGCTGGCGCTGATCTATGCCGCCGATCACCACCCGCTGATCGTGCCGCGGGTGCGCCGCTACCTCGCCGAGACGCTGGGCGCCGACGAGGCCGCGCGCACCGCCTGGATCCGCCACTGGTTCGCCGAGGGCTTGCGCATCGGCGAGGCGCGGCTGGCCGCGGAGGCCGAGACCGGACGATTCTGCCATGGCGACACTCCGGGCCTGGCCGATCTCTGCCTGATGAGCCAGGCGATGGGCGCGCGCGGGTTCGGCATCGACCTGGCCGCGTACCCCACCACCGACCGCATCGTCGCCGCCTGCCTCGAGATCGACGCCTTCGCCCGGGCGCTGCCGTTGCGCCAGCCGGGGGCGCCGGCGGCGCACTGACCGGCCGGCCGATGAGCACGACCCGTATCGGCATCGATCTGGGCGGCACCAAGATCGAGATCGCCGCCCTGGCCCCGGACGGCACCGAACGGCTGCGCCGGCGCGTGCCCACCCCCGCCGGCTACGCGGCCACGCTGGAGGCGATCGCGGGCCTGGTGAGCGCGGCGGAGGAGGCGCTCGGCGTCACCTGCACGGTCGGCATCGGCATCCCCGGCACCATCAGCCCGGCGACGGGGTTGGTGAAGAACGCCAACTCGATCGCGCTGAACGGGCACCGCTTCGATGCCGATATCGCGGCGCGGCTGGGCCGGCCGGTGCGGGTGGAGAACGACGCCAACTGCTTCGCGCTATCGGAGGCCAGCGACGGTGCCGGGGCCGGCCATGCGATGGTGTTCGGGGTGATCCTGGGCACCGGCGTCGGCGGCGGCATCGTGCTGAACGGGGCGCTGCATCGCGGGCCGCATCGGATCGCCGCCGAATGGGGGCACAATCCATTGCCCTGGCCGCGGCTGGACGAGCTGCCCGGCCCGCGCTGCTGGTGCGGGCAATGGGGCTGCCTGGAACGCTTCGTCTGCGGACCGGCGCTGGCCGCGGCGGCGGACGGCCCGGGCGCGCATGACGCGAGCACCCTTCCCGCCCGCGCCGCCGCCGGCGAGGCGCGGGCGCGGCAGGCGCTGGATCTCCATGCCGACCGGCTGGCGCGGGGGTTGGCGGCGGTGATCGGGCTGCTCGATCCGGATGCGATCGTGCTGGGCGGCGGGCTGTCCAACATGGATCACCTCTACACGGTGCTGCCCGGGCTGATCGCGCGGCATGTGTTCAGCGACGTGGTTCGCACGCCGATCCTGCGCAACCGGCACGGCGATTCCTCGGGGGTGCGGGGTGCGGCCTGGCTGTGGCCGGCGTAGTGCCCCGCCCGTTGCTGGTCTATCGGGACCGCATCCTGGCCCGTTCCGAGCATGGGTTCATGCGCCGGCAGTATCTCGGGTTTTCCCGGCTGGCCCCGTTCTGGGTGGGCACGCGGCGCGATCCGGATGGGACGGCCGGGCTCGATCCGCTGATCCTGGGCGGGGACGGGATGCTGGTGCCGCTGCGGCGGGCCCTGTTCAAGCAGGCGGGCATCATGCCGCCGGACCTCCCGGCGCTGGCGGCGCGCCGCCCGGCGCTGATCCACGCCCAGTTCGGCCGCGGCGGGGCGATCGCGCTGCCGCTGGCGCGCGCGCTGGGGGTGCCGTTGGTGGTCACGTTCCATGGCGGGGACGCGCACAAGGATGTGCATTACCGCCCCGGCGCGCTGTTCGCCCGCCGCCTGCCGGGACTGCTGGCCTATGCCGCGCGCTTCGTCTGCGTCTCGCCCTCGGTGGCCGAGCGGCTGGTCGGGCGCGGCTTTCCGCCGGAGAAACTCACCGTGCTGCCGATCGGGGTGGAACCGGCCGCGGCGCTGCCGCCGCCCGACCCGGCGCGC
>JBMFXF010000194.1:0-6351 GCA_049964515.1 Acetobacteraceae bacterium | reverse complement strand
TGACCTGCGGATCCCTTGCCTTCGCTGCCCGGCGCAGCGGAGGTAAGGGGCAGGACACCGGGCGGAGGTTCGGAAGGGTGGCTAGAACCCTTCGCGTTCCAGCCGCTTGCGTTCCATCTTGCGGGCGCGCCGGACGGCCTCGGCCGCCTCGCGGGCGCGGCGTTCGCTGGGCTTCTCATAGTGCCGCCGCAGCTTCATCTCGCGGAAAATCCCTTCCCGCTGCATCTTCTTCTTGAGCGCCTTCAGCGCCTGATCGACATTGTTGTCACGAACCAGAACCTGCACTTGGCCGCCTTCTCCTTTCAGATTGCCACCCCCGCCAATCGGGGACGCGCGCGCAGCCGCATCCGGTGGCCCGGCGCGACGGAGGCGCCTATAACACGCCCGCGCCAGCGCGCAAATCCGTTCACCCCCCGCAAGGACGCCATGGCCATCCTGAAAATCGCCCGCATGGGCCATCCGGTGCTGATCCGCCCCGCCGCCCCGGTGACCGACCCCGCCGCGCCGGAGATCCGCCGCCTGGTCGCCGACATGATGGAAACCATGGAGGACGCGCCCGGCGTCGGCCTCGCCGCCCCGCAGGTGCATATCCCGCTGCGCCTGTTCGTGTTCCGCGTGCCGGACGGACGGCGCGGCGACGACCCCGAGGACACCCCCCTGCCCAACACCGCGCTCATCAACCCCGAAGTCGAGCTGCTCAGCGAGGAGCGCGTGCTCCGCTGGGAAGGCTGCCTGTCCATCCCCGGCCTGCGCGCCGCCGTCCCGCGCGCGCCGCGCATCCGCTATGCGGGGCTCGACCTCGACGGCAACCGGGTGGAACGGGTCGTGAGCGGCTTTCACGCCGGCGTGGTCCAGCACGAGTACGACCATCTCGACGGCATCCTCTACCCGATGCGCATGACCGATTTCCGCCTGTTCGGCTTCGCCGAGGAACTCTCCCGCGCCATCGGGGCGGCGGCATGATCGCCGCGCCGGAACAAAGCCCGGAGCGGGACGCGGCACTCGAGGCCGCGCTCGCCCATATCCCCTGCGACGGCTGGACGCTCACCGCGCTGCGCCGCGGCCTCGCCGAGGCGGGCGCGGATCCCGCCGCCGCGGCCACGCTGTTCCCCGGCGGCACCGCCGACATGATCGCCGCCTTCTGCGACCTTGCCGACCGCCGCATGGTCGCCGCCCTCGCCGGGCCGGACCACGCGGGCCTGCGCACCAGCGGGCGGGTGCGCGCGGCGATCCTGCTCCGCCTCGAACAGGCCGCCCCGCATCGGGAGGCCGCGCGCCGGGCTCTCGCGGAACTCGCCAGGCCCCGCCACGCCGCGCTCGCCGCCGCCTGCACCGCGCGCACGGTCGATGCGATCTGGGCTGCCGCCGGCGATCGCTCGGACGATATCGCCTGGTACACCAAGCGCGCGATCCTGGCTTTGGTGCTCGCCGCCACCACCCTGTTCTGGCTCAGCCCGGCCGGGGAAGACCCGGCGGCGCTCACCGCCTTCCTCGACCGGCGGCTGGACGGCGTGGCCCGGCTCGGCCGGCTGCGCGCGCGGCTGGCCTGCCCCCGCGCCCGGGCGGCGTGAATGGCCATCCCCACCCTGATCGACTGCGACCCGGGCACCGATGACGCGCTGGCGCTGCTGCTCGCCTTCGCCGCGCCCGAGCTCGATATCCGCGCCGTCACCGTGGTCGGCGGCAATCTGGGGCTGGACCGCACCCTGCCCAATGCCTGCGCGGTCGCCGGGCTGATCGCCGACCCGCCGCCCGTTTACCCAGGCGCGGCCCGCCCGCTGCTCGGCGCCTTCACCCAAGAGCCGCGGGTCCACGGCGCCGACGGGCTGGGCGGCGTCGCCCTGCCGCCGGGCCCCGCCCCGCAGAGCGAATGCGCCGCCGACGCCATCCGCCGCCTCCTCCGCGCCAGCGCCGCGCCGATGCGGGTGATCGGCCTCGGCCCGGCCACCAACCTGGCGCTGGCGCTGGCCACCGAACCCGCGCTCGCCACCCGTATCGAGCAGCTGATCCTGATGACCGGCGCCTGGGGCGAAGGCAACGCCACCCCCGCGGCCGAGTTCAACGCCTTCAACGACCCGGAGGCGCTGGCGATCCTGCTCGCTTCCGGCGCCCCGATCGTGCTGGTGGGGCTGGAACTGACCGCCCAGGCGCTCGCCACCCCGGCGCGGCTGGCCGCACTGCGCGCCCGGGGCTCCGGCCGGGCGCTGGCGGCGGCCTGCGCCATCCAGGCCGGCGTGCCGGCCTCGCCGCGGCTCGGCGGCCTCGGCGCGCCGCTGCACGACCCCTGCGCGGTCGCCTGGGCGATCCGCCCCGGGCTGTTCCGCACCCGCCCGGCGCAGGTCACGGTCGATCTCGGCCCCGGCCCCAGCCGCGGGCGCACGGTGATCGACCGCTGGGGACGCAGCGGCAGGCCGGCCAACGTGACCCTGGCGGAAACCCTGGACGCGGACGGGTTCTTCGCGCTGTTGGGGGAGCGGTTGGCGCGTCTGCCCTGAGGCGGAGAAACCGATTGCCTGACGGGCGCCGGCGGGATAAATATCTCCCAAAGCGCATCCAACGCGCGCCGAGGAGGGCACGCCATGTCGCCGCCGATGTTCCTGATCTGCCAGTCGGGCCAGCGCGAGACCCTGCAATTCGCCGCCATGACCGCCTCGGTCGCCGCCGTCTCCGGCCGCCCGGTCACGGTGTTCCTGTCGATGAACGCGCTCGCCCATTTCCTCCGCAGCCCCGCGCCCGCCGCCCCGGCGGCCGGCCCGATGGGCGAGCTGCTCGCCACCCGCAACGCGCCCCCGTTCGAACAGCTGTTCCGCCAGGCGGTGGAACTCGGCGACGCGCGCATCCTCGCCTGCTCGATGGCGATGGACGTGATGGGCATCACCGAGGCCGACCTCGCCCCGCATGTCGCCGGCGTGGCCGGGCTCACCGGGTTTCTTTCCGATGCCGAGGCCGGCCAGTTGCTGGTATTCTGACCGCCCGCCACAGGAGACGCGAATGGCCGAGACGATGCTGGTGGACGCGCGCGGCAGTTTCTGCCCCGGGCCGCTGATGGAGCTGATCACCACCCTCAAGCGCGCCCAGGTGGGCGACGTGCTGGAACTGCTGTCCTCGGACGCGGGGTCCGCCAAGGACGTGCCGGAATGGGTCCGCAAGGTCGGTCATGTGATGGAACGGACCGAGCAGGATCCCGCCGGGGTCTGGCATCTTTTCGTGCGTAAAGCGAAATAATCAGGGCCGGAAAGGGAGGCGTCGATGCGCATCGTGGTGGCAGGCGGCGGGATGGCGGGCACCATCTTCGCCAATAACGTGGCGCGGCGGCTGGCGCCGGAACTGCGCGCCGGCAAGGCGCGGATCACCATGCTGACCGCCTCCGACAAGCATGTCTATCAGCCCGGCTGGCTCTACGTGGCGATGGGGCGGATGACCCCGGACGAGCTGGAACGCGAGCAGGCCAGCCTGCTGGAGCCGACCATCGCGCTGGATGTCGATCCGGTGCAGACCTTCGCCCTGGCCGATCGTCACGTGGTGACCGCATCCGGGCGCACCCATGAATACGACCTGCTGGTGATCGCCACCGGCTCGCGCCCGGTGCCGGAGGAGATCCCGGGCCTCAAGGAGACCGCGATCCACTGCTACTCGGCCGAGGACGCGATGCGCTTCTACGACCGGCTGAACGGTTTCACCGGCGGGCGCATCCTCATCACCGTGGGGCTGCCGCACAAATGCCCGATGATCCCGCTGGAAATCACCTTCACCATGCATGATTTCCTGCGCGACAAGGGCCTCGGCGACAAGACCGAGTTCTACTACACCTACCCGATCGGCCGCGCCCACAGCCTGGAAAACGTGGCCAAATGGGCCAGCCCCGAGTTCGAGCGCCTGGGCATCCGCCAGGAAACCTTCTTCAACCTGAAGGAAGTGGACGCCGCCAAGGGGGTTGCCCGTTCCGAGGAAGGGGCCGAGGTGCCGTTCGACCTGCTGGTGACCATCCCGCCGCATCGCGGCCAGGCGGTGATCGAGGCCAACAAGCTCGGCGCCAACGGCTTCATCCCCACCGACCGGCACAGCCTGCGCATGGTGGGCGAGCACGCCGACAGCGTGATCGTGCTGGGCGATACCACCAACCTGCCGATCAGCAAGGCCGGCTCGACCGCGCATTTCGAGGCCGAGGCGGCGGCGGAGAACGTCGCCTCGCTGGTCAAGACCGGCCGCGCCGTGCGCCAGTACGACGGCAAGGTGTTCTGCTTCATCGAGGCCGGCAAGGACCGCGCCACCTACGCCATGTTCGACTACGCGCACCCGCCGCAGCCGAAACCGCCGAACGCGGCGATGCATGCGTTCAAGATGGCCTACAACAAGCTCTACTGGGCCTCGGCCCGCGGGCTGCTTTAGGGGGCGTGCCATGGCCGACACCGTGCTGGACGAGGACTCCCGCGCCGCGGCCGAGGCGGCATTGGGCCGGCTGGTGGCCAATGGCGACCTGGACCGGCTGGTGGCGCTGGCGCGCACCCTGGGGGCCGCGGGCGATGCGCTGTCCGACGACATCGTCTCCCGCCTGGCCGGGCTGGCCGCCGACGGGATCGACCTGCTGGACCGGGTGACCCGCAGCGACATCGCCGCCGCGCTGCCCGCCATCGCCGCGCTGGTCGGCAGCGGCGATCTGGAACGGCTGGTGTCCCTGGCCCGCGTCGCCGGGGGCGCGGCGGACGCGCTGTCCGATGACATCGTGACCCGGCTGGCCGAGACCGCGAGCAACGCACTGATCCTGATCGACCGGGTGACCCGCTCGGGCCTGGCCGACCGGCTGGTGGCGCTGGCCGACACGGTGGAAGCCTCCGGCCTGCCGGCCCGGCTGGTGGCCGCGGTGGAGGCCGCAACCCGGCGCGAACGCGACCTGCCGCGACCCGCGGGCGGGCTGGGCGGGCTGTGGCAGCTGCTGCGGGACCCCGAGACCCAGGCCTCGCTGCGCTTCGCCCTCTCGGTGCTGGGCGCGCTGCGGGCCGGATAAAGCCGCGCGCCGTCTTGAACAATCCACCGGGCGGGCGCACCTTCAACGCCATGTCCCCGCCCGTCCTCGACCCGTTCGGCCGCGCCATCACCTATCTCCGCGTTTCGGTCACCGATCGCTGCGACCTTCGCTGCGTCTATTGCATGGCCGAGGAGATGACCTTCCTGCCGAAGCGCGACCTGCTGACGCTCGAGGAACTCGAGCGTCTGGCGGCGGCGTTCATGCGCCTCGGCACCCGCAAGCTCCGCCTCACCGGCGGCGAGCCGCTGGTGCGGCGCGACGTGATGCGGCTGATCGAGCGGCTGGGCGCGCGCATCGGCGCCCCGGACGGGCTCGACGAGCTCACGCTGACCACCAACGGCACCCAGCTCGCGCGCTTCGCCGCCGGGCTGAAGGCGGCCGGGATGCGGCGGATCAACGTCTCGCTGGACACGCTGGACCCGGCGCGGTTCACTCACATGACCCGCTGGGGCAAGATCGGCCCCACCCTGGAAGGGATCGCCGCCGCCAAGGCGGCCGGCCTCGCGGTCAAGATCAACACGGTGGCGATGAAGGGGGTGAACGAGGACGAGTTCGACACGCTGATCGCCTGGTGCGGGGAGCAGGGCTTCGACCTCTGCCTGATCGAGACCATGCCGATGGGCGAGATCTCCGAGGACCGCACCGCCCAGTACCTGCCGCTGTCGCTGGTGCGGGCCCGGCTGCGCCGGCGCTGGACCCTCGAGGACACCGACTACCGCACCGGCGGCCCGGCCCGCTACGCGACGGTGCGGGAGACCGGGCGGCGGATCGGCTTCATCACCCCGATGACGCATAATTTCTGCGAGAGCTGCAACCGGGTGCGGCTGACCTGCACCGGCACGCTGTACATGTGCCTGGGCCAGGACGATCAGGCGGATCTGCGCGCGGTGCTGCGCGGCGGAGCCGACGATGCGGCGCTGGACGCGGCGATCCGGGCGGCGATCGCGCGCAAGCCGAAGGGGCATGATTTCGTGATCGATCGGCGGCACAATTCGCCCTCGGTGGGACGGCACATGAGCCTGACCGGGGGGTAACGCCGGGATTTCTTCTTGTCGGGCATATTTTTCCTTGACAGGCCGGGGTAGGCGCGTTATATGCGCTGACATTGTTCACCCCAACCCCGAAAGGACCCGTGCCCACCCATGCTGCTCGCGTTCCTCACCGCGCTGCTTTCGAGCCTGGCCGGACGCGTCACCCAGCTGGGCGCGGAACTCGTCCCCACCTCGGAGGCGCCGAACGCCCCGAAAGCCCCCCGCCTCGCCCCCGCGCTGATGGCCCTGGTGCACGCGCGCCTCCACCAGATCGGCGCCCTCCTCGCCGCCATC
>JBMFXF010000193.1:0-6371 GCA_049964515.1 Acetobacteraceae bacterium | reverse complement strand
CTCGCCGCCAACGCCGACAAGGTCGCGGAATACCGTTCGGGCCGGGAGAAGCTGTTCGGCTTCTTCGTCGGCCAAGTGATGAAAGCGATGGCGGGCAAGGGCAATCCGGCGCTGGTCAACGCCGCCCTCAAGCGGGCGCTGGATGCGGGCTGACCGTCTCGTCCTGGCGCTCTGGCTCGCGCTCGCCGGCCTCGCCCACGCCGCCCCGGCCTGCCCGCCCGATCCCGGCACCCCGGCGCTGGTGCTGCCGCATCTGGACGCCGCCATCCGCGCCGGCCGCGCCGTCAAAATCGTCGCCCTCGGCTCCTCCTCCACCGAGGGGGTGATGGCCAGCGACGCCGACGACACCTACCCGGCCGAGTTGCAGGAGATGCTGCGCGCCGCCCTGCCCGGCCTCTCCATCCGCGTCATCAACCGCGGCATCGGCGGGCAGGACGCGCGGCGCGAGATGGCGCGGATGCGCCACGATGCGATCGCCGCCCGCCCGCAGCTGGTGATCTGGCAGGTCGGCGCCAACGCCGCGCTGCACCGCGGCGATCCGGTCGCCTTCGCCCGCCTCGTCTCCGCCGGGGTGCGGCGGCTGCACCAGCGCGGGATCGATGTCGTGCTGATGGACAACCAGCGCTCGCCCCGGCTGGTCGCCAGCGGCGACGATGCGCTGTTCGACGGCACCCTGGCGGCGGTGGCGCGGCGCACCGGGGCACGCCTGTTCTCGCGCGACCGGCTGATGCGCGGCTGGGCGCGGGAGGGTCACCCGGAGCTCGGCTTCATCGCCGCCGACTGGCTGCACCACAACGACCTCGGCTACCGCTGCGTGGCGCGCGCGCTCGGCGGGGCGATCCTGCGCGGCCTCAGCCTTCCGCGGCGCGGACCAGTCGCGCCGGATCGCGCAGCAGCACGTGCGTCTGATCGGGAATCTCGATGATCCCCTCGGCGCGCAGCCGGGTCAGCGTGCGGCTCACCGTCTCGATCGTCAGGCCGAGGTAGTCGGCGATATCGCCGCGCCGCATCGGCAGCGCCACCAGCGCCCGCGGCCGGCCGCAGGGGGCGGCCAGCGCCTGCGCGCGCAGGAACGAGGCCACCCGCTCGCGCGCCGTCTTGCGCCCCAGCAGCAGCATCTGCTCCTGCGCGGCGACGAGCTCGGTCGCCGCGCGCTCCAGCAGCCGCCGTTCCAGCGCCGGGAAATCGGCCAGCAGCCGGAACAGCCGAGCCCGGGGAAAGCGGCACAGCCGCACCGGCTCGATCGCCTCGGCGCTGAAGGCATAGGTGGAGGAGACCGCAAGCCCCAGGAAATGGCCGCGAAAGGCGAAGCCGGTGATCTGCCGCCGCCCGTCCGCCATCAGCTTGTAGAGCTTGGCGGAGCCGGCAGTGATGTTGAAGAACGCATCCGCCGTCTCGCCCTCGGTGATGAAGCACTGGCCGGGCTCGATCTGCGTGACCTGGGTGGCCTCCGCCAGCCGGGGCAGGAATTCGTCGCCGATCGCGTTGCACACGCTCTCCCCGCGCGCGTCGCAGCCGAGACACGGGTCGGCCGCCGTCGGACGCGATGGGTCGGCCGAAAGATTGGGGGCTCCGCTGGGCACGGGGACAGCCAAGCCGGGCCCCTCGGCGGGCACATTGACCCAGATCAATGAAACGTGCCGCCCGGGCGCGCCTGCTAGCCGCGATGGAGCCGCGACACGCATGGTACCCGCCGAGATCACGGTCACGCCGCTGACGGCGGCGGAGATCGACCTCGTTTATCCGCTGGTGCGCAGCCTGCGCCCGGCGCCCGACAAGGTGGCTTGGCGGCGCCACGCCCGCCAGAGCCTCGCCGCCGCCGCGGGCGGCCGGGGCGGCATCATGGTGGCACGTCGGGCCGGACGCGAGCATCCCTCCGGCCTCTGCTGCTGGCGCAAGGAGTGGGATTTCCAGCGCGGCCCGGTGCTGACCGCCAGCCATTTCGTCGCCCTCGATATTCTGGATCCGGCCCCGGTGCTGGCGGCGCTGGCCGGCGGGATGACGGCGCTGGCGGCCCGGCTGGGCTGCGTGGAAGCGCGCGCGCTGGTGGCCGGCGAGGCGACCGGCGCGCTGGCCGGTGCCGGGCTCCACCCGGCCGGGGCGTTGCTGGGCATGGATCTGCGGACGCCGACCGACCCGGTCAGCGCCCGAGCCAGCCACGCAGGATCAGCCCCGCCCCCAGCAGGCTGAGCACCACCAGCGCCACGCGCCGGTGCCATTGCGCGGGACTGTGCTGGAACCCGAAGCGTCCCAGCCGCAATCCCGCCGCCAGCGCCGGCAGCGCCGCCAGCGACCAGCCCAGGGTCCCCCGCCCCACCAGCCCGTGCCAGCTCATCGGAATCAGTGCCGCCGCCGCGGTGGTGACGAAGAACACGATCGAGGTGGCCCGCACCACCACGGTGGAAAGCGGCAGCGCCAGCAGATAGGTGACCACCGCGGGCCCCGCCATCCCGGCCAGCCCGTTGGTCACCCCGGCGATCAGCCCCACCCCCAGGGTGACCAGATGGGAGGGCCGGGGCGGCAGCCGCACCCCCTTGCCCAGCACCCCCACCGCCACCAGAATCAACATGCCGATCACCACCCGCGCCGCGGCCTCCGGCAGCAGGGTCAACGCCGCCACCCCGATCGGCGTGCCGGCAATCATCCCCGGCACCAGCCAGGCCAGCGCGGGACGGTCGCACTCGCGCAGTGCCTGACGCAGATCGAGCATCGAAATCTCGATCTGCAGCACCAGCGCCAGCGGCACCACCTGGATCGGCGGCAGCGCCAGCGAGAGCATCGGCACCGCCGCCATCACGAAGCCGAACCCGGTGAACCCGCGCAGCACCGCGGCCAGGAAGGCGCCGGTGATGACCACCACCCAGGGGGATACCGCCGCCCCGCTCACGCCGGCCGCCGCGCCGGCAGGGGGAAGCTGAACAGCCGCTCCTGGCCGAGCAGGAACACCCGCGCCCCGGGCCGGAACAGCCCGGCGATCGCCGGGTCGGTCACCGCCAGCCCGCCGGTATAGGCGCCGAAGGCGGGCAGCAGCACGCGGCGCGCATCGGCGACGAAGCAGGCCCGGCGCAGGCTGCCCCCGCGCGAGGCGAGCACCGCCTTGGGGTGGAGATGGCCGAAAATCTCGATCGTCCCGCCGCTTCCTCCCCCAGCTCCGGGCTCGTGGCGGAAGGTGAACGGGCCCGCGGTGAAGACGTCCATCGCCTCCCCGGGCAGCCCCGCCGGCGGGGCAGGGTCGTGGTTGCCGGCGATCCAGACCAGCCGATGCGCCGCGGCGATGGCGCCGATGCGGGCCGCCTCCCCCGCGCCGAGCCGCGCCGGCCCGTCCCTGTCGTGGAACGAATCGCCGAGCGCCAGCACCACCTCGGGCGACCACCGGCGCAGCAGCAGGGCCAGCCGGTCGAGCGTGGCGCGGCTGTCATAGGGCGGCAGCAGCATCCCCCGCGCCGCCTGCGCCGAACCCTTCTCGAGATGCAGATCGGCCACCGCCAGCAGCCGCGCCGCCGGCCACACCAGCACCCCGGCCGGGTCCAGCATCAGCCGCTCGCCGGCCAGGTGCAGCGGGGCGGCGGTCATGCGCCCCGCAGCTCGGTTTCCAGCTCGGCCAGCAGCGCGTCCTCGGTGGCCGCTCCGCGCACGCTCTCGCGGCCGATCTCGAGCAGCACCGGCACCGCCAGCGGCGAGACCCGCGACAGCGCCATATGCACGATCCGCCCGCGGATGCGACCGAGGAAGCCGGCCAGCCGCCCGAGATCGATCAGCCCCGAGGTGGCGTCGTCGCGGGCCGCGCGCAGCAGCACGTGATCGGGCTGGTGCTTGCGCAACACGTCGTAGATGAGATCGGTGTTCACCGTGACCTGGCGGCGCGAATGCCCGGCGCCCGGCTGCTGGCGCGGGGTCAGGCCCGCGATCACCGCCACGTTGCAGAAATTGCGCCGCAGCATCGAACTCTCCGCCATCCATGCCTCGAGATCATCGCCCAGCATGTCCTGATCGAACAGGCCGGCCACCCCCACCGGCTGCATGGCCGACCAGACCCCCAGCACATAGTCGGTGGCGACGAAGCCGAGCGGGGCGAACCCCGCCCGCGCCATCCGCCGCGTCAGCAGCATCCCCAGGGTCTGGTGGGCGTTGCGGCCCTCGAACGCATAGGCGACCAGGTACCACCGGCCGCCGCGGGGGAAGGTCTCCACCAGCAACCCCTCCCGCCCCGGCAGGCGGGAGGCCGCGCGCTGCAACCGCAGCCATTCCTGTACCGGTTCGGGAAACACCGCCCAGCGGGCCGGGGTGGCGAACAGCGCGCGGACGCGGGCGGCGAGATGGGTGGAAAGCGGCAGCCGTCCCCCCGCGTAGGCCGGCACCAGCGGCTCCCCGGGACCAACCGCCTCGGAGGCCTCCACCGTGGTTTCGCGCAGCCGCCGGAACGCCAGCCGCCGGCCGGCGAAGATGAAGCTGTCGCCGGGGCGCAGCTGGGCGGCGAAATACTCCTCGATCTCCCCCAGCACCGGCCCCGCCCCGCGCCGCCCGGCCAGCCGCACCCGCAGCATCGGCGCCTCGACGATGGTGCCGATGTTCATCCGGTGTTGCGCGGCGATGCGGGCGGAGCGGACGTGGTACCGGCCCTCGGCGTCGCGGAACAGCTTGCGATGGCGCTCATAGGCGGCGAGCGCGTAGCCGCCGGTGGCGACGTACTCCAGCACCGCGTCGAAATCCTCGCGCGCCAGCGCCGCATAGGGGGCGGCGCGCAGGACCTCGGCATAGGCATCATCGGGGTGGAACGGACCGGCGCAGGCCAGGCCCAGCAGGTGCTGGGCCAGCACGTCGCGCCCGCCGGGGCGGGGCGGGTCGCCGTCCAGCGCGCCTTCGGCGACGGCCTCGATCGCCGCCTCGCATTCCAGCACCTCGAACCGGTTGGCCGGGATCAGCAGGGCGCGGCTTGGCCGGTCCATGCGATGATCGGCGCGTCCGACCCGTTGCAACAGTCGCGACACCCCCTTGGGCGCGCCGAGCTGGATCACCTGGTCCACATCGCCCCAGTCGAGCCCGAGATCGAGCGAGGCGGTGGCAACCACCGCGCAGAGCCGCCCGGCCGCCATCGCCGCCTCCACCCGCCGCCGCTGCGCCGGATCGAGGCTGCCGTGATGCAGCCCGATCGGCAGCATCGGGTCGTTGAGTTTCCACAGCGCCTGGAACAGCAGCTCGGCCTGGGCCCGGGTGTTGACGAACACGATGCTCATTTTCGCCCCCCGCAGCCGGGCCAGGATTGTCGGCGCCGCTTCGAGCCCCATATGGCCCGACCATGAGAGCCGCCCGTCGGGCAGCACGAGTTCCAGCACCGGCGCCACCCCGCCCGCGGCGGTGACGATTCGCCCCGCGCCGGCGAAGGCGGCGAGTGCCGCGGGGTGCGCGGCGGTCGCCGACAGCGCCGCCCGGGTGGCGCCCGGGGCAAGGCTGGCCAGCCGGGCCAGGCCGAGCGCCAGCTGATCGCCCCGCTTGGTGCCGGCCAGCGCGTGCACCTCGTCGATGACGATCCGCGCCAGCCCGGCGAACAGCGTGGGCGAATCGGGCAGGCTGAGCAGCAGGGCGAGGCTCTCCGGGGTGGTCAGCAGCAGCTGCGGCGGGTCCTGGCGCTGGCGGGCGCGGCGGTTGGCGGGCGTGTCGCCGGAGCGGGTTTCGATGCGGACCGGCAGCGCGAGATCGGCGACCGGCGCCATGAGGTTGCGCGCGATATCGACCGCCAGCGCCTTGAGCGGGCTGACATAGAGCGTGTGCAGCCCGGGGCGCGGCGCGGCGGCGAGATCGATCAGGCTGGGCAGGAACCCGGCCAGGGTCTTGCCGCCGCCGGTGGGGGCCAGCAACAGCACGCTTTCGCCGGCACGGGCGGCCTCGATCAGCGCCAGCTGGTGCGGGCGCGGGGTCCAGCCGCGGGCGGCGAACCAGGCGGCGAATGCGGGCGGCAGCATCCGCGGTTTGTAGCCCGCGGACAGGCGGGCGCGACAGGCGTGTATTTTTTTGTCTGCGGGTAACAGACGGTTAACCAGTTCGGGTCATTTTTGGGATTGCAGCAAAGCCTGCCCCTGCCGGAACGCCGGCGGCGGATCGCAACCCGCTCCAAGGAGCACAGGATCATGGTCGAGACCCTCAAGTTCAAGCTGCTGCGGATGCTGTATGGCGACCGGCGCGGGGTGACGGCGCTGGAATACGCGCTGATCGCCGGGGTGCTGGCAACCGTTCTGATCACCGCGTTCACCACCCTCGGCACCGATCTTTCCACCGCGTTGACGACCATGGCGGGCAAGATCCCCGGCGCCTGACGGCGCGGCGTTCCTCCGGTCCGGGCGCGGCGCGGCCGGCGCCCCGGGGATGCCCCCGGG
>JBMFXF010000192.1:0-6371 GCA_049964515.1 Acetobacteraceae bacterium | reverse complement strand
GCGCGCTACGAACGCGCCGAGACCCAGAGCTTCTATAACGAGTTCTTCGAGATCTTCGGCTTGCGCCGGCGCCGGGTGGCGGCGTTCGAGGCGCCGGTGGCGCGGCTGGGCGAGCGCCGCGGCTACATTGACCTGTTCTGGAAAGGCGTGCTGCTGGTCGAGCAGAAAAGCGCGGGGCGCGACCTGCGGCCGGCCAAGGCACAGGCGCTGAGTTACTTCCCCGGCCTGACCGAGGCCGAACTGCCGCGCTACATCCTGCTCAGCGATTTCCAGACCTTCGAGCTCTACGACCTCGACGAGGGGATCGAGACCCGCTTCGCGCTCCGCGATCTGCCGGCACATATCGAGGCGTTCGGCTTCATCGTCGGGGTGCAGCGCCGGTCGTTCCGCGACCAGGACCCGGTCAACATCGCGGCATCCGAGCTGATGGGGCGGCTGCACGACGCGCTGCTGGCCTCGGGCTACTCCGGCCATGACCTGGAACAGCTGCTGGTGCGGCTGCTGTTCTGCCTGTTCGCGGACGATACCGGCATTTTCGAGCCGCGCGACAGTTTCGAGGCGCTGATCCGCGAGCGCACCGCCCCGGACGGGGCCGACACCGGGGCCTGGCTCGGCGCGTTGTTCGACGTGCTCAACACCCCCGAGCCGCGCCGCCAGCGCGCGCTTGACGAGGACCTGCGCGCATTTCCCTATATCGACGGCGCGCTGTTCGCCGAGCGTCTGCCGGTGCCGGCGTTCTCCGCCGCGATGCGCGATCTGTTGCTGGAAGCCTGCGCGTTTTCGTGGGACGCGATCTCGCCGGCGATCTTCGGCGCGCTGTTCCAGTCGGTGATGGATCCGGCCGATCGCCGCGCCCAGGGGGCGCATTACACCACCGAAAAGAACATCCTGAAGGTGATCGAACCGCTGTTCCTGGACCGGCTGCGCGCGGAGTTCGTGCGGCTGCGCGACCGCCGCGACCGCGGCCGGGCGGCCGCGTTGCGCGCGTTCCAGGACCGGCTGGCCGGGCTGCGCTTCATGGATCCGGCCTGCGGATGCGGAAACTTTCTGGTTATCGCGTATCGGGAATTGCGGGCGCTGGAGCTTGAGGTGCTGGCGGCGCTCAATCCGCGCGGGCAGCGCGAACTCGACATCGCGGCGCTGTCCAAGGTGGATGTCGGCCAGTTCTACGGCATCGAGATCAACGAGTTTCCGGCCCGTATCGCCGAGGTGGCGATGTGGATGATGGATCACATCATGAATGTCCGGCTTTCGTTGCAGTTCGGCGAGGTGTTTGCCCGTATCCCGCTGGCGGCGGCACCGCATATCCATTGCGCCGACGCGCTGGAACTACCGTGGGAGGAGGTGCTGCGGCCGGGCACGTGCGACTATATCCTCGGCAATCCGCCCTTCGTCGGCTTCGTCATGCGCGGAAAGCATCAGCAGGGCCAGGCATCCACACTGATGCGCCGCCTCGGCGCCAGCGGCACCCGGCTGGATTACGTCGGGGCATGGTTCCTCAAGGCTTCGAGCTACGCTCAATCCGGCTCGCCTCGCATCGGGTTCGTGGCAACGAATTCCATCACCCAGGGCGAGCAGGTTGCACAGCTTTGGCCGGCGATTCTCGGCAAATACGCCATGGAGATCACGTTCGCACACCGCCCCTTCGCCTGGGGATCGGATGCCCGTGGCAAAGCGCATGTTCACTGCGTGGTGGTCGGCCTCGCGCGGCGAACCATGGTCGCGGAGGAAGAGCGCCGGCTGTTCTCCTACCGTGACTACGAAGCCAGCCCCGACGAGTCCCGACACCGCGCAATCTCACCCTATTTGTTCGATGCATCCATGCTTGCCAATCCGCACCTGGTGGTGGAACGATCGCGCGCGCCCGGCGCGGGAATGCCCGAGCTGCGGGTCGGTACCAAACCGGTTGATGGCGGCTACTATATCCTGAGCCGAGCCGAGCGGGACGAACTGGTGCGCGCCGAACCGCAAGCCGACCGGATGCTGCGCCCGTTCATCGGGTCGCAGGAACACCTGCACGCGGACGAACGCTGGCTTCTGGTGTTTCGAGACACGCCACCGCAAATCCTGCGGCGGATGCCGAAAATCCGATCGCTGATCGAACAGGTTGCGCGCTATCGTCGGGGCGAGATCGGCCCGAAGGGCACGGGACCGCGCGCCAGGCGGACGGCCGGGTTGCTGGCACGGAGTCTGGCCGACCGTCCGACCGAGTTTCATGTCACCGTCCTTCCTGACCGCCCCTTCCTGGCGATCCCCGAGACCAGCTCGGAACGGCGCATGTGGCTGCCGATCGCCTGGCAGCAACCGCCGGCTGTCCCCAGCAACGCGCTGCTGGTCGCGGCCGCTGCCGAACTCTGGCAGTTCGCCCTGATTACCGCGCGGATGCACATGGCGTGGATGAAGTTCGTGGGTGGGCGTCTGGAAAGCCGCTACCGTTATTCCCCCGGCATCTGCTACAATCCCTTCCCCTGGCCCGAGCTCGCCGCCGACGACGCGCCGCGCCTTGCCCGTCTCGCCCAGGCCATCCTCGACGCCCGCGCCGCCCACAAGGACGCCAGCCTCGCCGATCTCTACGATCCGGCCGTCATGCCGCCCGCGCTGCTGCGCGCCCATCAGGTGCTGGATCGCGCCGTGGACCGCCTCTATCGCGCCGAGCCCTTCGCCGACGACCGGGCCCGGGTCGAGCATCTGTTCGCTCTCTATGAGCGCCGCCACGCCCCGCTCACCCCGCCGGCGCCCCGCCCCCGCCGCGGCTGACGGACGCG
This sequence comes from Acetobacteraceae bacterium, assembly GCA_049964515.1. Classification (GTDB taxonomy): domain Bacteria; phylum Pseudomonadota; class Alphaproteobacteria; order Acetobacterales; family Acetobacteraceae; genus JAJZVS01. The sequence continues at coordinate 3,606 of JBMFXF010000192.1, read as the reverse complement.
CCGCCTACCCCTCCCGCCCCAGCGCCACCAGATGGCTGCGATACGACACCGAAGCCCGGTCGTGTAGCCGGGTCTGCCAGGGAAACGCCGGATCCTCGGCCAGGATCCGCAGCCCCGCCACCGCTTGCGGATGCGCCCCCGGGGTCAGCAGGGCGCGCAGGAAGGGCTCGGCGGCGCCGCCATAAGGTCCGCGCTGCGAATGACCGCCGATCCAGGTTTCCAGCGGGGTCGCGCGGGTGGCCCAGTCGTAGGGGCAGGCGAGCAGCGCCCGCCCCCCGGGCGCCAGCACCTCCGCCAGGCTCGCCAGCAGCCGGCGCGGCTCCGGGACGCAATCCAGCAGGTTCAGCGCCACCGCGAGCCCGGAGCTCGCGGGCGCGAAGGGCAGCGCAGTGGCATCGCAAAGCCAGAAATCCACCCGCTCCGCCTGCGGCAGGGAAACCGGAAACGCGCGCCGGTCATAGACCAGGCCGATGCGCCGGCGCGGGTAGCGCACCCGCCCGGCCAAGGCCCCCTGCGCCAACCGCAGCGCCGCGGCCGAGACGTCGATGCCGAGCACCAGCGCCTCCGGATGGCCGGCGGCGAGATCGAAGCTGGTGCGCCCGGCGGCGCAGCCGAGGTCCAGCACCAGCGACGCCGGCGCGCCCGGGGCCAGGGCTTCCAGCCGCGCCAGGCAGCGCCGCGCCGCCCCCGGGACCGGCTCGCCGGCCGCCGGCGGCGCCTCGGCCGGGTCCAGATCGGCCCAGCCATCCCAGCCGTAGCTCGACAGCGTCTGGCGCTGCACGTCGAACCAGCCATTGGGCCCCAGCGCATCGCCGAACTGGCTTTCCAGGGTGGGGTCCAGATCGTCGCGCAGCAGCCACTCGATGGCGCGCTCGGCCACCACCGCGCGCGGATCCGGCACGATGACGGGGATGCCATCCAGGATGGGGAACTCGAGCTGGCAGGGCGGGGAGGAGCAGTGCAGCACGCCCTGGCGGATGTCGCCCGCCGGCGTCTCGAGAAACACCGCAGCGAGGCGGAGCGGATGCGCCCCCAGCCCGTCGCGCGCGCAGCGCGGGCAGATCGGGGCGAAGGCGGCGAAGTGGCGGCGGCGCAAGTTGGCTCAGCCGCCGATCAGCACGGTGGCGCAGCCCGGTCCGGTGATGATGCCGCTCGGGCCCGGGATGGGGCCGACGCAGCTGGGGTGGGTGGTGGGATCGCCGACGCGCGCCGCCGGCAGGCCGCCGATCGTGACCGTGGCCGAGCCCTTCGCGATCATCGCCGGGCCGCCGGGCACGCAGGGTTCGGTACAGGGCTTGGTCTGGTCGGTGGCACGCGCGGCGGGCATTCCTCCGATCTTCACTGTCACCGCGCAGGGCGGGATGATGGTCAGCGGCAGCGGCGGATGCGGCACCGGGGTGGGCGGCGGCGCGGGCGGGTGGATCGGCGCATGGCAGTGCGGCTCTTCCTGCTCGACCATGTCGCCGACGCGGGCGGCGGGCTGACCCATGACGGCGGTCCCTTGGGATGAGGCCGCCACGATACACCACGCTCGCGCGCCGCCGCCAGCCTCAGCTGCGATGCCGCTGGCGGAACGCCAGCGCCTCGGCCACATGCACCCGCCCGACCGCCTCGGCCTCCGCCAGATCGGCGATGCTGCGCGCCACCCGCAGCACCCGGATATAGCCGCGCGGAGAGAGGCGCAGCCGCTCCATCGCCTGCGCCGCCAGCGCATCGGCATCGGGCGTCAGCGCCACGTCGCGGCCCTCGGCTTCGGCGTTGCAGGCCGGTCCGTCCGGGCCGTAGCGGGCGCGCTGGGCGGCGCGGGCGCGGGCCACCCGGGCCGCCACCGCCGCCGAGGGTTCCCCGGCCGGCGCGCGCGCCAGCTCGGCCGCCGAGGCCGGCTGCACCGCCACCGTCAGGTCGATGCGGTCGAGCAGCGGGCCGCTGATACGGGCGGCGTAATCCTCCCCGCAGCGGGGCGCGCGCCCGCATTCCCGCCCCGCCGTGCCCAGATGCCCGCAGCGGCACGGGTTCATCGCCGCCACCAGCTGGATGCGCGCGGGGTAGGTGATATGGGCGGCGGCGCGGGCGACGGTGGTGCGCCCCGATTCCAGCGGCTGGCGCAGCGATTCCAGCGCCGGGCGGGGAAACTCCGGCAGTTCGTCGAGGAACAGCACGCCGCGATGGGCAAGCGAAATCTCCCCCGGCCTAGCCCGTGGCCCGCCACCGGACAGCGCGGCCTGGGAGGCGGAGTGATGCGGCTCGCGGAACGGCGGGCGCATCACCAGCCGCCCTTCGTCCAGCATTCCGGCGACGCTGTGGATCATGCTGACTTCCAGCGTCTCCGCCGGGGTCAGGTCCGGCAGCAGCCCGGGCAGCCGCGCCGCGAGCATGGATTTGCCCACCCCGGGCGGGCCCACCAGCAGCAGGTTGTGCCCGCCGGCGGCGGCGATCTCGAGCGCGCGGCGGGCGGTCTCCAACCCTTTGACTTCGGCGAGATCGGGCCCGGGCGGGGCGGCGGCGAGACCGGCCGGCGCGGGCGGGGTCAGCACCTGGCTGCCGCGGAAATGGTTGATGAGCGAGAGCAGGTCCGCCGCCGCCAGCACCTCGATCCGGCCGGCCCAGGCGGCTTCCCCGCCCTGGGCAGCGGGGCAGATCAGGCCGAGGCCGCGCGCCGAGGCACCGATCGCCGCCGGCAGCACCCCGGCCACCGCGTGCAGCGCGCCGTCGAGTGCCACCTCCCCCAGCGCGGCGTAGCCGCCGAGCTCCTCCCGCGGCAGCACCTCCATCGCCGCCAGCACCGCGAGCGCGATCGGCAGGTCGAAATGGCTGCCCTCCTTCAGCAGATCGGCCGGGGCGAGGTTGACCAGGATGCGCCGGGCCGGCAGCGACAGGCCCATCGCGGAGAACGCGGCGCGCACCCGTTCCCGGGCCTCCGCCACCGCTTTGTCGGGCAGGCCGACCACCAGGAAATTCGGCGTTCCGGCGGCGATCTGCACCTGCGCCTCGACCGGGACGGCCTCGATGCCCGCGAAGGCGAAGGTCTGGATGCGGATCAGGGTGGAGGGGGTGCTCAGGGCGTTCATGCGGGACCTCCCGGAAGGGCGGGAAGCCTGGCACGGCGAAGGTGAAGGGATCGGTAACGGGGCGGCGCCGGGTCAGCCGATCAGGAACCACAGGCGGAACAGCAGCGTCTCGAGCGCCCCGCGCCGGCGCAGCCTTTCCCGCAGCGCCCACAAAGCCGCCGCGCGAGGGACGATCCCGCCCGCCAGGGCCGCGCGCAGCCGGGCGACCGCGGCGCGTGCTTCCGGGCTGAGTTGCTCCGGCTGCGCCGCCAGCGCGTCGAGCAGCGCGCGCAGCCGGTTGGTGAACGGGCGCGGCCCCCGTCGCAACGCCGCCAGCGCGCGCCGCGCCGGCCCGCGCGCCGCGCCCACCAGATTGGCGCCGTGCTGGCGATACAGAATGACCTCGGCAGGATCGCACAGGCAGGCGCCGCCGGCGGCGGTGACCAGCGCATAGGCCCACCAATCGTGGAAGAACCCCGGCGGCGGGCGGCTTTGCGCCAGCAGCGCGGCGGCGGCGGGGTTCAGCACCAGGGTGCAGCCCACCGCCACGTTGCCGGCC
>JBMFXF010000191.1:0-6375 GCA_049964515.1 Acetobacteraceae bacterium | reverse complement strand
ATCAGCAGATCATGCGCGTCGAGCTCGACGTGACAGTAGGTGATGGTAAGGGTCTCGAGGTCGCGCCGTATCGAGGCGTGGTTGACCAGCAGCCGGATCGGCACCAGCCAGCCCTCCAGCGCCACCGCATGTTCGGGCGAGAGCAGCAGCGGGCGCAGCGGCTGGCCCGGACCGAACGCACCGGGAAGAATGCGGATCGGTTGCACCCGGCGCGGTTCCCGATGCCGCGCCGGCTCCAGCCGGCGCCGGCCGACCCAGAGTACCGGGCGCCGCCGCCCCGACGCCGTCACCACCGTATCGCCGGGGCGGAGCGCCTCTACCGCCACCAGGCCGCGATCGGTGGCAATCCTTGTGCCGGCCGCGAAGCAGGGCGCATCCAGCGTCAGCAGCGTATCGGATCCGGTGCGCGAGCCGGCGGCGGCGGTGATCGTGTCGCCCGTGTAAGCGCCGGTCAGCACCTGGCTGTAGCTCGCGCTGCCGGCGGTCACGATCAGCGTGTCGGTGGCGTTGATCTCCGCCGTCGTCGCGCCCGACACGAAATGGACGCCGGTGAGATCGAGATGGCCGCCCGCCAGCAGGCTGCTGTCGGACGCGAGGCCGCCGGCCGAGATCACCTCGTACCCGCCGCTGCTGACGGTGGTGGCGAAACCGGAACCGGCGGCGTCGATGACGAGGTCCGCGCCGGCGCCGAGCGCGGCACTGACCGCGCTGCCGCCGCCGCTGACGGTGATCGTTCCGCCGGTGGCGGTGGTGTTGCTGACCGTCGCGCCGGACAGCACGGTCTGGCTGCCGCCCTGCAACACCGCGGTGGCGCTGGCCACGCCGGCGACGCGCTCCTCACCGCCGGCACTGACCACATCGGCATCGGCATTTCCGCCGGAGGAGACGATGATGGTACCGCCGCCGAACACGGTGGCGGCCGACAGGATGCCGCCCGACCGCACCACCGCGCCGCCCCCGGCGCTGACGGCGGTAGAGCTGGCGACGCCAAGGGCAAGCACCGTCTCGGTTCCGCCCCGCACCACGGTCGCGTCCGCGGTCCCCAGCACCGTCTGGCTGCCCCCGCTCAGCACCGCGCCGAAGGCCCGACCGCCGCCGGAGATCGCCTCCAGCCCGCCGGCGCCGACGGTGGCCGCGAAGGCGGTGCCGCCGGAAAGCACAATCTGCGCGCCGCCCGCCGATACCGTGCCGAGATTGGCGACCCCGGCGGCATAGACGAACTGTCGTCCGGCGATCCCGGCGGCGGTGGCGGTAGTGCCGGCATAGATGCGCTCGGTCCCGCCGGCGGCGAGCGTGGCCCCGCTGGTGGCGCCGCCGCGCAGGAGGTATTCCGTTTCTCCCGCTCCCACCGTCTCGTGGCTGACCAGCCCGGGGGCGGAGGCGACCGGCGTGGTCGCCGAAAACAGCACCACCCCCGCGCTTGCCACTGCCGCCCCGGCCGCGGAGACGGTGGCGGTCGCGGTGCCGTCCGGCGTGACGATCAGCACGCCGCCGCCATCGACGGTCACCGATTGCGCGAGCCCGCCCGAGGAAACCGCCATGAACCCGCCGGACAGGATGGTGGCCGAGGACGCGGTGCCGAACACCGCCTCCTCCCCGCCCGCGCTGATCACGGCGCCGGTGTCGATCCCGCCCGAGAACACATATTCGAGCCCGCCGGAGGCCACCCCGGCCGCAATGGCGGTGCCGAAACCCTCCACCTGCTGGATGCCGCCGGACCGGACCGTCGTGGCGGAGGCAATTCCGGACGAAAATACGAACAGATTCCCGCCCGCCTCGACCGTGCTCGCGTCGGCAAGTCCGGAGGCGAAGATCTGCTCGTCGCCCGCACTGTTGACGATGCTGCCCGAGGCGCTGCCAGCCGCGCTGACGTATGCGACCCCGCCGGCGTCGATGGTGGTTGCGTTCGCCAGCCCGTTCGAAAGCACGTAGATCTGACCGCCGTCGACCACCGCCCCGCTCGCCACCGCGTTCGCCCCCGCCAGGCCCGACAGGGTGAGCCGCCCGCCGGAATCGAGCGTCGCCGCGCCGGCGAAACCGCCGGAATAGACGTATTCGTTGCCGCCGCTCAGAACCGTCGCGCTGACCGCGGACCCGCCCGAGAGCACGCTGGCGCTGCCGCCCGAGGAAACCGTCACAAAGCTGATGGAGCCGCCGGAAAACACTTCGGCGATACCGCCGCCCTCGACCGCGAGGCCGGAGACGACGCCATCGACGATCAGGGTTTCCGCGGCGGGCACGGTGAGGCCGACCACAATGGTGCCCGCCGGGATGGTGGAAACCGTGCTCATACCCCTGCCCTCGCGTCCCCTGCCGCCTCAGCCCCGACCAGCCCGGGAATGCGGCGCAGCGCCGCGATCACCTGGCGGGCGGTAATCAGCCGCGAGCATTCGAACTGCCGCGGCGTGCCCGCATGACGCGGACACCACAGGAAATCCTTGTGATCGAACCGGTGCCGCGGGTCGTTCCAGCAGCTGTTGCAGGCGTGCCAGTTGATGACCCGGTAGGGGGTGTGGAACTCGTTGTCCGGGTGGGTGAACCCGGAGATCAGCACCACCGGCGTTCCGGCCGCCCAGGCCAGCCATGACAACCCGCTCGACATCCCGATGAACGCCTTTGCGTGCCGCAGCCAGCGCGCGCGCTCGGCCAGCGGGCGGTCGCCGGTCTCGTCCTCCGCGCCGTGCGGGATATGGTTCCAGACGATCCCGGCCCCATGCACCGGCTGGCGGTCGATGCAGATCACCCGGTAGCCGGCATCCCTGAGGAAGCGGATCACCTCCCGCCAGCCGGAGGGGTTGGTCCAGTTCTTCGACTGCGTTGAGCTCTGCGCGGCGATGCAGACATAGGGATCGGCGATCGGGGGGGATTCGTCGGGCAGCATCAGCCGCGGCGCCGCCTCCGCCGGATCGACGCCCAGGATATAGCCGGCGGTGCGGTGCAGCCCGACCTGGCGGAAATCGGTCGGCTGGAAGACGCAGTCGGCATCGTCGAAGAACAGCCCCAGGCAATAGCTGGCATAGGCGCGTTCCGCCAGCGCCTCGGCCTGCATCGTCTGGTGGGAGACGAAGCGGATCTCCGGATAGGCCGCCCGCAGGATCGGGATGATGGTCTCGGCCATCGCGCAGGTCAGCCGGCAGCCATGCGCGGCGGCGAAGCGGGCGGCATAGGGGAACCAGGCCAGCGTGTCGCCCAGGGTGCCGATCGGGAACAGGATCAGCACATCCCGCCCGCGGGCGTCATACTCGTGGCGCAAGACCTCGCTCACCGTGCCGTCGGCGGCGATGTCCCACACGTCCACCCCGAAGCGCACGTACCAGCGCTTGGCGGAGTTCACGAACGCGCCCTGGTTCTCGCTCTGGAACAGCACGTTGCCGGTGTCCAGATCGCAGAGGCGGACCCGCCACCGCCCCTCGGTCCGGGGTGGCAGCACCACCCGGGCGCCGAGGTTGAAGTCGAAGCGGATGCCGCGCGGGCCAGCCTGGGTCGGTTCCGCCGCCGGCGGCGGGTACGGGCGCTCGGGGTCCGCCCTCGGTGCGGACGCGGTGGCGCTCACGGGTGGTGGCAGCGCGTCCATGCTCCGGCAGACCCCGGCTGTCGCAGATACCGACTCTCGCGGGGATTCCTGCCATGCCCCACCCGCCCCGGCAACCGGGCCCGGTCGGGGCTGGCCGGCGGGGGCAAACCGCACCATATGGGCGGCTTGTCGCTTTGCAGGAAACCAGGCCCGTGACCGAACCCCAGGACGCCCTCCGCCTCTCCCGCCTGACGTCCGGCCTGCGGGTGGTCACCGAACGGATGGAGCGGGTGGAGACGGTGTCCTTCGGCGCCTATGTCGCCACCGGATCGCGCCACGAGACCGCGACCGAGAACGGCGTGTCGCATTTCCTCGAACATATGGCGTTCAAGGGCACCGAGCGCCGTTCCGCCGCCGCCATCGCCGAAGAGATCGAGGCGGTGGGCGGGCATCTCAACGCCTACACCGCGCGCGAGCAGACCGCCTACTACGCCAAGGTGCTGAAGGAGGACACTGCGCTCGCCGCCGACATCATCGGCGACATCCTGACCCATTCGACCTTCGCCCCCGACGAGCTCGAACGCGAGCGCGGGGTGATCCTCCAGGAGATCGGCCAGGCCAACGACACCCCCGACGACATTATTTTCGACCGCTTCCAGGAAGCGGCCTATCCCGACCAGCCGCTGGGCCGGCCGGTGCTGGGGCCGGAAGCCGGCATCCGCGCCATGCCGCGGACGGTGCTGACCGGCTACATGCGGCGCCAGTATCCCGCCTCCAACATCGTGGTGGCGGCCGCCGGGGCGCTCCGCCATGAGGAGATCGTGGCCCTCACCGAACGCCATTTCGCCGACCTGCCGGCCCCCGCCGCCGCCAGCGCCGAGGCCGGGCGCTATCGTGGCGGGGAGTTCCGCGAAACCCGCGAACTCGACCAGGTGCATATCGTGCTCGGCTTCCCCTCGGTCGGCTACGCCGACGCCGATTATTACCCGACGCTGCTGCTCTCCACCCTGCTGGGCGGCGGGATGTCCTCGCGCCTGTTCCAGGAGGTGCGGGAAAGGCGCGGGCTGGTCTATTCGGTCTATTCCTTCACCCAGCCCTTCGTCGATGGCGGCGTGTTCGGCATCTATGCCGGCACCGGGGAGACCGAGGCGGCCGAGCTGATGCCGGTGACGCTGGAAGAGCTGCGCAAGGTGCAGCGCGACGTGACCGAGACCGAGCTGGCGCGCGCGCGGGCGCAGGTGAAGGCCTCGCTGCTGATGTCGCTGGAAAGCACCGGCAGCCGCTGCGAGCAGCTGGCGCGCCAGCTGCAGGTGTTCGGCCGCATCGTGCCCACCGCCGAGACGGTGGCGAAGCTCGCCGCGGTCACGCTCGACGACATCCGGCGCGTCGCGGCGCGGCATTTCCGGGCCACGCCCACCCTGGCGGTGATGGGCCCGGGGGAGCGGGTGCCGGCGCTGGCCACGGTGGCCGAGGCGCTGGCGGCATAGGGACCCGAGCATCCGCAAAAAAAACCCGGGGCAATTCCGGCAAAACCCACCGATTGAAACTCCTGGTAGCCATAGCGCGATTATGATCGCGTTCCGGTTGTGCCGTCCCGGCCCCGCCCGCTACACCGGTCCGGCGCAACCGGCACGCCGCCGCAGCCCGAACCAGGGGTCCAATGACCGAAGCCCAGGCGCTCGCGATCGCCCGCCAGCCTCGCCCCCCCAACGGGGGACGCGGCTGGCTGCGCGCCCGGCTTGGCTGGTCGGCCGCCACGCTGGCGCTGGCCGGGCTGCTCATCGGGCTCACCTGGACCAACACGCTGCGTGCCCTCCATACCGAACACCGCGCCGCCGTCGCCCACGCCCTGTCGGGCCTCGCCGCCGACACCACCCTGGCCGCCGCCGGGTTCCACCACCGGCTGATTGAAGCCAAGGGCCTGCTCGCCCTGCTCGCCGCCGAGGCCGACCGCGCCGGCCCGGCGTTCGACCTGCGCGCCGCGATCGGCGCCGCGCCGCTGCGGCTTCCCGGCGGGTGCGAGACGGCGCTGCTCGGACCGAGGGGGCAGGTGCGCCAGGCCACCAACCCTGCCCTGATCGGCCAGGCCCCCACCCCGCCGGGGCAGGCCATTCGCCTCCAGCGCCGGGTTGGCGCGGCCGGCCGGCTGCTGCTCGACGCGCCGATGCGTGCGCTGATGGCCCCGCTGGTGGTGGCCAACCTGGCGCCCGGCAGCGTGCTTGCGCTGATCGGCACCGCCCATGGCCGGGTGCGATTCCAGATCCGGGCCGGCAGCGGCCCCTTCCCGCGTCCGGGAGCCTGGGTGCTCGGCACCCCACCCTCCGGGGTGTTCCGCCCCGCCCCGGGTACCGCCCGGGTGCTGCTGGCCCGCGCCAGTATCCCTGGCCGCCCGCTCGCGATCGCCATTCTGCGCGACCGCCGCCAGGCCCTGGCCCCGATCGCGGATGCCGCCCGCGGCACCATCCGTCTCGCGATCGCCATCTCGGCCCTGATCGCCCTGGCCGCGCTGGTGGTGCTGGGCGAGATCGAAGCCATGCTGCGCCGTGAACGGCGCATGAGCCGCGATCGCGCCGTGCTTGCCGAGGCCAACGCGGCGTTGGCCGCCGCCATGGCCCAGGCCGCCGCCAAGACCGCCCAGCTCGAAGGCCTGCTGGCGGGGCTGCCGGTGGGGGTCATCATGATGGACGCCGACCATCGTCTGGTGGCCTGGAACCCGCGCGTCGCCGCGCTGGCCGGCCTGCCGCCCGAGTTGCTGCGCCCCGGCACCGCCATCGAAACCATGCTCCGCGCGCAGGCCGAGGCGGGCGAGTTCGGTGCCGACCCGGGCGAGGCCGAAATCGCCCGCCGGATCGCGCTGCACC
>JBMFXF010000190.1:0-6455 GCA_049964515.1 Acetobacteraceae bacterium | reverse complement strand
GGTCGATTTCGGCGTAGAAGCCGCCTGTCAGCATGCGCTCATTCTCGCGCACAGTCTCGTCTGAGAGCCGCACATCGGTCAGCCGCAGGCTCGGCAAGGTCGCGAGATAGCTGTCGGATTTCGCGTCCAGCCGCGCCGTGATGATGTCGATCACCCGCGCCGCGCCGTACCAGGCGATGGCGCCGGTCGCCAGCGCGATGGTGAAATTCATCGCCGGGCCGAATTCCGCCTGCACCGCGTTGGCTTCGGCGCCGGCACGCAGGGTTTGCTGCGCCTGGGCGCCGAAACGATGCACCTCGTGCGCCTCGCGACCGAATGCCTGCACCAGCTGCACCCCGGCCAGCACTTCCTGTGCCTGGGCCTGCAATTCGCTTTCCCGTGCCCGCAGCAGCCTGAGCGCCCGGCGCAACCGGGCGGCGTAGTGGCGGGCGATCAGCACCAGCACCGGCACCAGCGCCAGCGCCAGCGCCGCGTAGCGCCAGTCCATCGCCAGCATCACCGCCGCCATGCCCAGGATGGTCAGGGCGTGCGGCAGCAGATCGATGCCCAGCGCGGCGATGAAATCCTGCAGCTGGCGGACATCCCCGCCCAGCCGGGCCATCACCTCGCCGCTGCGTCGGTTCTGATGGAATGCCAGCGACAGGCGTTGCAGATGCGCGAACAGATCGAACCGGATCGCAAACATCACCCGCTGCGCCGCGTTCAGGAACAGCCGGTTGCCGGCATAGACCAGCGCCGCATCCAGGGTGCCGAGGACCAGCATGGCGAGGCCGAGCCAATCCAGCAGCGCCATCCGGTGGCTCAGCGGATCGGGCAGCCACGCCGCCACCGCCGGCGCCAGCGGACGGCGGAAGATCACGTTGTCGATGATGATCTTGAGTGGCCAGGGCAGTGCCAGCAGCACCAGCGCGCGGGCGGCCATGGCGACCGCCCCGGCGGCCAGCGATGCCGTCTCGGTCCGCAGATACCGCCCGAGCCAGAACGACGCGCGGCGGCTCATGCCGCGGTTGCCCGCGGCGCGGCAAGCGCGAGCGCGCGCGCCACCACCTGGTCCCAGCCCCAGCCGGCGGCGGCGGCCCGGGCGGCGCGGCCCATCGCCGCGCGCCGTTGCGGATTATCCAGCAGATCCAGCAATGCGGCCCGGCAGCCGGCATGATCGCCGGGGGGGAACAGCAGGCCGGTCTCGCCCGGCACGATCATCTGCCCGAGAGCGCCCATCGCCGCGGCCACCACCGGCCGCCCGGCGGCCAGCGATTCCACCACTTTCAACGGCGAGAAATAGAAATCCGGCTGCGGCAGATAAGGCGCCACCGTCAGGTCGGTGGCGGCCAGCCAGTCGGGGACCTCCCGATGGGGAACCCGTCCGGGCAGGATCACCCGCCGGGACAATCCGGCGGCGGCAAGGGTGGCGGCGAAGGCGGCGTGCTCCGGCCCCTCGCCCACCGCGATCAGCCGCGCCTCCGGCCGGAGGGCGGCGATGTCGGCGAACACCCCGGCCAGGAACCCTACCCCGTGCCAGGGCTTGAAGCTGCCGAAGAAACCCAGCGTCGGCGCATCGCCGAGACCCAGCATGGCGCGCATCTCCGCCCGCCGCGAATCGGGGCGGAAGTTGGCGAGGTCCACCCCGTTCTGCAGCACCGCCACCCGGGGATGCCGCCCGCCCAGCACCTGGCGCACCTGCGCCGCCACCCCGGCGGAAACCGCCACCACCGCATCGGCGCCGCGATAGGAATCGGCCTCCGCCGCCATCGCGTCCGCCTCCAGCGCCAGGCCGCGGAAGCGGCGCTGTTCGTCCACCAGCGGCGCGTTCACCTCGAGGATGCGGGGTACCCCGAGCGCCCGCGCGAGTGCGACCCCGGCGGTGTGAAACAGGGCGTGGCGCTCGTAGATCAGGTCGGGGCGCACCCCCGCCCGGTCCAGCGCGGTCAGAAGCTGCCGCGGCAGCGCCCGGTCATGCGCCAGTTTCGCCAGATCGCGCCGTGCCGCCGGGTCATCCAGCAGCCCCGGGTGGCGGCCGCGGGCCGCGGCTTCCCCGGCCAGCAGGGCCGGGTCGGAGGGCGGCGGCAGCGCGATCAGCCGCACCGGCGGGGGTGGGTTGCCGGCGCCGGTGCTGGCGCAGATCAGGGTGACATCGTGCCCGAGTGCGGCGGCGGCGGCGGTGAAGGCGCGCACATGCACCGAGGCGCCCTTGTCGCCCAGCACCGGGATGCCGCGATCGAGGCAGAGATACAGCAGCCTCACGACATCGCCTCCGCCAGCAGGCGCGGGCGGGTGGCGGCCGGGGCGCAGCAGGCGCCGCCCATCAGCGTATGCAGCCGCGTGGTGGTGACCCAGAGGTCGAAATCGCGCTCGAGCCGCGCACGGCCGGCGGCGGCGAGGCGCAGGGCCTCGGGCCGGTCCGCCAGCAGCACGGACATCGCGCCGGCCAGGGCCGCCGGGTCCCGCGGCGGCACCAGCCGGCCGGTGACACCGTCCTCGACCAGTTCCGGAATGCCGGAGATGGCGGTGGCCACCACCGGCACCCCGGTTGCCATCGCCTCGGCGATGACGTTGGGAATGCCGTCGCGGTCGCCGTCCTCGGCGATGCGCGGGGCGAGGGCGAACAGATCCGCCTCGCGGTAGAGATCGATCAGCGCGGCATGGGTCATCGCCCCCCGCAGGCTGACCTGCCCGGCAAGCTCGAGGGCGGCGATCTGTTCCGCCAGCGCAGCGCGCAGCGGCCCGGCACCGACCAGGATGGCGCGGAAGGGGATGCCGCGATCGCGCAGCCGGCCCAGCGCCGCGATCAGATCGTCATGCCCCTTCTTCGGCACCAGCCGTCCCACCGAAAGAATGAGCGGCACCCCGGCCGCCGGCGCGGCCGGGCGGGCGGCGAACAGACCAAGGTCGATACCGTGATAAACCCGATTGATACGACCCGACCCGGCACCCATGATACCACGCAGATACGCGGCGTTGTATTCGGTGCAGGTGGCGACGAAACGGGCGGCCCGCGCGCGGCGCCAGATCACCCGCCTCGGCGTGAGATAGAGGTCCTTCGCGTGCGCGGTGAAGCTGAAGGGGATGCCGCTCATCAGGTTGGCGAACCGCGCCACCGCCGCCGGCGCGTTGGCGAAATGGGCGTGGATGTGGCGCACCCCGGCACGACGGCAGGCATCGGCGACGAACCCGCCGCGGGCGAACTGCTTCCATACCGAGGCCGGCCGCGGCGCCTGCGCCGACCACCAGGCCGCGCGAACCAGCGCGCCCAGGTAGCGGGCGGGCCGCGCCGCCATCATGCGCGCATGCGCGGCGGCGAAGGCGCGCAGCATCGCCCGCCGCTCCGGCGGCGGCGCCGTCAGCGGGGCGGCGATCTCGGCCACCATCGGGTGATGCGGCGGCGGCTCCGGCTGCAACAGCGAGAACAGGTGCAGCCGCGCCCCCAGCCGTTCCATGGCGCGGATCTCGTTGAGGATGAAGGTCTCCGACAACCGCGGATAGCGCTTCATCACATAGGCGATCGGCCCATCGGCGACGGGAAGATCCGAGGTCATGCCGCGCGTCCGGCCAGCAGCGCCAGGCTGCGCCCGGCCAGGAACTCGCGCACCCGCGATGCCCCGTTGAGGTCGATCCCCGACCCATCGGGCCGCGGCGCAGCGAGCAGCGCCGGCAGCGCCGCCGCCAGCCGCTCGGCCAGCGATTCCCCGGGCGGCACGTGAACGGCAAGACCGAGCCCGGCCAGCAGCTCCGCGCGCATCCGCTGCTCCGCCCGCGGGGCTGCGCGCGGCACCAGCAGGGCGCGGGCCCGGCACGCGATCAGCTCGACCGAGGTGTTGTAGCCCGCCATCGCCACCACCGCGTCCGCCGCCGCGAGGCTGGGCAGCAGGTCGGTGGTGCGCTCCACCAGCTCGATGTCCGGCCGGCGGGCCGCCGCGGCACGCAGCGCCGTGGCCTGCTCCGGCGCCATCAGCGGACCGGTAAGGATGACCGAGTGGACGCTGTTGGTCGGCAGCTGGCGCAGCGCCGCCAGATACGCCTCCATCAGCGCGAAGCCGTCGCCGCCACCGCCGGCGGTCACCAGCACCACCGGGCGCCCGCCGGCGCGAGCCGGGTTCCAGCACACCGCCCGCGTGCCGCCGGCCGGGCTTCCCACCACGTAGCCGGTGTAGCGCAGCTTGGCCGCCGCCTTGGCCGACAGCCCATACGCCTCGGCCACGTCGAACATCCGCCGCGCGCCATAGACCAGGATATCGTCATAGGCGTGATCGAGCAGGGAATGGATGTCCTGCGCGCGCCAGATCTCCGCCACCGCCTCCGGGGCGTCCAGAATATCCCGCAGCCCCAGCACGGCGCGGGTGGCCGGCAGCTCCCGCCGGATCAGCGCCAGGGTCGCCAGCAGCTCGCCGTTCATCCCGGCCGGCGCGTGATCGACCAGCAGGATGTCGGGCCGGTGGCGCAGCACCAGCTTCAGGATCAGCGCCTCCCGATAGCCTTTCACCAGCGGGAAGCAGGCTCCGGGGTCGCGGGCGGCGTAGGTCTCGGCCCCGGTCTTCACCACCGGTGGCAGCGGCTGCACCGTCAGCCCGCGCGGCAGCCGCCAGCTGTCGATCACCGGCGAGCCGGTGAGCAGGCTCACCTGGAACGGCGCCGGCCCCTCGAGCAACGCCGACGCGATGGCGAGGTTGCGGCGCAGATGCCCCAACCCGAAGGTATCGTGCGAATAAAGAAACACTTTCGGCCGCCGCGCCGTCAGCGCCAGCGGAACCGGGGGAACAACGACCGGCAGGCGCTGCAGGTGGGTCATGCGCGACTGCCACGGGGCTGGCGGCGGAGCGGATGCGACGCGGGCATGGCGGGTTCCCTGAACCGATTGCCGGGACCCTGACGCCGCTGCCTGACGGCAGGCTGACAGCGGCGGCGCGCGCGATCACGCTTCGGTGAAACCGCCCCCGCCCGCGAACGGGTCCTCCGGATAGCCCACCGCCATCAGGCACAGCCCCTCGGCCGGCGCGGTCGGGCCCGCCGCCGCGCGGTCGCGCGCCGCCAGCACGGCCGCCATCCGCTCCGGCGGCCAGGCGCCGCTGCCCACGCGCCACAGGCTGCCCACCATGTTGCGCACCTGATGGTGCAGAAAACTGCGCGCCTGGGCGGTGATCACGATCTCCGCCCTGGCCCGCGCCACCTCCAGCCGGTCCAGGGTGCGCAGCGGGCTGTTCGCCTGGCAGGCGCTGGCGCGGAAACTGGTGAAATCATGCCGCCCCAGCAACAGCGCCGCCCCCGCGGCCATCGCCGCGGCGTCCAGCGGCTCGGCCACGTGCCAGACCCTGCCTGCCGCCAGCGCCGGACGGGCCGGGCGGTTGAGGATGACATAGCGGTAGCGCCGCCAGCGCGCCGAATGCCGCGCGCTCCAGCCTTCCGGGGCCGGCGCCGCCGCCAGCACCGCCACCGGGTAGGGTTTCAGGTGGAAGTTCAACGCCGCGCGCAGCGCCCGCGGCGCCAGCGGCCGGTCGAGCGTCAGCTGCACCACCTGGCCGGCGGCGTGAACCCCGGCATCGGTCCGGCCGGCGACCACCGTGGCGGGCGGGGCGGACAGTGCCAGCCGCGCCGCCGCCGCCTCGATCAGCTCTTGCACCGAAAGCCCGCTGGCCTGGCGCTGCCAGCCGACGAACGGGGCGCCGTCATACTCCACCAGCAGCGCCCAGGAGGTGCTCACCCCAGACGGGTCCCGGCCGCGACCGGGTGCCCGCGCAGGAATGCCGCCGCATCCAGCGCCGCCCGGCCGGGACGCTGCACCCGGGTCAGCCGCAGCGCGCCGACCCCGCAGGCAACCAGCAGCGCCGCGTCCAGCAGCGTGCCCGGCGGCGCGGCGCGCGGCGCCGGCTCGGGATGCGCCGCGAGGATTTTCAGCGGCGCCCCGCCCAGCAGGGTGACGCTGCCGGGCCAGGGGTCGAAGGCGCGGATCTGCCGGTCCAGCGCCTCGGCCGGCGCGGTCCAGTCCAGCACCGCGTCGGCCCGGGTCAGGCGCGGGGCGTAGCTGGCCCCTGCCTGCGGCTGCGGCACCGGCGGGGGCATCTCGGCCAGCGCGCGCAGGATCAGCCGCGCGCCGCGATCGGCCAGCACATCGTGCAGCAGCCCGGCGGTGGCGCGCGGCGGGATCGGCACCGCCTCGCGCAGCAGCATCGGCCCGGTGTCCAGCCCGGCGTCCATCCGCATGATGGTGATGCCCGTCTCGGCATCGCCGGCGCGCAGCGCGGCCTGGATCGGCGCCGCCCCCCGCCAGCGCGGCAACAGGCTGGCGTGGATATTGAGGCACCCCGCAGCCGGTGCCTCCAGCATCGCCGGCGGCAGGATCAGCCCGTAGGCGGCCACCACCGCCGCATCCAGCCGCAGGGCGGCGAAGGCGGAATGTTCCGCCGCGTTCTGGCGCAGCCGGGCCGGGGTGCGCACCGGCAGCCCCAGCCGCTCCGCCGCCGCCT
>JBMFXF010000189.1:0-6457 GCA_049964515.1 Acetobacteraceae bacterium | reverse complement strand
GCCGACGCGGTCCTCTGTGATAGGCATCGGCTTACCGATCGGCGCGCCCTGGCCATCCAGGCGTGCCAGCATGTGGCGCTCGGACGCGATATCGATTCCTGCGAACAGTATCCCTCCGGCGACGGCCGCCTTGCGGTGCTGAATCGGTGTGCTGATCCTAACGGCGCTTGTATGAGCGCTGCAAAGGACGGGAGCGGGTGTGACGGCGGTGCAGATCATCACCGGGGTTGAACGGCGGCGCCGCTGGCGGGTCGAGGAGAAGCTGCGCATCGTCGCTGAGCTTGACGAGCCGGGAGCCTGCTTTGCCGAGGTGGCGCGTCGGCACGATGTCAGCCGGGGGCTCCTGTGGAACTGGCGACGGCAGGTTTGCAGGGGGACACTGGCCGGGACCGACGGTGTTCAGTTCCTGCCCCTGAGGGTGATGCCGGAGGCGACGACCGCGGAACATCCGCGTCCGGCTGATCGGCCTCGCTCGCGCAAGCGAGCTGCAACGGCGGATGCCATGATCGAGATCGTGCTGCCGGATGGCACCACGGTCCGGATCCGGGATGACGTCAGGACGGCGGCGTTGCGCCGCGTGCTCGGCGTGCTGCGCGGGTGATCCCGGTTCCCTCCGGCGTGCGGGTCTGGCTGGCGACGGGTGCCACCGACATGCGGCGCGGCATGAACGGGCTGGCGCTGCAAGTGCAGCAGGCGCTCGGCCGCGACCCGCATGCCGGAGACCTCTACGTCTTCCGTGGCAAGCGGGGCGACCTGGTCAAGGTCCTCTGGCACGACGGCCTCGGCATGTCGTTGTACGCGAAGCGGCTGGAGCGCGGCCGGTTCATCTGGCCATCCCCCGCGGACGGCGTGGTGGCGATCACGGCGGGGCAGCTTGGCTACATGCTTGAAGGAATTGACTGGCGACACCCGCAACGCACATGGCGACCGGAACTGGCCGGATGACTCGAATGTGACGCCGCGGACGGATGTTTCCGCGTGCATGGCAACGGCCGGGTATGATCCGATTCCCGGCGTGAGCGAGACAGACGACACACTTCCCGACGACATCGATGCGCTGAAGGCGGCGCTGCTCGCCGAGCGGGCGGCACGGCGCGAGTGGGAGGCCCGCGCCGCGGGCGCCGAGGCGATGGTCACGCATCTGAAGCTGATGATCGCCCTGCACAAGCGCGATCGCTTCGACGCCTCCGCCGAGCGCGGCCGCAAGTTGCTCGACCAGTGGGAGATGCAACTCGAAGAGACCGAGACCGCTATCACCGAGGACGAGGTCGCTGCTGCCCAGGCGCAGCCCGAGATGACGACCGTGCGCGCGTTCACGCGTGCCAGGCCGGTGCGGGCACCGCTGCCCGCACATCTGCCGCGCGAGCGGGTCGTGCTGCCGTCGCCGACAAGCTGCCCGTGCTGCGGCGGCAAGCTGAGCAAGCTCGGCGAGACGATCACCGAGACGCTGGAGTGTATCCCGCGGACCTACAAGGTGATCCAGACGGTGCGCGAGAAGCTGGCCTGCCGGTCTTGCGAGACGATCACGCAGCCGCCCGCACCGTTCCACCCGATCGCGCGCGGCCGCGCCGGGGCGAACCTGCTGGCGACGGTGCTGCATGCCAAGTTCGCTGAACATCAGCCGTTGAACCGCCAGAGCGAGGGCTTTGCCCGCGAGGGCATCGACCTCAGCGTCTCCACGCTGGCCGACTGGGTGGGCGCCTGCACGGCGACCCTGTCGCCGCTGGTGGCGCTGATCCGCGCGCATGTGCTCGCCGCCGGGCGCCTCCACGGCGACGATACCACCGTGCCGGTGCTGGCCAGTCCGAAGACCGTGACAGGCCGCCTCTGGACCTATGTGCGCGACGATCGTCCGTTCGGCGGCCCGGCCCCCCCGGCAGCGATCTTCCACTACTCGCGCGACCGCGGCGGCGAGCACCCAGGCCGTCATCTCACGGGCTACGCAGGTATCCTGCAAGCCGACGCCTATGCCGGGTTCAACGACCTCTATCATCCCGCCCGCACGCCCGGCCCGATCGTCGAGGCTGCCTGCTGGTCCCACGGGCGCCGCAGGCTGTTCGTGCTCGCCGATGTCGCGAAGGCGCCGCTGGCGATCGAGGCGGTGCGCCAGATCGACGCGATCTTCACCGTCGAGCGCGAGATCACCGGGCTGCCCACCGCGCAACGACATGCCCAGCGGCAGGTGCGCGTGGCGCCGCTCGTCCGGGCTCTCGAACACTGGATGCGCGGCGAGCGTGGCAAGCTGTCGCGCCACGCCGAGGTGGCGAAGGCAATGGACTACATGCTCAAGCGCTGGGCCGCGTTCACCCGCTTCCTGGATGACGGCCGCATCTGCCTGACGAACAATGCGGCCGAACGGGCGCTGCGAAGTATTGCATTGGGCAGAAAGTCATGGCTGTTCGCGGGATCGGACCGCGGTGGCGAACGCGCGGCGGCCATGTATTCTCTGATCGCGACCGCGAAGCTGAATGAGGTCGATCCCAGCGCCTGGCTGGCTGACGTGCTCGCGCGCATCGCCGATCACCCGGCCTCCCGGCTCGACGAGTTGTTGCCGTGGCACTGGCGGCCTCGGCGCGAGGGCCGTAGCCTCGCGGCATGACCGCCGCCAGCATCGCCGGCCTCAAGGTCACGCTCGACGAGGTCCAACCCGCCGTGCTGCGGCGGATCGAGGTGCCGCTGGCCATCCGCCTCGACCGCCTGCATCTGGTGCTCCAGGCGGCTTTGGGCTGGACCGACAGCCATCTCTACGAGTTCCGTGCCCGCGATACGGGCTGGGGTATCCCTGACCCGGACTTCGGCGACGGGCCGCTCGACGCGCGCGGTGCGCGCCTCGTCGATGTCGTGGAGGATGTCGGCGTCCGGTCGCTCAAATACCTCTACGACTTCGGTGACGGCTGGGAGCACACCGTGCGCATCGAGCGCATCACCGATGCCGTTGCCGGTGTTGCCTATCCACGCCTGATCGACGCTGCCGGACGCTGTCCGCCCGAGGATGTCGGCGGCCCCTGGGGCTACAGCGCGTTCCTCGAAGCGATCGCCAATCCCGACCATGAGGAGCACGAGGAATGGCTCACATGGGTCGGCGGCCGCTTCGATCCCGCAGTTGTCGACGTCGAGGCACACGCCCGCGCCCTGGCCGCCCTCGCCAAGCAGTGGTCTCGCTCACCAACCACCCACCGCAAGCGCCCAGCCTGACCCGCGGTCTTCGTCGGATGGATACTGCGAACATGAAACCTCCGTTGTTGATCAGCGGCGGGGAGCCTCGGAGCCGGCGCCCATGCTCACGCTTGTCCAAGCGAGGACGCAAGCGGGCAAGGCCTGGCCTCAGGATACCGTTCGAGCGCTAAGCCCCGGTCGAGGGCGCCAATCTCATGCCCGAGGACAACGCCTCAAGCGCGCCACGGCGACCCTCTCCCAGCAACCGATGTGCAACCTTAGCCAAGGAGCACATCGGTGACTGGAGGAGTTACAAGCGAGTCCGAACCACAAAACCACCCACAACGTAAGGTCGGGATTCAGATCCGTTCAAGCGAACAGGCACGGACAGGCTTACACGGGAGAACGGTCTCTATATCAGTGACTTGATGGCACTCAGCGGACAATCGCGAACGCTAGTGAACAGAGCCACTGGCGGAGGGGATGGGATTCGAACCCACGATACGGGTTGACCCCGTATAACGGTTTAGCAAACCGCCGCCTTCAGCCGCTCGGCCACCCCTCCGCTGCGCCGAACCTGTCTCATGTCCGCGCTTCCCGTGTCAACGCATCCTACGAAGGCTGCGCCCCCCAATGCGGCACTCGCCTGCGGCGGCCTTTCCGGGGCTCCGCGGGCAGTGGCGGTCGCGGCGGTTCGCGGTCATTGCCACGCAGCCGACTGCACTTCGTCCTCCGCTCGCGCCGCCACCCATGCCGCCGTCCCATCCGCGAACTCCTCGCGTTTCCAGAACGGCGCGCGGGTCTTGAGCCAGTCGATGAGGAAGCCGGTCGCGGAGAGAGCGGCGGCGCGATGGCGGGCGGCGGCGGCGGCCATCACGATGCGCTCTCCCGGTGCCAACCGTCCCACACGGTGCATCACCGTGCAGCCGAGCAACTCCCAGCGGTCCTCGGCCTCGGCTGCAATGGCGGCGAGGGCACGCTCTGTCATCGCCGGATAATGCTCAAGCGCCATGGCGGCGAGCCTCCGTCCGCCGGAATCCGCCCGCACCACCCCGACGAAGGCGCCGATGGCCCCGACATCGCCGGACCCGGCGGCGAGTGCGGCCATCTCTGCGCCGGGGTCGAAATCCGCCTCGCCCACCCAAATCCGAGCCATGCTCAGCCGCCGGTGACCGGAGGGAAGAAGGCGATCTCGTCGCCCGGCGCGACCGCACTGTCCGGGCGGGCGAATTCCTGATTCACGGCGCAGCGTATCAGCGGCGCTTGGGCGAACGCCGCCGCGTGGCCGGGGCTTCGCGCTCGCAGCCACGCGATCAGTTCGGCGACCGTCGTGACCTCCTCGGGAGCCACCTCTTCCTCGGCATGTCCGACCCGCTCCCGCAGCCAGGCGAAATAGAGTACCCGCATCAGCGACTCAGGGCTTGGGTGTCGGCACTGTCTTCACGCTGCCATCGGGCAGAATCAGCGTGCTGGTGCCGTTGCCGTTGGGGATCATCACGGCCCCTGGGGGGTTGGGCCCCGGTGCGCCGCCCGGCGCGGCGTATATCCCCGGCGGCGCGGCGCCGGCATTGGCGGCCGGGGCGGTGCCGAGCCCGCCGGTCTGTTTCTGAAGGTCGGAGAGAGTCGGCACCGCCGGCATGGCACGCGGCCAGACATTGCCCGGTTCGCTGCGCAGCGGCACCGCGGAGGTGGCTTCGCCGAGCGCGCGGCGCATCATCGGGCTGTTGCCCACGGGCCGGTTGGGGTCCGACCCGTAGCCGAGCATGCCGCCCACCACGCCGCCACCGCAGCCCGAGAGGGTGAGGCTCAAGCCCGCGAGCAGTAGCCCCGGTACGATGCGTCGCATGCGCAACCAATCCTTTCCTCGCCGCGCCATCGCGCGGGCGGCCTCATCCATTGTGCTCCGCGCCCGCGCCACGCTCAAGGGATGCGGCCGGCGCCAGCAGGCGCGCTTCGACCCAGCCGGCAACCGCTGCGGGATTGCCGAGGGGGAGCCACTCCGGCGCGGCCGGCCCGGCCGGCCGGGGGCCCGCGTCACTCGCCACCGCCAGGATCGCGGGATCATCCGGCCACAGCGGCGGCTTGCCAAGGCTCGGGCGATGGACCTCAAGCTTGGGGAAGTCGTGCGACTTGAACCCTTCCACCAGCACCAGATCGGCCGGGGCGAGGTGGGTGAGCAGGCCGGGAAAGCCGATCTCCTCGCCCTCCTGGCGCTCGTGCAGCAGCACCCAACGCCGCTCGCTCGCCACCAGCACCTCCGCCGCTCCGGCGGCGCGATGGCGGAAACTGTCCTTGCCCGGACGGTCCATGTCGAAGCCGTGGTGGGCATGCTTGAGGGTGGAGATGCGCCGGCCCCCGCGCGCCAGCAGTGGCAGAATGGCTTCGAGCAGCGTGGTCTTGCCGCTGCCCGACCAGCCGACGATGCCGAGCACGCACATGCTGCCGCCGCCGGGGCCGAGCTGGCCGATCTTCATGGGGGCGGGCGCCCCGCTGCCGCCGGCGTGCCGACGTGGCGCAAGCCGGCGGTGAGATAGTCCCAGCCGGTGACGATGGTCAGCGCCGCCGCCGCCCACAGCATCAGTGCGCCGAGAGACGCCAGCGGCACCACCCCGAGCCCTGCCGCCGCGGCCCCGCTGGTGCCGGCGAGCAGGAGGCCGAGTGCGACCATCTGCGCCGCCGTCTTCCACTTGGCGAGGCGGGTGACCGGGAGCCCGACCCGGACGCCGGCGAGATACTCGCGCAGGCCGCTGACCAGAATTTCGCGCAGCATGATGACGATGGCAGGGTAGATCCCCCAGCCCCCCAGCCGCCCGAAGCCGGCGAGCAGCATCAGTGTGGCGCCGACCAGCAGCTTATCGGCGATCGGGTCAAGCATGCGGCCTAGGTCGCTGGTCTGCCGGCGGCTGCGGGCCAGTTTGCCATCCAGCCAGTCGGTCACTGCGGCAACGGCGAACAGGAGCGAGGCGGCGAGGTTGCCGGCCGGCGTGCGCACCGCGACCAACAACACGATCAGCGGGATCGCTGCAATGCGCGAGATGGTCAAAAGATTGGGCAGATCGGTCGGCATCGAGGTACTTTACCGCGCGTTGGCTGGCGAGGAAACCTCGTTGGCGGCGGGCGAGCGCGGGGGCGTTCCGGGGCGGCGTGTTTATTGCGATAATGCAACGAAAACGGCGTGCGAAGGGGTGCCGGCTCACGCGGGGAGCGGGCGGGGGGCGCGGTTCGGGGGCCGGGACTGCGCGATTGCGGGCGCTGGCGATCCGGGCGCTGGCGATCCCGGTGGCGGGGGCCGGGTGGCGGC
>JBMFXF010000188.1:0-6514 GCA_049964515.1 Acetobacteraceae bacterium | reverse complement strand
GGTTGCGGTGCGGGTCGGCATGGCGGTCATGCCGACGCATTACCGGTTCTGGCATTCCACCGCCACCAACGGCACCTTCGGCGCGGCGGCGAGCGCGGCGCGCGCCATGGGGCTCGATGCCGATGCGACGCTGCGGACGCTGGGCCTGGCCGGGACGCAGGCGGCCGGCCTCAACACCTTCTTCGAATCCGGCGACATGACGAAGAGCATCCACCCGGGCAAGGCGGCGCTGAACGGGATCCTCGCCGCCGAACTCGCCGCGCTCGGCGCCACCAGCCCCCCCACGATTCTCGAACATCCCAAGGGATATCTCGCGGCGTTCTCGCTCGATCCGAAGCCGGCGGCGCTGACCGCGGGGCTGGGGCGGGAGTGGGAGATCCTGCGGAACGGGTTCAAGTATTTTCCCTCGATCCTGGCCAGCCATTCGCCGATCCAGGCCACCCTTGCCATCGTCGCGCGCGATGCCCCCGACCCGGCGCGCATCCGCCGCGTCAGCATCGAGACCTACGAGACCGTGCGCACGCATTTCTCCAACAAGACGGTGGATTCGGTGATGTCGGCGCGGGTCTCGGTGCCGTATTGCGTCGCGGTGGCGGCGGTGGACGGCGCCCTGACGCAGGCCCAGTTCGCTCCCGGACGGATCGCCGATGCGCTGGTCCGGCGGGTGCTGGAGCGGACCGAGGTGATCGCGGACCCCGAACTGAACCGCCTCTATCCCGACAAGTTCCCCGCGCGTGTGACGATCGAGACCGAGGACGGGGGAAGGTTCCAGGAAACGGTGCTGCTGCCGAAGGGCGATCCCGGCGCGCCGCTGAGCGATGCCGAGCTCAAGGACAAGTTCCTCGGCAATTGCGCGGGCGTGCTGGGAGAGGCGCGGTCCGAGCGGCTCTATGGCGCGATCATGCGGCTCGCCGAGGCGCCGGATACCGCGGAGCTTGCGGGCCTGCTGGTGCCGGAAGCCGGATGATCCCCAGGGGATCCCCAGGGGGGGGGGCGGCGCGCGGGAGCCCCGCTACTCCATCAGCTCCACCGCCGCCCGCACCAGCGCCTGCACGCCGATGCCGATGCAGGCCTCGTCCGGCTGATAGCCCGAGTTGTGCAGCCGGTCCGCCCGTCCCGGCGAACCGGACCCGACGCGGATATGCCCCGAAGGCACCAGGGCGGCGAGTTCGGCGAAATCCTCCCCGCCCATGCTCGGTTCCTGCTCGGCGATCACGTCGCCGAGCTGGTGGCGTACCGCGGCCACCAGCGGGTCCAGCACGGAGTCCGTGTTCAGCAGCGGCGGGGTGCCGCGACGGTAGGTGAACGCCGCCCGCGCCCGGGTCATCGGTTCGAGGCCGGCGCAGAGCCTTCCGATCGCCGCCTCCGCCAGGTCGCGCGCCTGCGGGTGCAGGGTGCGGACGGTGCCTTTGATCTCCACCGAATCGGGAATGATGTTGTGGGTCTGCCCGCCGTTGAAGGCGCCCACCGTCACCACCACCGGCATCAGCGGCGGCATCTCGCGGGAGACCACGGTCTGCAACTGCATCAGCAGTCCCGCCGCCGCCACGATCGGGTCGATGGTGGTGTGCGGATAGGCGGCGTGGCCGGAGCGGCCGTGGACCGTGATCTCGAACCGGTCGGCCGCCGCCAGCACCGCGCCGCGCACATAGGCGAGCCGCCCGACCGGGAGCTCGGGGTGGTTGTGGAAACCGAGCGCGCAGGCGATCGGCGGGTCGTCCATCAGCCCGTCGTCCAGCATCGCCCGCATCCCGCCCAGCCCTTCCTCGGCCGGCTGGAAGATCAGCTTCACCGTGCCGGCAAGCCGTGGCGCCAGGTCGCGCAGCACCGACGCCACCCCCAGCAGGGTGGCGGTATGGATGTCATGGCCGCAGGCGTGCATCAGCCCTTCGTGCTGGGAGGCGAAGGGCAGGCCGGTGCGCTCGGCGATCGGCAGCGCGTCCATATCGGCGCGGATCGCCAGGCACGGTCCGGGGCGTCCGCCTTCGATCAGCCCCACCACGCCGGTGCGGCCGACGCCGGTGCGGTGGGGGATGCCGAGCCGCCCCAGCTCCTCGGCCACCACCCCGGCGGTGCGGAGCTCGTGGAAGCCGAGTTCGGGATGGGCATGGATGTCGCGGCGCAGCGCGATCAGATGCGGTTCGATCGCGCGCACCGCCTCGGCGATGGCGCGCATGGGGTCGTTGCTGGGGGCGTTGGCTTGCATGGGCCGATCATGCCCGCCACCTCGCCCGGCGGGAAGCCCCGTTCGGGGGGCCATGCGCCAGGATCATGCCCGGGAGGCGAATCTCGCTGCCCACCCCATGGCGAAAGCTTACTATATGGCGCTCTACCATAGTCAATTGATACGGCTGCCATGCCCGCCGATCCGCTGGACCTGCTCTATCTGTTGTTCGACACCGCCCGGCTGCTGCGGATCGAGGCCGGTGCCCGCGCCCGTGCCCGCGGTCTCGCGCGGGGCGAGTTCTCCACCCTGGCCATCCTGGCCCGCAACCCCGGGCTGACGCAGCGGGAACTGGCGCAGCGGCTGGATGTGGAACCCATCACCGTCGCCCGGCTGCTGGACCGGCTGGCCGCGCGCGGGCTGGTGGAGCGCCGCCCCGACCCGCGCGACCGCCGCGTCTGGCGCCTGCACCTGGGCCCGGAGGCGAGCGCGCTGACCGCCGGGATCACCGACGCGCTGAGCGACCTCGCCCGCCAGCTGACCGCCGGGCTGTCGCCGGCCACCCTGGCCGGGCTGGCCGCGGGGCTCGCGCATATTTCCGCCGTGCTCGACCCCGCCCCCGCCTTGCAGGAGGTCGCGTGATGGCCGACGCCGCCACCGCCGACGCCGGTCCCGCCGACGCGCGCACCGCCCCCCGGGCTGATGCCACCCACCCGATCACCCGGCGGTCGCGGATGCTGCGGCTGCGCTACGCGCTGTTCGCGCTCGGCGCTTTGGTGCTGGTGGTCGGGGTCACCTATTACTGGCTGACCGGCGGCCGCTACGTCACCACCGACGACGCCTATGTGCAGGCCGACGTGCTCTCGGTCACCACCGATGTCTCCGGCCTGGTCCGCAGCATCGCGGTGCATGAGGGCGAGCTGGTCCGCAAGGGGCAGGTGCTGTTCCGCCTGCAACAGACCCCGTTCCGCCTAGCGGTGGAGCGGGCGCGGGAGCGGCTGGCGCAGACCCGGCTCGATCTTGCCGCGATGCAGGCCGATTATGTCCGCGCCCAGCGCAAGGTGGCCGCGACGCGGGCCCTGGTCGCCGCCGATCAGGCCACGTTCGATCGTTATGCCCGGCTGGTGCGCGTTCATGCGGTGACCCGCCAGCAATATGACGACGCCAAATTCAAGCTGCTGGCCGATCAGGCGGCAGTGGGGGCGGGCGCGGCCTCGGCCCACGCCACCCTGGCGCGGCTGGGTGGGTCCGTGACCCGCCCCATGACCGCCATGCCGGCCTACCGGCTCGCCGAAGTGCGGCTGGCGCTGGCCGAGCGCGATCTGCGCCACGCCACGGTGCGCGCGCCCTTCGCCGGCCGGGTGACACAGGTGAGCAAGCTGCAACCCGGCCAGTACCTGGCCGCCGGCACCCCCGCCTTCGGGCTGGTGCGCGGCAAGGGGATGTGGATCGCGGCCCAGCCGAAGGAGACCGCGCTGACCTGGGCCCGACCCGGGCAGAAGGCACGGATCACCATCGATGCCTATCCGGGGCATGTCTGGCACGGCGTGCTGCAATCGGTCGCCCCGGCCACCGATCAGGAATTCGCCATCCTGCCGGCGCAGAACTCCTCGGGGAACTGGGTGAAGGTGGTGCAGCGCGTGCCGCTGCGGGTCGAGCTCGAGCAACGCCCGGGCGATCCGCCGCTGTCGGCGGGCATGAGCGCGGAGGTTTCGATCGATACCGGCCACCAGCGGCACCTGTCCGATCTGTTCCGGTAGCCCGATGCCCTCGCCCACCCCGCAGGTGCCGTTCCGCACCATCATCACCGTCTCGGCGATGTCGGCGACCTTGATGCAGGCGCTGGATTCCACCATCGCCAACGTGGCGCTGCCCTATATGCAGGGGACGTTCTCCACCAGCTACGAGGAGATCACCTGGGTCCTGACCTCCTACGTCATCGCCGCCGCGATCATGACCGCGCCGGTGGGCTGGCTGTCGGCGCGGTTCGGGCAGAAGAAGGTGTATCTGGTCTCGATCATCGGCTTCACCGTGAGTTCGATGGCCTGCGGGGCGGCCGGGTCGCTCACCCAGATGGTGATGTTCCGGCTGGCGCAGGGGGTGTTCGGCGCGGCGCTGGTGCCGCTGTCGCAGGCCACCATGATGAACATCTACCCGCCCGAACGCCGCGGCGCCGCCATGGCGCTGTGGGGCATGGGGGTGATGGTGGGGCCGATCCTGGGCCCCACGCTGGGTGGTTACCTGACCGACTGGTACAACTGGCGCTACGTTTTCTACGTCAATGTGCCGTTCGGGATCGCGGCCACGGTGGGGCTGTGGATGTGCCTGCCGGGGGAGAAGCCACAGGCCAACCTGCGCTTTGACTGGTTCGGCTTCATCGCCCTCGCGGTGGGGATCGGCTCGTTGCAGCTGATGCTGGACCGCGGGCAGATCAAGGACTGGTTCGCCTCCACCGAGGTCATCACCGAGGGGGTGGTGGCCGCCTCCGGGCTCTACCTGTTCCTGGTGCATATGGTCACCGGGGAGAAGCCGTTCATCAGCGTGGCGCTGTTCAAGGACCGCAATTTCGTTGCCGGTCTGGTGGCGATGTTCTCGATGGGGATGGTGCTGCTCGCCTCCTCGGCGCTGCTGGCGCCGTGGTTGCAGGAACTCGGCGGCTATCCGGTGGATGTGGCGGGCATCCTGCTCGCCCCGCGCGGCATCGGCACCATGATGGCGATGATGGTCGCCGGCCGCATCCTCGACCGCATCGACGCGCGGCTGATGGTCGGGGTCGGCGTGGTGCTGATGTGGTGGAGCCTCAATCGCATGTCGGGCTGGACGCCCGCCGTCAGCGCCACCGAATTGTTCGTCAACACGGTGATCCAGGGCCTCGGCATGGGCTTCGTGTTCACCCCGCTCACGGTGATCGCCTTCGCCACCCTGCCCGGCAAGCTGCGATACGAGGGCACGGCGCTGTTCTCGCTGCTGCGCAATATCGGCAGCGCGCTCGGCATCTCCATCTTCGAGACCCTGCTGACCCACAGCGAGGAGACCGAGCACGCCGCGCTCGCGCCGTTCGGCTCGCCGCTGAACCGGGCGCTGGACTGGACGCCGGCGATCGCGCAGCACCTCAACCCGACCACCGCGCATGGCGCCACCATGTTGAACGCGATGGTGGACACGCAGGCGCAGATCATCGGCTACAACAACGATTTCTGGCTGATGGCGCTGCTGGGGCTGCCGATCCTGGTGCTGCTGCCGATCATGCGCCGCGCGGACCATGCGGCGGCCGGCGGGGCGCACGCGGCGATCGACTGACCGGGCGGGTCAGCCGGACCCGGCGAGCAGCCGGCGCACCGTCCCGAACCCGGCGCGGTGATGCGGGGTCGCCCCAAGCCGTGCCAGCGCCGCGCGATGCGCCGCGGTCCCATAGCCGGCGTTCGCCTCCCACCCGTAGCCCGGCCAGCGCGCCGCCAGCCTGGCCATCGCCCGGTCCCGCGCCAGCTTGGCGATGATCGAGGCGGCGGCGATCGACAGCGACCGGCCATCCCCGCCCACCACGCAGCGCAGCGGGCAGGCCAGCGGCGGGGCGCGGTTTCCATCCACCAGCGCGAGGTCGGGCGGCCTCGGCAGCCGCGCCACCGCGCGCGCCATCGCCAGCAGGCTGGCGCCCAGGATGTTGAGCCGGGCGATCTCGGCGACGCTCGCGGCACCCAGCGCCAGTTCTGCCCCGGCCGCGCGCAGCGCCGCCGCCGCGCGCGACCGTTGCTCGGCGCTGAGCCGCTTGGAATCATCCAGAAGCGCCGCCAGCGTCGGCGGGGGCGGGCAGGGCAGCACCACCGCGGCGGCCAGCACCGGGCCGGCGAGCGGCCCGCGCCCGACCTCGTCCACCCCCGCCACCCGGCCGCCGGCGGCGGCTTCCAGTGTGAAATCCAGCATCCCCCATGCTATCCCGGGCCCAACCGAGGAGCCACCCATGCTGACCCGCCTGACCGATGCCGAACGCAACGCCCTGACCATCACCCTGCCGCTCTGGACCGCCCATCCGGCCAGCCGCGGTCACGCCGAGTCGATCGAGCGGCACTTCACCTTCGCCGATTTCTCCGCCGCCTTCGCGTTCATGGTGCGGGTGGCGCTGCTGGCGGAGGCGCAGAATCACCATCCCACCTGGTCCAACACCTGGAACAAGGTCACGATCCGGCTGAGCACCCATGATGCGGGGGGGCTGACCACGCGGGACCTGGCGCTGGCGAAGGCGATCGACGGGTTGGTTGGGGGATGAAGGCCAGAGGGGCGCTGCCCCTCTGGACACCCCGCCAGGGGACAAGTCCCCTGGACCCCTCGGACTGGGTTCGGAGCGGGTAGGGG
>JBMFXF010000187.1:0-6515 GCA_049964515.1 Acetobacteraceae bacterium | reverse complement strand
CCATTGCCCGCGATGGCGGCGATGAATGGGCGCTCTCGGCTTCCGCTCCCAACAACTAACGCAAGCATAGCCAAAACATATTGCAATCCCGCGCCTGATGAGGTAGCATTGTTTTTGTGAAGTTCGCCCCACCGGGGGCAACAATCAGGCCGGAGCCGTCGGGATGTCCCGTTTTCGTGTGTTCGGATTTCCCCTGCTGCTGGCCGGGATCGCGCTCGTTGCGCCGCTCCGCGCCCGGGCGACCTTGCTGCACCAGTATAATTTCAACGGCTCGGTCACCGATCAGGTCGGGACGATGAACGGCACGCTGGAGGGCGGGGCCACCGCCTCCGGCGGCAGCCTGACGCTCAACGGCACGTTCGCCTATGCGCAGTTGTCGGGGTACGCCATTCCTTCGGGCGATTTCAGCATCACCTTCGATGCCACCATCGCCGCGATCCGCACGAGCAACTATGCCGAGATGATCTCCCAGGGATCGAGCGGCGCCCCCGGCTTCTATATCGGGATCACGCCCGGCCCCAACTCCTCTTTCCGACTTGGCGACAACCTGACCGGCACCTCCGTCGCCACCCCGACCGACGGCAAGCAGCACAGCTACGAGCTCATCAGCAGCGCCGCGAACGGGACCCAGTTCTTCATCGACGGCACCAAGGTCTTCACCTCCACCACCCAGGCCACCGCGCCGCAATCCGGCACCGATACAAGGATCGGCAATCAGTTTTCACCGTACAACGAGTTTCTCGACGGGTCGATCTCCAACCTGTCGATCTATTCCGGCCTGCCCTCCGCCGCCGTGCCGGAACCCTCCGGCCTCGCGCTGCTCGCCGGCGGCGTGGTGCTGCTGACGCTGCTGCCGCGCCGCCGCCGCGCTCAGTGAAACACCCGCCCGGCGTCGATCACCACCGTCTGCCCCGTCATCGTCCCGGTTCGGCACATCGTCACCACCATGTCGGCGCAATCGTCCTTGTCGGCCGCCTGCTTCAGCAGCGCGCCCTCGGCTGAGCGCGCGATCTGCTCGGGGCGCAGATTGGCGGTGGCGCGGGTGCCTTCCAGCAGCCCCGGCGCGACGCAGTTGACCAGCACCTCCGGCGCCAGCGCCACCGCCATGCAGCGGGTCAGATGGATCAACCCGGCCTTGGAGACGGCATAGGCGATCGAGGACCCGGTCGGCTGCAACCCGGCCACCGAGGCGATGTTGACCACCCGCCCCCGCCCCTGCCCGCGCATCAGCTTGCCCACCGCCTGGGTCAGCCGCATCGGCCCGGTCAGGTTCACCGCCATGATCCGGTCCCACACCTCCGGCGTCAGCGCGTCGAGATCGGCGAACGGGATCGCCTTGTTGAAGGCGGCATCGTTGATGAGGATGTCGATCCGGCCGAACCGCGCCAGCACGTCCCGCACCAGCGCGGCGATCGCCGCATCCGAGGTGATGTCGCAGCCGAAGGCGGCGGCGTTCACCTGGTGGCGGGCGGCGAGCTCGCGCGCCACCGCCTCGGCGGGCGCGCGGCTTTGCGCATACATCACCGCGACATGCGCGCCCTCGGCCGCCAGGGCGTGACAGATCCGCTGGCCGAGCCCGCCATTGCCGCCGGTGACCAGGGCGATCGCGCCGCGCAGTTCCATGGGCTGCTTCCTTCCGTTTCCGCCGCCAGTCTGCGGCGCGGCGGAGCCGGCGCGCAAGCCGCGGTTCAGGCGATGCGCTCCCACAGCAGCGTCTCCGCCTCCAGCCGGTCCTGTTCCAGACCGCGGAAATCGCCATGCGACACCACCCCCAGCACCACCCCGTCCCGCACCACCGGGACATGGCGGAAGCCGCCGTCCTGCATCAGCCGCAGCGCGTCGATGGCGGTGTGGGTCGGACCCAGCGTGACGGGATCGGGCGTCATCACCTCCGCCAGCCGGGAGGACGGATCCACCCCGTCGGCGAGCGCCCGGACCGCATCGCGGCCGGTGAAGATGCCGGCCAGCCGCCCGTCGCGCACCACCAGCACCGCGCCGACGCGGCGGGCGGTCATGGCGGCGCAGGCTTCACGCACGCTGGCTTCGGGCGGCAGGATCAGCGGAACCTGCCGGCGCAGGATTTCGGACATCGATCGGTTGGTCATGGCACGCCTCCATCCCCGCAAGCGGGCGCTCGGCGGGGCGGCGGCGCATTGATCCGGGTCAAGGGGCGGCGTGGTTCCCCGCGGCGAGCGCCAGCGCCAAATCCACCGCCTCGATCAGGCTCGCCTCGCTCGCGACCCCTCGGCCCGCGATGTCGAAGGCGGTGCCGTGATCGACCGAGGTGCGGATGATCGGCAGCCCCAGGGTGACGTTGACGCCGGAGAGCGCCCGCCAGGCCCCGGTCGCCGGATCGACATCGAAGCCGAGCAGCTTGACCGGGATGTGCCCCTGGTCGTGATACATCGCCACCACGGCGTCGAACTGGCCGGCGCGCAGCTTCACGAACACGGTATCGCCCGGCACCGGGCCGGACACGTCGAGACCCTCGGCGCGGCAGGCGGCGACGACGGGGACGGTGATTTCGTCGTCCTGGGTGCCGAACAACCCGCCTTCCCCGGCGTGCGGGTTGAGGGCGGCCACCGCCAGCCGCGGGCGCGGCAGGCCGAGCCGCGCCAGCGCCTCCAGCGTGAGATCGATGGTCCGGCGCAGCCGTTCCGGGGTCAGCAGCCGCGGCACGTCGGCCAGGGCGACATGGGTGGTGACATGGCTGACCCGCATCGGGCCATGGACCAGCAGCATCACCGACCCGCGCGTGCCGGTGAGCGCGGCCAGCATGTCGGTATGCCCGGCGTAGCGATACCCGGCCAGGTTGAGCGCGGCCTTGTTGAGCGGCGCGGTGACCAGCCCCGCCACCGTGCCCGCGCGCGCCAGCTCGACCGCGCGGGCGATGGCCAGATAGGCGAAGCGCCCGGCCTCGGCGCTGACCGCGCCCAGCGGGATCGGCGCCGCTTCGTCTCCGGCGGAGAGGAAGCCCAGCGGGCCGTCCGCGCTGGTCGGCAGCCGTGCCAGGCCGAGCCCGTCGGCCGCCCGGTCCAGCGCGCCGCGATGACCGATCACCCGCAGCCGCAGCGCCCCGTCGGCCAGCCGGGCCGCCAGCCGGTGCGCGGCCTTGACGATGATCTCCGGCCCGATCCCCGCCGGGTCACCCATGGTGAGGGCGAGGGTGGGGGCGGACATCGGCGGCTCAGCCGGGGCGGCGCCACCAGCCGCGACGCGGGGCGGCGGGCGGTTCCACATCGGCGCCGATCACCACCGGCTGGATCGCGGGGCCGATCACCGGTTCTTCCCGGGCCGGCGGAGCGGGCGGCGGGGGTTCGGGTGCCGGCGCGGGGGGGGCCAGCTCGGCCGCGATCGCGGCTTCCAGCGCCTCCTGGGTGGCGTCCGGCTCGGGCTCCTCCGAGGCGGCGGGTTCGGGGTGCGTCTCCGGCACCGATTCGGGCGGGGCCGGCGGCGCGGGCGGGGTGGAGTCGAGGGCGCGGGCTTCGGCCTGTTCGAGCACGTCGAAAATGTCGAACGCCTGGCCGCCGAACGGATTGGCCGGGGTGGGGCCGATATAGACCTCCGGCAGGTCCGGCTGGTCGGCGCCGGGGGCGGAGATTTCCGGCGCCACCTCCTCGCGCCGCCGCCGCCGCCCGCCGCGTCGGCCGCGACGGCGGTTGGCGGCTTCGCCGTCGGGATCGGCGGCGGCGGGGGCGGGTTCGCCCGCCGCCGGCTCGGCGATCGCGGGTTCGGCCGTCACGGGCGCGGCTGATTCCGGTTCGGCGAATTCCGGCACGCCTTCGATATGGGTCTCGGCGGCGGCCTCGCTCGCCCCCTCCTCCGGCCTCGGGCCACCGCGACGGCGGCGACGGCGGCGGCGGCGGCGCTCGGCGTCCTCGGCGGCGGCGGAGCCGGGCGCCGGCTCGACGGCGCCGTCCGCCTCCGGCGCGGCGTCATCGGCAAGCGACGGCACGTCCTCCTCCTCGACCGCGACGTCATCGTCGGGCGGGGCCGCCTCGGGGGCGGGCGGCGCGATCCCGGGCGCCGGCGGCTCCCACGGCCGCAGCTTCTCGATCCGCACATTGGGCGGGATCAGCGCATCGTCGCGCGCGAACGCGACCGAGATCCCGTGGCGGCGCTCGATCTCGCCCAGGCGCTCGCGCTTGTGATTGAGGATGTAGAGCACGATCGGCAGCGCGGCATGGACCGTCACCGCGCCGGCGCGATGCTTGCCCGCCTCCTCCTCGATCGCGCGCAGCACGTGCAGCGCGGCGCTTTCGGTGCCGCGCACATGCCCGGTGCCGGCGCAATGCGGGCAGACCACCAGCGAGGTCTCGGCGAGCGAGGGGCGCAGCCGCTGGCGGCTCATTTCCAGCAGCCCGAAATGGCTGATATGGCCGAGCTGGATGCGCGCGCGGTCGGTTTTCAGCGCGTCCTTCAGCCGCTTTTCCACCTGCGCGTTGTTGCGCCGGCTTTCCATGTCGATGAAGTCGATCACGATCAGCCCGGCGAGGTCGCGCAGGCGCAGCTGGCGGGCCACTTCCTCGGCGGCTTCCAGGTTGGTGCGCAGCGCCGTCTCCTCGATCCCGCGCTCGCGGGTGGACCGGCCCGAGTTGACGTCGATCGCGACCAGCGCCTCGGCCTGGTTGATGACCAGATAGCCGCCCGAGCGCAGCTGGACGTTTGGCGACAGCATCGCATCGAGCTGCGCCTCCACCCCGTGGCGGGCGAACAGCGGCTGGCCGGCGGTGCCGGGCGGGGCGGAGGGATCGCGCCAGAGCTGCACCTTGCGCGCCTGCGCCGGCATCAGCATGCGCATGAAATCGCGCGCCGCGCGCCAGGCGTCCTCCCCGTCCACCCAGATCTCGTCGATATCGCGCGAATAGACATCGCGGATGGCGCGCTTGATGAGGCTGGCTTCCTCGTGGATCAGCGCTGGCGCGACCGATTGCAGCGTGCGTTCGCGGATATCGTCCCACAGGCGCAACAGGTACTCGGCGTCCCGCTTGATCTCCGGCTTCGGACGGTTGGCGCCGGCGGTGCGCACGATCAGCCCCATGCCGGGCGGCAGATCGAGCTCGGCCATCACCTCCTTGAGCCGTCGGCGGTCGGCCGGGGCGGTGATCTTGCGCGAGACGCCGCCGCCGCGCGGCGAGTTGGGCATCAGCACCGAATAGCGCCCGGCCAGCGAGACATAGGTGGTCAGCGCCGCGCCCTTGGTGCCGCGCTCTTCCTTCTCCACCTGCACCAGCAGAATCTGCCGGCGGTGGATCACTTCCTGGATCTTGTAGTTGCGCAGGAAGCGCGAGCGCACCCGGCGGGAGCTTCCGTCGTCGCTGGTGTCATGCTCGCCGCCGATCACCTCCGGCGGGGGCTCGTCCGGGGCGGGTTCATCGGGCGCGGAGTCGTCGGCTTCGGCTTCGGCCGCGTCCGCCTCGTCGATCGGTTCGCCGCGACGGATGTCTTCGGCCATCGCCATCGGTTGCGCGCGGGGCGGGGCGGCGTCGGGCGCCTCGGCGGTGGGTTCCGAGAACGGGTCGGCGACGGGCGCGGCTTGCTCTCCGACCACCTCCGGTGGGGCGTCCATAAGCGCGGCCGGCGGCGCGGATTCGGGCTCCGCCGCCGGGTGCGGCTCCGTTTCCGGCGGGGCGAGCGCGGCCGGCTCCGGGTCCGGTCGCGCGGCGACGGTGGGTGGCGCGGGTTCGTCCCTGGCGTCCTCCTCCTCCTGCTCGCGGCGGGCTTCCTCGGCCTCAAGCGCGAGCAGGCGCTGCCGGTCGGCGACCGGAATCTGGTAATAGTCGGGGTGGATCTCGTCGAACGAGAGGAAGCCGTGGCGCCCGCCGCCATATTCGACGAAGGCGGCCTGCAGCGAGGGTTCCACCCGCACCACCTTGGCCAGGTAGATATTGCCCTTGATCTGTTTCTTCGTCGATGTCTCGACGTCGAAATCTTCGAGTCGGTTACCGTCCAGCACCACCACGCGGGTTTCTTCCGCGTGGGTGGCATCGATCAGCATACGCTTGGTCATGGAAAGGAGAACTCCGGTGGCGCGCCCGGGCGCGCGGCGCGGCCCAAGGGGGCGGCGGCGGCGGGCGGCGGATGTATGGGGCAGGCGTCAGGTCTCGCCAGCCGGGCGCCGTGGCGCCGGAATGACGGGGAGAGCGGCTTGCCGCCCGCGCGCGCGCGACCAGGGGCGTGGAGCCCGGAGCGGTCGCGGCGGTCAGGGTGGCTTGCATGGGTCCTCGGAGGGGTGGGGCCACGGCGAACGCGGCCAGTCGATGGGCGAGGTTACGGCGACGGGCCCGGGCCCCTTCCCGGGTCAGGCCGCGCCCCCGCTGTCGCGGCGGGGCGTCAGCCGGCATCGCCGCCGGCACGCCACCTGGGGCAGCGCACCGAAAGCGTGCGGAGAATGCCCGATCCGGGGCGGCGGCGCAAGAGCGGGCGCGGATGCCCAGCACTTCTAAATGCGAGCGCCTCGCGGTTCCCGACCGAGTCCAATCCGCCACACCCAGGGCCAGACTGGCCCCGCGCCG
>JBMFXF010000186.1:0-6542 GCA_049964515.1 Acetobacteraceae bacterium | reverse complement strand
TGGAAGTGCAAGGGGTGGTGGTGAGCCCCGACGTATGTCCATATTATTACTGTGTCGTAACGACAAGCCGCCCCGCCGCTTGACCCCGCCCCCCGGACCCGGCGACACACAATCCGGGAGAACACCATGCTGTCGTTCCACGATGCCCCGGCCAGCCTGCCGCCGGACCACCGGATCTACGCCATCGGCGACATCCACGGCTGCGCCGACCGGCTGGCCCGGCTCCACGCCGCCATCGCCGACGACCTCGCCCACCCCCCCATCGCCCGTCCGCTGGTGCTGCACATCGGCGACTACGTCGATCGCGGCCCCGACAGCGCCGGCGTCATCGCCCATCTCCTTCACCCCGGCCTGCTTCCCGGCATCCCGGTGGTCAACCTGATGGGCAACCACGAACACACCATGCGCGAGGCGCTCCGCGGCGAACGCGCCGCCGCCACCGACTGGCTGTTCGCCGGCGGCCGTCCTACCCTGGAAAGCTACGGCCTCGACCCGGACGGCCCGCGCGAGGCCTGGGCCGAGGCGATCCCCGCGTCCCATGTCGCCTTCCTCGACCGGCTCCGCCTGTCGCACCGGGCCGGCGGCTACCTGTTCGTCCACGCCGGGGTGCGCCCCGGGGTGTCGCTCGACGCCCAGCTGCCCGAGGACCTGCTGCGCATCCGCCAGCCCTTCCTCTACACCGCGCAGCCGCTCGGCGCGGTGGTGGTGCATGGCCACACGCCGGTGAAAGCCCCGCAGATCCACCCCAACCGCGTCGCCATCGACACCGGCGCCGTGTTCGGCGGTGCGCTGACCGCGGCGGTGCTGGAAGCCGCGCGCATCGGTTTCCTCACCGCCTGAAACCGCCCGCTCACCCCTCCGCCGGCGCCGCCCGGCCGCGGATCATGTCGGCCGCCTTCTCCGCGATCATCATCGTCGAGGCATAGGTGTTCGCCGACGGCATCGACGGCATCACCGAGGCATCCACCACCCGCAGCCGCTCCACCCCGCGCACCCGCAGCCGGTCGTCCACCACCGCGGTAGGATCGGTCTCCGGCCCCATCCGCGCGGTGCCGATCAGATGATACGCGGTCGAGCCGATCCGGTGGGCGAACTCCATCAGCCCGGCATCGTCGCGCACCGCGTCCCCGGGCAGGGATTCATGGTCGAAGAACGGCGCCAGCGGGGCGGTGCGCAGCAGCGCGCGGGCCAGCTTCATCCCCGCCAGCAGCACCGCCCGGTCGGTGGGATGCGAGAGATAGTTGGGCTGGATCTCCGGATCGACGAACGGATCGACCGTGCGCGCCCGCACATACCCCACGCTCTCCGGCCGGTGCTGCCACACCCCGCAGGTCATGCCCGGATAATCGTCGAGCAGCCCGACGAATCCCTCCTTGTAGCTGGCCGGGCTGAACACCCCCTGCAGATCCGGATTGTCCATCCCCGGATGCGATTTCCAGAACCAGTGGATGATGGAAGGGCTGAGCGCCAGGATCGAGCCGCGCCCCAGCAGCCAGCGCGCCACCTGCCCGGCCAGCCCGAACCCGCGCGAGAGTTCGTTGATGGTACGGGCGTTGCGTACCCGTGCCACGAAGCGCACCGAGTAGTGATCGCGGAAATTCTCCCCCACCCCGGGCAGGTGATGCACCACCGGCACCCCGAGCCCGGCCAGCAGCGGCCCCGGACCCAGCCCCGAGATCTGCAACAGCCGCGCCGTGTTCACCGTGCCGGCCGAGACGATCACCTCGCGCCGCGCCGTCACCACATGGCGGGAGGCGCGGTCGCGCTCGTCGATATAGTCCACCCCCGTCGCACGCCGCCCCTCGAAACCGAGCCGCGCGGCGCGGGCATGGGTGCGGATGTCCACCCCGCGCGCGCTGTGCAGGAACACCCGCGCCGCCGAATGGCGCCAGCCGCGATGGATGGCGCGCTGGAAATACCCAACCCCGGCCTGCGAGGCCCCGTTGTAGTCCGGGTTGCGCGGTATCCCGAGCGTCTCCGCGCCGGCGATGAACGCTTCCGAGATCGGGTGGAACCAATCGATATCGGTCACCGGCAGCCGCCCGTCGCGGCCGTGGAATCGCGGATCGCCGGGGCCGATCCGCGCCTCGGTGCGCCGGAAATACGGCAGCACGTCGGCATAGCCCCAGCCGCGGTTGCCGCGCTGCGCCCAGGAATCGAAATCCGCCGCCTGGCCCCGGTTGTACACCATGCCGTTGATCGAGGATGAGCCGCCCAAGGTGCGCCCCTGGGTGGTCTTGATGCGCCGCCCGCCGCTGCCCGGGGAGGGTTCGGTGGTGAACTGCCATGTGTACTCCGGGTTGAACAGCATCTTGATGAACCCGGCCGGGATATGGATGAACGGATGCCGATCCGGCGGGCCGGATTCCAGCACGCAGACGCTGACCCCCGGGTCCTCGGCCAGCCGGTGCGCCAGCACCGACCCGGCGGCGCCGGCGCCGACGATCACGTAATCGAATTCGTCCATGTTCGTTTCCTCCGCGCTTCGGGATACCCTGGCGTCCCGTCCCCCGTCCACGGCGGCCGCGTCCCGCCTGCAAGGAGCCATCGATGCCGGATCGTCCCGCCCCCAACGCCGGTTGGCAATTCTGGATCGACCGCGGCGGCACCTTCACCGACATCGTCGCCCGCGCCCCGGACGGGCGCCTGTCCACCCACAAGCTGCTCTCGGAGAACCCCGGCCGCTACCGCGACGCCGCGCTGGCCGGCATCCGCGGCATCCTCGGCCTTGCTCCGGACGCGCCGATTCCCCCCGGCCTGATCGAGCAGGTGAAGATGGGCACCACGGTCGCCACCAACGCGCTGCTGGAACGCAAGGGCGAGCCGGTGCTGCTGCTGGTCAACCGCGGCTTCGCCGACGTGCTGCGGATCGGCAACCAGACCCGCCCGCGCCTGTTCGATCTCGCCATCACCCTGCCCTCGGTGCTGTACCGGCGCGTCGCGGAAATCCCGGGCCGCATCGGCGCCGACGGGACCGAGGTGGAGCCGCTCGACGAGGCCGCCGCGCGCGCCGCCCTGCGCGCCGCCCGCGCCGAGGGCATCGGCGCCTGCGCGATCGTGCTGATGCACGCCTGGGCCTGGCCGGCGCATGAGCAGCGCCTCGCCCGCCTCGCGCGGGAGGAAGGGTTCACCCAGATCTCGGCCAGCCACGCGGTCAGCCCGCTGCTGCGGCTGATCCCGCGCGGCGATACCACCGTGGTCGATGCCTATCTCTCGCCGATCCTGCGCCGCTATGTCGATCAGGTGGCGGGCGAGCTTGCCGGCACCCGGCTCTATTTCATGCAGTCGAACGGCGGCCTGGCCGAGGCCGGCGCGTTCCAGGGCAAGGACGCCATCCTGTCCGGCCCCGCCGGCGGCATCGTCGGCGCCGCCCGCACCGCCGCCATGGCGGGGCTGGATCACATCATCGGCTTCGACATGGGCGGGACCTCCACCGATGTCGCGCTCTACGCCGGCGGCTTCGAGCGGGCGTTCGAGACCGAGGTGGCCGGGGTGCGGATGCGCGCGCCGATGATGGCGATCAACACCGTGGCCGCCGGCGGCGGCTCGATCCTGCATTTCGACGGCGCGCGGATGCGGGTGGGGCCGGACAGCGCCGGCGCCGATCCGGGCCCGGCCTGCTACCGCCGCGGCGGGCCGCTCACCGTCACCGACGCGAATCTCTGCGTGGGCAAGATCCAGCCGCGGCATTTCCCGGCGATCTTCGGCCCCGACGGCACGCTGCCGCTCGACGCCGCGGTGGTGGAGGAGAAATTCGCCGCGCTGGCCGAGCAGATTGCCGCCGCGACCGGGATCCGCCGCGACCGGCGCGACATCGCCGAGGGGTTCCTGCGCATCGCGGTCGCCAACATGGCCAACGCGATCAAGCAGGTCTCGGTGCGCAAGGGTCAGGACCCGGCGCGCTTCGCGCTGGCCTGTTTCGGCGGCGCCGGCGGGCAGCACGCCTGCCTGGTGGCCGACGCGCTGGGGATGGAGACGGTGTTCCTGCACCCGTTCGCCGGCGTGCTGTCGGCCTACGGCATGGGCCTCGCCGACCAGGCGGTGCTGCGCGAACAGGCGGTGGAGCGCACCCTCGATGACGCCGCCGTCCCCGCCCTGCACGCCGTCGCCGCGCGCCTCGAGGCCGAGGCCCGTGCCGCGCTGATCGCCCAGGGCGCCGAGGCGGCGCGGATCGTCGCCCATGCAACCGTCCATCTCTGCTACCAGGGCACCGAGGCGACCCTGGCGGTTCCGCTCGCCGACCGCGCCGGCCTGATCGCCGCCTTCACCGCCGAACACCGCGCCCGTTTCGGCTTCGCCACCGAGGACCGCGCCCTGACCGCCGCTGCGGTGGCGGTGGAAGCGATCGCCCCCGGCGCCGCGGTGACCGAGGCCCCGTTGCCGGCGCGCAGCGATACGCCGCTCGCCCCGATCGACCGCGTCGCGCTCTGGAGCGGGGGGGCCGCCCACGACGCCCCGGTCTATGACCGCGCCGCGCTGTGCGCCGGCGATCGCATCGCGGGACCCGCGCTGATCCGCGAGAGCACCGCCACCACCGTGGTGGAACCCGGCTGGGCGGCCGAGGTCTCGGCGCTGGACCACCTGACGCTGCGCCGGGTCACCCCGCGCGCCGAGGCCGCCCCCGTCGCCTCCGGCCGGCCCGATCCGGTGCTGCTCGAGTTGTTCAACAACCTGTTCATGCACGTGGCGGAACAGACCGGCGTGGTGCTGCAGAACACCGCGCAGAGCGTGAACATCAAGGAACGGCTGGATTTCTCCTGCGCGATCTTCGATGCCGAGGGCAGGCTGGTGGCCAACGCGCCGCATATCCCGGTGCATCTCGGCGCCATGGGCGAAAGCGTGCGCAGCGTGCTCGCGGCACGGCGCGACACGCTGAAGCCCGGCGACGTGGTGGCGCTGAACAACCCCTACAACGGCGGCACCCATCTGCCGGACGTGACCGTCATCACCCCGGTGTTCGACGCCGCCGGGCAGCGCATCCTGTTCTTCGTGGGCTCGCGCGGGCATCACGCCGATATCGGCGGCCTCACCCCCGGCTCCACCCCGCCGCACTCCACCACGCTCGAGGAGGAAGGCGTGGTGATCGACGATTTCCTGCTGGTGGACGGCGGGCATTTCCGCGAGGCGGAACTGCGCGCGCTGCTCGCCTCGGCCCGTTACCCGGCCCGCAGCCCGGACGTGAACATCGCCGACATCAAGGCCCAGGTGGCGGCCAACGCGGCGGGCGTGCGCGAACTCGGCCGGGTGGTGGCGCAGTACGGCTGGGATACCGTCGCCGCCTATATGCGCCACGTGATGGACAACGCCGAGGAAAGCGTGCGCCGGGTGATCGCGCGCCTCCACGACGGCGCGTTCGACTACCGCATGGACGACGGCGCGCGGCTGCGCGTGGCGGTGACCGTCGATCGCGCGGCGCGGCGCGCGCGCATCGATTTCACCGGCACCGATCCGCAGCGGAGCAACAATTTCAACGCCCCCGCCGCGGTCGCCCGATCGGTGGTGCTGTATGTGTTCCGCTGCCTGGTGGGCGAGGACATCCCGCTCAACGACGGCTGCCTGATCCCGCTCGAGATCGTCATTCCGCCGGGATCGTTCCTCTCGCCGCGACCGGGGGCGGCGGTGGTCGCGGGCAACACCGAAGTCTCGCAGGCCACCGCCAACGCGCTGTTCGGCGCACTCGGCGCGATGGCCTGCTCGCAGGCCACCATGAACAACTTCCTGTTCGGCGACGCGCGCTGGCAGTACTACGAAACCATCTGCGGCGGTACCGGCGCCGGCCCCGGCTTCGACGGCACCGCGGCGGTGCAGACCCACATGACCAACACCCGCATGACCGACCCCGAGGTGCTGGAACTGCGCTACCCGGTGCGGCTGGAGACCTTCGCCATCCGCCGCGGCTCCGGCGGCAACGGCAGGCACCGTGGCGGCGACGGCGCGATCCGGCGCATCCGCTTCCTGCAACCCATGACCGCCGTCATCGTCGCCTCGCGCCGCAACGTCGCCCCGTTCGGCCTCGCCGGCGGCGCCGACGGCGCGGCGGGCCGGCAATGGGTGGAACGCGCCGACGGCACCCGCGAACCGCTCAGCGGCACCGCCAGCACGGGGATGAACCCGAACGACGTCTTTGTCATCGAGACCCCCGGCGGGGGTGGGTTCGGGGAGGCGCGGTGAAGGCCAGCGGGGCGCTGCCCCTCTGGACACCCCGCCAGGGGACAAGTCCCCTGGACCCCTCGGACTGGGTTCCAAGGGCTAGCCCTTGGCAGGGGGTCCAGGGGGACAGCGCTCTACCGCGGCCCCAGGAACGCCGGCATCACCTCGCGCGCGAACCAGCGGAGTTGTTCCTCGAAGGCGGCGGGGGACAGTCCTTCGGCCCAGTGGATCAGGTAGTCTTCCAGCCCCGGGTATTTGCGTTCCATCGCCCGCAGCTGGTCGATGACCTCGCCCGGCGTGCCCACCAGCCAGGCTTTCTGCTCCGCGCCGTCGCGGATGTTGGGGATTCGCGCCGGCGCGCCGGGGGTGCCCCAGGTTCGTCCCTGCTCGTC
>JBMFXF010000185.1:0-6552 GCA_049964515.1 Acetobacteraceae bacterium | reverse complement strand
CGGCGGGACGCCGCGGAGGATAGCGCAAGCCAACAGGGCCTGATCCGGCCATTCCGGCCGGACCCGGCCCAGCGTGCCGCGCGCAACCCGGGACCGCGCGGTGCGATCAGCACCGGGAGGGTTCCGATGATCATCGACTGCCACGGCCATTACACCACCGCTCCGAAGGCCCTCGACGCCTGGCGGGACCGCCAGATCGCCGCGCTGGGCGACCCCGCCTCGGCGCCGAAAGCCTCCGAGCTGCGCATCTCCGATGACGAGATCCGCGCCAGCATCGCGCAGAACCAGCTGCGGATGATGCGCGAGCGCGGCAGCGACCTCACCATCTTCTCCCCGCGCGCCAGCTTCATGGCGCATCATATCGGCGATTTCTCCACCTCCTCGGTCTGGGCCGGCATCTGCAACGAGCTGATCCACCGGGTGGTGGGCCTGTTCCCCGACAATTTCATCGGCGCGGCGATGCTGCCGCAGTCGCCCGGGGTGGATACGAAAACCTGCATCCCCGAGCTGGAACGCTGCATCCGCGACTACGGCTTCGTGGCGATCAACCTCAACCCGGACCCCTCGGGCGGGCACTGGCGCGACAAGCCGCTGACCGACCGCTACTGGTATCCGATCTACGAGAAGATGGTGGAATACGACATCCCGGCGATGATCCATGTCTCCACCAGCTGCAACGAATGCTTCCACACCACCGGCGCGCACTACCTGAACGCGGACACCACCGCGGTGATGCAGTGCATCCAGGGCGACCTGTTCCGCGATTTCCCGACCCTGCGCTTCGTCATCCCGCATGGCGGCGGGGCGGCGCCGTACCACTGGGGCCGGTTCCGCGGGCTGGCGCAGGAGCTGAAGAAGCCGCTGCTGTCCGAGCACCTGCTGGGCAACATCTTCTTCGATACCTGCGTCTATCACCAGCCCGGCATCGACCTGCTCACAAGGGTGATCCCGATCGACAATATCCTGTTCGCCTCCGAGATGATCGGGGCAGTGAAGGGAATCGACCCGGAGACTGGGCATCATTTCGACGACACCAAGCGCTACATCGAGACCGCTTCGATCGACCCGGTGCAGCGCCACAAGATCTACGAGGGCAACGCGCGGCGGGTCTATCCGCGGCTGGACGCGGCGCTGAAGGCACGCGGCCGATGAGCGGGGGCGGTACCGAACTCGGGGTGGTGTACCGAAGCATCGCCCGCGCCGACGCCGCCGCCGTCGCCCGGCTGGCCACCCAGGGGGTAGCCACGGTTCACGAGGCGATGGGGCGGGTCGGGCTGATGCGCCCCACGCTGCGCCCGATCTACCCGGGGGCGAAGCTCTGCGGCCCCGCCGTCACCGTGCTGCTGCAACCCGGGGACAATTGGATGCTGCATGTCGCCGCCGAGCAGATCCGGCCCGGCGACGTGGTGGTGGCGACCTGCACCTCGGATTGCGATAACGGGTTCTTCGGCGAGCTGCTGGCGACCTCCTTCCGTGCCCGCGGCGCGGTGGGGCTGGTGATCGAGGGCGGGGCGCGCGACGTCGCCGATCTCACGCGCATGGGGTTTCCGGTGTTCTCCCGCGCGGTCAGCGCCAAGGGGACGGTCAAGGCGAGCCTGGGGTCGGTCAACATCCCGGTCGTCTGCGCGGGTCAGCTGGTGACGCCGGGCGATGTGGTGCTGGGCGACGACGACGGGCTGGTGGTGGTGCCGGCGGCGCGCGCCGAGGCCGCCGCCACCGCCGCCGAGAAACGCACCGCCAACGAGGAGGCCAAGCGGGCGAAGCTCGCCGCCGGCATGCTCGGGCTCGATCTCTACGACATGCGTCCGGCGCTGGAGAAGGCGGGGTTGCGCTATGTCGGCTGAGTTCGTGAAAACCCCGGGCTGGCTCGACTGGTACGCCAACCCCTCGAAGCCGCAGTATCGCCCGCCGCCCGGGGCGGTGGACGCGCATTGTCACGTGTTCGGCCCCGGCGCGGAGTTCCCCTTCGCGCCTGAGCGCAAATACACCCCCTGCGATGCCTCCAAGGCGCAGCTCTACGCGCTGCGCGACCATCTGGGCTTCGCGCGCAACGTGGTGGTGCAGGCCACCTGCCACGGCGCCGACAATGCCGCCATGATCGATGCGCTGGTACATTCGGACGGGCGGGCG
Organism: Acetobacteraceae bacterium; assembly: GCA_049964515.1. Lineage (GTDB taxonomy): Bacteria > Pseudomonadota > Alphaproteobacteria > Acetobacterales > Acetobacteraceae > JAJZVS01. The sequence goes on along the minus strand of JBMFXF010000185.1, from coordinate 4,422 downwards.
CGGGGGGTGGCGACGGTGCGCGGGGACGTGACCGACGCCACCCTTGCCGCCATGCACCGCGATGGCGTGCGCGGCGTGCGCTTCAACTTCCTCAAGCGGCTGGTCGATTTCACGCCGCGCGAGGCGCTGGCCGCGATCGCGGCGCGGATCGCCCCGCTCGGCTGGCATATCGTGATCTATTTCGAGGCCCTCGATCTGCCGGAGTTGTGGGATTTCTTCACCGCCCTGCCGACGCGGGTGGTGGTCGATCACATGGGCCGGCCGGACGTGACCAAGCCGGTGGACGGGCCGCAGTTCGCGCTGTTCCAGCGCCTGCTCGCCGAACATCCGAACATCTGGTCGAAGGTCACCTGTCCGGAACGCCTCAGCGTCAGCGGCCCGCCGGCGCTGGATGGCGAGCGCAACGCCTATCGCGACGTGGTGCCGTTCGCGCGGCGGCTGATCGAACGCTTCCCCGACCGCGTGCTGTGGGGCACCGACTGGCCGCATCCGAACCTGAAAGGGCACATGCCCGACGACGGGCTGCTGGTGGATTTCATCCCCCACATCGCGCCCGATCCGGCGGCGCAACAGCGGCTGCTGGTGACCAACCCGATGCGTCTCTACTGGCCCGAGGAGATCTGATCGATGGCGAACAGGCTGCGTCTGGCCGTGGTCGGCCCCGGGGCGTTCGGGGTGAAACATCTGGAAGGGCTGCGCGCCATCCCGGAGGCGGAGGTGGCGGTGCTGGTCGGCCAGCCACTGGAGCAGGCGCAGGCGGTGGCCGAACGCTTCGCGGTTCCCGCCGTGCTGGCCAGCCTCGATGACGCGCTGGCCCGGCCCGACATCGACGCGGTGATCCTGGCCACCCCCACGCCGATGCACGCCCCCCAGGCGATGGCCTGTCTGCGCGCCGGCAAGCATGTGGAGGTGGAAATCCCGATGGCCGACAGCCTGGCCGATGCCGAAGCGCTGGCGGCGCTGGCGGCAGGCGCGGGCAAGGTGGCGATGGTCGGGCATACGCGCCGCTTCAATCCCTCGCATCAATGGGTGCGCCGGCGGATCGCGGCCGGGGCGCTGCACATCCAGCAGCTGGACGTGCAGACCTATTTCTTCCGCCGACGCAACCTCAACGCGCTGGGCCAGCCGCGCAGCTGGACCGATCATCTGCTCTGGCACCACGCCGCGCATACCATCGACCTGTTCCAGTACCAGACCGGATCGCCGGTCGTCGTCGCCAATGCCATCGCCGGGCTGATCCACCCCGAACTCGGGATCGCCATGGATATGTCGATCCAGCTCAAGGCCGCGAACGGCGCCATCTGCACCCTGTCGCTGTCGTTCAACAACGACGGCCCGTTCGGCAGCTTCTTCCGCTACATCTGCGACAACGGCACCTATCTCGCCCGCTACGACGATCTGTTCGACGGCCAGGAGCAGCGCATCGATGTCTCCGCCGTGGATGTGTCGATGAACGGGATCGAATTGCAGGACCGCGAGTTCCTGGCCGCGATCCGCGAGGGGCGGGAGCCGAACGCCTCGGTGCGCCAGGTGCTGCCCTGCTACCAGGTGATGGGCGCGCTGGAACGCCAGCTCGCCGCGCCATAGCCGCAACCGGTCAGAGGAGGCTCAGGAAATGTCCGCCGCCGCCACGCCCGAAATCCCGGGCACCGTCCTGTTCGATGGCCGGATGGCCATGCGGGGCTACGCGCTCAACAAGATGTGCTTCTCGTTCAACGAGGCCGCCAACCGCGAGGCGTTCCTGGCCGACGAGGACGCCTATTGCACGAAATTCGGCCTGACCCCGGAGCAGCGCGAGGCGGTGCGCCAGCGCGACGTGCTGGCGCTGCTGGCGGCCGGAGGCAACGTGTACTACCTGGCGAAATTCGCCGGCATCCTCGGCCTCGACGTGCAGGACCTCGGTGCCCAGCAGACCGGCATGAGCAAGCAGGCGTTCAAGGACAAGCTGCAAGCGGCAGGGAGATAGGACCATGGCCAGCATCGTCGGCGCCGTCACCACCTCGCACGTGCCCTCGATCGGCGGCGCGATCGCCCGCCATCAGGAGGGGTCGGACTACTGGAAGCCGTTCTTCGACGGCTTCACCGCCATCCACGCCTGGCTGCGGGAAGCGAAGCCGGATGTCGCGGTGGTGATCTACAACGATCACGGGCTCAACTTCTTCCTCGACAAGATGCCCACCTTCGCGGTCGGCGCCGCGGTGGAATACCGCAACGCCGACGAGGGCTGGGGCATCCCGGTGCTGCCGCCGTTCCCGGGCGATCCGGCGCTGTCGTGGCACATTATCGAGACCCTGGTGGGCCAGTCGTTCGACCCCGTCACCTGCCAGGAGATGCTGGTCGATCACGCCTTCACCCTGCCGATGAAGCTGCTGTTCCCGGACGCCGCGGCCTGGCCGGTGCGCAGCGTGCCGGTCTGCATCAACACGGTGCAGCATCCGCTGCCCTCGGCCGCGCGCTGCTACCGGCTGGGCCAGGCGATCGGGGACGCCATCCGCGCCTGGCCGGGCGATGCGCGGGTGCTGGTGGTGGGCAGCGGCGGGCTGTCGCACCAGCTGGACGGCAAGCGCGCCGGGCATATCAACAAGGATTTCGACCTGAAGTTCATGGACAGCCTGACCGCCGACCCGGAGTGGGCGACCCGCTTCACCAACCGCGAGCTGATCGCCGAGGTGGGCACCCAGGGGATCGAGCTGCTGATGTGGCTCGCCGCACGCGCGACGCTGGGTCCTTCGGCGCGGCGGATCCACAGCAACTACCACATCCCCATCTCCAACACCGCGGGCGGGACGATGCTGCTGGCGGCCTGAGCTAGCCGCCGGCGTTGATCGTCAGCACGGTGCCGGAGGTGTAGCCGGAGCGGTCCGAGGCCAGGAACGCCACCGCGTTGCCGATCTCCTCCGGCGTCGCCGCCCGCCCGAACGGCATCGACGCGAACAGCTCCGGCCAGCGGTTCTCGTCGCCGAACTGCTCCCGCGCGCGCGCCTTCTGCAGCATCACCAGCCGGTCGGTGGCGACCGGTCCCGGGTTGATGCCCACCACCCGCACCCCGTCACGCGGGGCCTGCTTGCCCAGCGCGCGGGTCAGCGCCATCAGCGCGGCGTTTCCGGTGGCCCCGGCGATGTAGTTGGACGGGAACTGCTCCCCCGCCGCGCCGACCACGTTCACGATCACCCCCGACTTCCGCGCCGCCATCCGCGGATACACCGCCCGGCAGAAGCTGATGAAGCCGAACACCTTCAGGTCCCACGCGCGCCGCCAGGTCTCATCGGTCACCGCGGTGATCTCCCCGGGCGGAATGGCGCCGGCGTTGTTCACCAGAATGTCGCAATCGCCGGCCTGATCGGCCACCGCCCGCACCGCCGCGTCGGAGGAAAGATCGGCGGCGATGGTGCGCACCTGCACCTGATGGCGGGCGCGAATCGCTCCGGCCGCGGCATCCAGGGTGGCAGCATCGCGGGCGACCAGGGTGACATGGCAGCCCTCCTCGGCGAGGACCATGGCGCTGGCCTGGCCGATCCCCTTCGAGCCGCCGGTGATGAGGGCATGTTTGCCCGCAAGGTGAAGGTCCATCCGCTAAGCCTCCCGTTCGGTGACGATCCGGCGGCAGGCATCGCCGAAGGCGCGGAACAACGCAAGACTGTCCGGGCTTTCGGTCATCTCCCATTCCGGGTGCCATTGCACGCCGATGGCGAAGCGGGCGGTGGGCAGACGCACCGCCTCGATGGTGCCGTCGGGCGCCACCGCCTCCACCGCCAGCCCGGGCGCGGGCCGGTCGATCGCCTGGCCGTGGACCGAGTTGACGGTGATCGAGGCGGCACCGAACAGCGCCGCCAGGCCGCTGCTGAGCGCCACCGGATGTTTCGGCCGGTAGCGCGCGGCCATCGGGCCGGGGCCGCCGCGATGGTCCATCCGCCCGGGCAGGTCGTGCACCGCCTGGTGCAGGCTGCCGCCCAGCGCCACGTTGACCTCCTGGATACCGCGGCAGATCGCCAGCAGCGGCAGGTCGCGCGCCAGCGCGGCGCGGATCAGCGGCAGCACGGTGCCATCGCGCGCGGGGTCGTGCAGGTCGGGGGTCAGGCTTTCCCCGCCGTCGTAGAGATCGGGATGCACGTTGCTGGGGCTGCCGGGCAGCAACAGCCCGTCCAGCCGCTCCAGCAGCGCCTGCTGGCCGGGGCCGAGCGGGGGGATCATGGCCACCGCCAGGCCGACCGCGGCGGCGGCCTCGGCATAGCGGGCGGGGGTGTCGTGGCGGAGGGTTTCGCCGTCGCGCTTCAGGCAGGCGGGGATGCCGATGATCGGGGTCATGCCGGCGGGTATGCTTCGGCACGGGCATGGTCGGCAAGCAGCAGCGCGGCGGCGCCGAGCGCCATCAGCCCGGCCATGCCGCGCGGCGTGCCGTCGGTGAGCAGGCCCACCGCCAGC
>JBMFXF010000184.1:0-6583 GCA_049964515.1 Acetobacteraceae bacterium | reverse complement strand
ATCGCCGCTGAAGACATCTTCTGGGCGATCCGCTGACCGCTCGCCCAGAACCCAAAAATGCGCAAAGTCGAACTGAGAGTTTGTGAAGGAATGCCCGTCGGTCGCCAAAACCGTCCGAGAACCCGAGCCATGACAACGGGCGTTCATCCACAAGTTCGATTGCTTTGCACACTCTGACGCCCGGCGGGCGCGGTCAGTAGCTCCGCGGCAGGCCGAGCACATGCTCGGCCAGATACGACAGGATCAGGTTGGTGCTGATCGGCGCCACCTGGTACAGCCGGGTTTCGCGGAACTTGCGTTCGACATCGTATTCCTCGGCGAAGCCGAAGCCGCCATGGGTCTGGATGCAGGCTTCGCCGGCGGCCCAGGAGGCTTCGGCGGCCAGCATCTTCGCCATGTTCGCCGCCTCGCCGCAGGGCAGGCCGGCAGCGAAACGGCGGCAGCCTTCGGCCACCAGCAGCTCGGCCGCGCGCATCTGTGCGTAGGCGCGCGCGATCGGGAACTGGATGCCCTGGTTCTGCCCGATCGGGCGGTTGAACACGCGCCGGTCCTTCGCGTAGGCCACCGATTTCGCGGTGAACCATTTCGCGTCGCCGATGCATTCGGCGGCGATCAGCAACCGCTCGGCGTTCATCCCGTCCAGGATGTAGCGGAAGCCGCGGCCTTCCTCGCCCACCAGGCTCTCGGCCGGGACCTCCATGTTGTCGAAGAAGATCTCGGTGGAGTTGTGGTTCATCATGGTCCGGATCGGCCGGATGGTCATGCCGTGGCCCAGCGCGGCGCGCATATCGACGATGAAGGTGGACAGCCCGTCGGTGCGGGTCTTCGCCTGCTCGCGCGGCGTGGTGCGCGCCAGCAGCAGCATCAGGTCGGAATGTTCCGCGCGCGAGGTCCAGACCTTCTGCCCGTTGACGATGTAGCGGTCGCCCTCGCGGCGGGCGAAGCTGCGCAGGCTGGTGGTGTCGGTACCGGAGGTCGGTTCGGTCACGCCGAACGCCTGCAGGCGCAGCGCGCCGGTGGCGATCTTCGGCAGATAGGCGCGCTTCTGCGCCTCCGAGCCATGCCGCAGGATGGTGCCCATGATATACATCTGGGCGTGGCAGGCGGCACCGTTGCAGCCCTCGGCCTGGATGGTCTCGAGAATGGCGGCGGCGGCGGACAGCGGCAGGCCGGCGCCGCCGTATTCCTCCGGGATCAGGGCGGCGAGATAGCCGGCCTCGGTCAGCGCGGCAACGAACTCGGTGGGGTAGCCGCGCACGGCGTCGAGGTTGCGCCAGTATTCGCCGGGGAAGCGGGCGCAGAGCTTGCGCACTTCCTCGCGGATCTCGGCGTGCGGGTCGGCGTCGTCGGTCGCATGGTCCATGATCGGCCTCCGTCCCGGGGGATAGGATCCCGCCCCGGCGGAGGCAAGCGGGGCGGGCGCAAACCCGCCCCGCGCCGGTCTCAGGCGTCCGGTCTCAGGCGTCCGGTCTCAGCGGTTGATCTCCTCCAGCGCCAGCCCACGGGTGTTCGGGCCGAAGATGCCGATCGAGCCGATCACCACCAGCATGGCGATGCCGATGAACACCGCCACCGCCGGCACGCCGCCATGGCCGAGCAGATAGCCGATCACCAGCCCGGCAAAGGCGGCCGACAGCCGGCTCCAGGAATAGACGAAGCCGATCGCGCGGGCGCGGAACCGGGTAGGGAACAGCTCCGCCTGGTAGTTATGGAAGGAATACGACATCACGTTGGCGCACAGGGTCCACAGCACGCCGACCAGGATCAGCGCCGGCGGGGCCGACAGCATGGCGAAGATCGACATGAACACCAACATTCCCGTCGCCCCCAGCACGATCTGCCATTTGCGTTCGATCTTGTCGGAGAACAGCGTGCCCAGCAGCGGCCCGAACGGGTTGGCCAGCGCGATGATGAAGGCATACTCCAGCGACGCGGTGACATGGATGCCGCGATGGATGAGCAGGGTCGGCACCCAGGCGGCGAAGCCGTAGAAGCCGACGGTCTGCGCCAGGTTGAACACCGAAAGCGTGACGGTGCGGCCGAGATAGGGGGCGCGGAACGCCTCCGACAGCGAGCCCTGCCCCTCGGCCTCGCCGGGTTCCGGCACCGGCGCGGGCAGCGGGCCCTTCTCGGCGGTGACCGCGGCCTCGATGTCGGCCACGATCGCGCTCGCCTCGGCGTAGCGGCCGTGCTTGACCAGCCAGCGCGGGCTTTCCGGCAGGCCGAGCTGGAGCAACCACACCACCAGCGCGCCGACCGAGCCGATCAGCACCACCCAGCGCCAGCCGTCCAGCCCGAGCGGGGCGATCGGCACCAGCTTCCAGGCGAGGAAGGCGATCACCGGCACCACCGCATAGGTGATGGTCTGGTTGATCGAGAACGCCCGGCCGCGCTCGGCCTTCGGAATCAGCTCGGCGATATAGGCGTCGATCGTGACCAGTTCGACGCCGAGTCCGATGCCGGCGATGAAGCGCCAGATATTCAGCGAGAACCCGGTCGTGGCGAACGCCATGATGGCCGAGCAGATGCAGTACCACAGCAGGGCGCCGACGAAGATCCGGCGCCGGCCCATGCGGTCGGCGACCTGGCTGACCAGCAGCGCGCCCACCCACAGCCCGGCGAAGGTGGCGAACACGAAGATGCCGAATCCGGCGATGGCGATGACATGCAGCGCCGCCAGCGGCCCCAGCGAGGCGGGGGAGAACAGCCCCGATTTCACCATCCCCGGCGCCACGTAGCCGGTGAAGAACAGGTCGTAGAACTCGAACACCCCGCCGAGCGAGAGCAGGATCACCATCCGCCAGACGTGCCAGGATGGCGGCAGGCGATCCATGCGCGAGGCGATCTCGGCGATCCGCGCCGTTTCGCTCGCCGGTTGGGTACGGGTGGTGCCGGACATGATTCCCCCTTTGCTTCGCGGCCCCGCGATGCGGCCGCCGCCCGATGATTGCCCCTTTCCGCGCCGGCGAACAAGGGCGGCACCCGCTGGACAGCCTGGATTCGGGTATGCTACCTATCTGTGAAACGACGCGACGCGGTGATACCGCACCGCAACAACAACGAGCAACAACAACGACAGGGGGACCGACCACATGAGCGCCACCGCCGCCCAACCCGGGTTTCTCGACCGCGACTACATCGTTGCGGGGCCCAATTTCAACCGCTGGCTGGTGCCGCCGGCCGCGCTGGCGATCCATCTCAGCATCGGCATGGCCTACGGGTTCTCGGTGTTCTGGCTGCCGATGACGCATCTGATCGCCGCCGCCCCGGCCGCCTGCCAGGGCCAGGGCTTCATCGCCGCGCTGACCACCACGCAGTGCAACTGGACGGTGCCCGAAGTCACCCATGTGTTCGAGACCTTCATCGCCGTGCTGGGCATCGCGGCGGCGATCTGGGGCGGCTGGCTGGAACACGCCGGTCCGCGTCGCGCCGGGCTGATCGCCGCGCTCTGCTGGGGTGGCGGGATGGTGGTGGGCGGCATCGGCGTGGCCATCCACCAGCTCTGGCTGGTCTATCTCGGCGCCGGCGTGCTCGGCGGCATCGGCCAGGGGCTGGGCTACATCACCCCGGTCTCCACCCTCATCAAATGGTTCCCCGACCGGCGCGGGCTGGCCACCGGCTTCGCCATCATGGGCTACGGCGGCGGGGCGATGATCGGCGCCCCGGTGGCGGTCGCGCTGATGGGGCATTTCGCCCATCACGGGGTGGCCGGGGTGGCGCCCACGCTGATCGTGATGGGGGTGCTCTATTTCATCTTCATGTCCGCCGGCGCGCTCGGCTTCCGCATCGCCCCGCCCGGCTGGCAGCCGGAGGGCTATGTGCCGACCGCGGCCGACCGCGAGCGGGCGATGATGACCACGCGCCACGTGCATCTGGACCGCGCCATCCGCACCCCGCAGTTCTGGCTGATCTGGGGTGTGCTCTGCCTCAACGTCACCGCCGGCATCGGCGTCATCTCGATGGCCAGCCCGATGCTGACCGACGTGTTCGGGGCGAAGCTGATCGGCGGCGGCGCCGGCCTCTCGCCGACGGCGCTGCACGCCGCCATCGTCGGCGCCGCCGCCGGGCTGGTCGGCCTCATCAGCCTGTTCAACGCCCTCGGCCGGCTGTTCTGGGCCTCGCTCTCGGACAAGATCGGCCGCAAGGTCACTTATTACACGTTCTTCGTGCTCGGCATCGTGCTCTACGTGCTGCTGCCGCGCTGGGGCGCGCTCGGCATCCCGGGCCTGTTCGTGCTCAGCATCTGCATCATCCTGTCGATGTACGGCGGCGGCTTCTCCACCGTGCCGGCCTATCTGGCCGACGTGTTCGGCACCCAGATGGTCGGCGCCATCCACGGCCGGCTCATCACCGCCTGGTCGGTGGCCGGCATCGCCGGACCGATGCTGATCGCCAGCCTGCGCCAGCGCGAAATCGCCGCCGGGGTGCCGCACGCGCAGGTCTATAACCTCACCCTCTACATCATGGCGGCGCTGCTGCTGGGCGGGCTGATCTGCAACTTCTTCGTCCGCCCGGTGGCCGACCGGCACTTCATGGACGACGAGACGCTGGCGCAGGAACGCAGCCTGCAACGCGAGGACCGCACTGCCGCCGCCGCCGCCACCGCCGCGCGCGGACCGATGGGCCTGAGCGGCATCGTGGCCTGGGTGCTGGTCGGGGTGCCGTTCCTGATCGGGGTCTGGATCGCCATCGGCAAGGGCGCCAAGCTGCTCTGAACCGCCCACCCCTTCCCGGCCTGCCGGGCCGCGCCTAAACCGGTCCCCGCCAGCAACGCGGGGACCGGACCATGACCGAGCATGTTCGCTACGACCAGCAGGACGGCATCGTCACCCTGACCCTCAACGACCCCGCGCGCCGCAACCCGATCTCCGAGCGCGCCATGGTCGATGCCATCGTCGCCGCGCTGGAACGGATCGACGCCGATGCCTCGGTGCGGGTGGCCATCCTCACCGGCGCCGGTTCGGCGTTCTCCTCCGGCGGCGATCTGCGCGCCATGCAGGAGGCCGCCCCGGCCCGCGCCGCCGCGCCCGCCACCACCCCCGCCTATTACCGCCACGGCATCCAGCGCATCCCGCTGGCCTTCGAGCGCATCAACGTCCCCGTCATCGCCGCGGTGAACGGCCCCGCCATCGGCGCCGGGCTCGATCTGGCCTGCATGTGCGACATCCGCATCGCCGCGCGCTCCGCCCGCTTCGCCGAGAGCTTCGTCAAGGTCGGCATCATCGCCGGCGACGGCGGGGCCTGGCTGCTGCCGCGGCTGGTGGGATTCTCGCGCGCTGCCGAGATGGCGCTGACCGGCGATCCGCTCTCCGCCGAGGAGGCGCTGGCGGCGGGCCTGGTCTCCCGCGTCGTCGCCGACGAGGCGCTGCTGGGGGCGGCCCGCGCGCTCGCCGAGCGGATCGCGGTCAACCCGCCGCACGCGGTGCGCATGACCAAGCGGCTGCTGCTGGAAGGCCGCAACCTGCGGATGGACAGCCTGCTCGAAATGGCCGCGGCGATGCAGTCGCTGGTCCACGCCACCGGCGATCACCGCGAGGCGGTGGCGGCGTTCCTGGAAAAGCGCCCGCCGGTGTTCCGCGGCGAATAGCGCGCGCGGGACATCACCCCTCCCCCGGCCCCTGAGACGGCCCCTGAACCGGCCCTTGGGCCATCCCCTGGGCGGCGGCGGCCAGCACCGGGGCCAGCGCGCGATAGGTCTCCGCGCGCGGCGCCTCGGCCCGCCAGACCAGCCCCAGCGTACGCCAGGCTCCGGCGCCGGCCAGCGGGCGCAGCGCCAGCGCGGTGCCCGCGGTCACGCCGCCGCTCACCGCGCTTTGCGGCAGCAGGGTGACCCCGAGCCCGCCGGCCACCATCTGCACCAAGGTATGCAGGCTGGTGGCGGCGAACTCGTCCTGCGGCGCCGCATAGCGCCCGCACACCGCCAGCGCCTGCTCGCGCAGGCAATGGCCGTCCTCCAGCAGCAGCAGCCGCTCGTGCTCCAGCGCCGCCAGCGGCACCTCGGCCTCGGCGGCCAGCGGGTGCTCCGGCGGCAGCGCCACCAGGAACGGGTCGCGCGCGAGCGGCAACGTCGCCCCGCCGCCGCAATCGCAGGGCAGCGCCACCAAGAGCGCGTCCAGCCGGTTGGCCGCCAGCCGCTCCACCAGCCGCGCCGTCAGATCCTCGCGCAGATAGAGCCGCAGCGCCGGAAACGCGGCGCGCAACGCCGGCATCAGCCGCGGCAGCAGGAACGGGCCGATGGTGGGGATCACGCCCAGCCGCAGCGGGCCGGCCAACGGCGTGCGGGAGGCCGCGGCCGCCTCGGCCAGCGCGCCGAGGGCTGCCAGCGCCGTCTGCGCCCGCGCCGCCAGCTCCTGCCCGAGCGGAGTGAACACCACCCGTCGCCCCGCGCCGCGGTCCAGGATCGCCGCGTCCAGCAGCCCTTCCAGCGCGATGATCCCGGCCGAGAGGGTGGATTGCGACACCGCGCAGGCATTGGCGGCGCGGCCGAAATGCCGGTGCTCGGCCAGGGCGCAGAGAAACCGCAGCTGTTGCGGCGTGGGCAGATGCGCCATCGCGGCTAGACCGAAGCGTGCCGCACCCCGGG
>JBMFXF010000183.1:0-6615 GCA_049964515.1 Acetobacteraceae bacterium | reverse complement strand
GCCACCATCGAGGTCGGCGACGCCCCGGCAACCACGGCGGCGTTCGCCAGGGCCGCCCATGTCGCCCGCCTGACCACCCGCGCCCAGCGCGTCACCGGCGTGCCGATGGAGCCGCGCAGCATCGCCGCCGCCTGTGACCCGGCGAGCGGGCGCATCACCCTGCACGCCGGTAGCGGGCGCGGCGTGGCCAAGCTGCGCACCGATCTCGCGCAGATGCTGGGCCTGCCGCCCGAGCAGGTGCGGGTGGTCTGCGGCGAGATGGGCGGCAATTTCGGCACCCGCAACTTCTTCTACCCGGAATACGCGCTGCTGGCCTGGGCGGCGCGGCGGCTCCGCGCGACCGTGCGCTGGCGCTGCGAACGCAGCGAATCCTTCCTCACCGACTACCAGGGCCGCGACCTCACCGTGACCGCGGAACTCGCGCTGGACGCCGAGGGGTGGTTCCTGGCGGTCCGCGCCGACAATATCTCGAACATGGGGGGCTACGCGGCCTCGCTGGTGTCGTTGCAGAAAGGTGTCGGGCTGATGAGCGGCGTCTATGCCATCCCGGTCGGGCATGTGCGCGGGCGCGGGGTGGTGACCAACACCGTGCCCACCACCCCCTATCGCAGCGCTGGCCGGCCCGAGATCATGTTCGTGCTGGAACGGCTGATCGACATCGCCGCCGCTGAAACGGGGCACGACCGGATCGCGCTGCGCCGGCGCAACCTGATCCGGCCGGAAGCGCAGCCCTACGCCAACCCGCTCGGCCTGACCTACGACAGCGGCGACTATCCGGCGGTGATGGAGCGCGCGCTGCGCTTGGCCGACTGGGACGGGTTCGCCGCCCGCCGCGCCGCCGCCGCCGCCCGCGGCCGGCTGCGCGGCATCGGCCTCGCCAACTATGTGGAGGTGACCAGCGGCGTGCCGCGCGAGCGGGCCGAGATCACGGTCCGGCCGGAAGGGCGGGTGGAGCTGGTGATGGGCACCATGGCCTCGGGCCAGGGGCACGAGACCAGCTTCGCGCAGCTGGTCGCGGCCTGGCTCGGGGTGCCGCCGACCGCGATCGACTACGTCGCCCATGACACCGACCGCGTGCAGGCCGGGGGCGGGTCGCATTCCGGGCGGTCGATGAAGCTCGCCGCCAGCATCATCCCCGAGGCGGCGGAGATCGTCATCGGCAAGGCCCGGCAGATCGCCGCGGTGGTGCTGGAAGCGGCGGCCGAGGACCTGGAGTTCGTCCCCGGCGGGTTCCGCATCGCCGGCACCGACCGCGCCGTCTCCCTGTTCGCCCTGGCGGAGGCGGCGCAGCGCCGCGCCGACCTGCCCGAAGCGCTCCGCGGCGCGCTGGACGGTGTGTCCGACCGCACCATCCCGGTGGCGAGTTTCCCCTACGGCACCCAGGTGGCGGAGGTGGAGATCGACCCCGATACCGGCGCGGTCGCGCTGGTGGCGATGAGCGCGGTGGACGATGTCGGCCGCGCCATCAACCCGATGATCCTGCACGGGCAGACCCATGGCGGGATCGGCCAGGGGGTGGGGCAGGCGCTGCTCGAGGACGTGGCCTACGACCCGGCGAGCGGGCAGATGCTGGGCGGCAGCTTCATGGACTACGCGATGCCGCGCGCGGCCTCGCTGCCGTCGCTGCGCACCGAATTGTCGGAAATCCCCTCGCCCACCAATCCGCTCGGCGTGCGCTCGGGCGGGGAGGGCGGGACCACCCCGGCGCTGGGCGCGGTGGTGAACGCGGTGGTCGATGCGCTGGCCGGGCACGGGGTGCGCCATATCGAAATGCCGGCAAGTGCCGAGCGCATCTGGCGGGCGATGCGCGCCGGGCAGGCTTGACAGAGCCGGAGGCGCTGGATCGGATGCGCCCAACCAGGAGGATCGTGACCATGTCGGCCGCTCTCGCCCCACCGCTGCGCTGGCCCGCCGAAGGCAACACCCGCGTGCCGTTTCGCGTCTATGCGGATCCCGCGATCCACGCGCTGGAACAGGAGCGCGTGTTCCGCGGCCCGGTCTGGCATTACCTCTGCCTGGAAATCGACGTGCCCAACCCGGGCGATTACTGCCTCGGCGAGATCGGGGAGATCCCGATCGTCGTCACCCGCGACGCCGAAGGCGGCCTGCACGCGCTGGTCAACCGCTGCGCGCACAAGGGGGCGCTGGTCTGCCTGAAGGAGCGCGGCAACGCCGAGGCGCTGACCTGCGTGTACCACTCCTGGACCTACGAGCTCGACGGCCGCCTGCGCAGCGTCGCCTTCCGGCACGGGTTGCGCGGCCAGGGGGGGATGCCGGAGGATTTCGACCCCGCCAGGCACCGTCTGCAACCGATCCGGCTGGCGAATTTCTGCGGCCTCGTGTTCGGCAGCTTCTCCCCGGATACGCCCGATATCGAAACCTTCCTCGGCCCGCAGGTGGTCGGCGTGCTGCGGCGAAACCTGGGGCGCAAGCTGGTGCGGCTGGGGCGGCACAGCCAGATCATCCACAACAACTGGAAGCTGTATGCCGAGAATGTGCGGGATTCCTACCACGCCACCCTGCTGCACACGTTCTACACCACCTTCAAGGTGAACCGGCTGGACATGGACGGCGGCATGATCCTCTCCGACGACGGCCGGCACAGCCTGAGCTATTCCAAACGCGGGTCGTTGCAGGAATCCGCCGAATACGCCGGGGTCCACTCCGCGCAGTACAAATCCGGCCTGCACGGGCCACAACTGCTCGACAGCTTCACCGAGTTCGACGACGGGATCACGCATATGATCCAGACCGTGTTCCCCACGCTCACGGTCCAGCTGACCCTGAACTCGCTCGCGGTGCGGTTCTTCACCCCGCGCGGGCTGGACCGGACCGAGCTGTTCTGGAACTACCTCGGCTATGCCGACGATCCGCCCGAGCGCACCGCGCTGCGGACCCGCCAGGCCAATCTGACGGGCGCGGCCGGGCTGGTCTCGCTCGAGGACGGCTGCATCAACGAATTCGTCCAGCGCGGCTCCCGCGGCAGCCCGGAGGCCACCGAGTTCCTCGAGATGGGCGGGCGGGAGGTCGCCTCCTCCGACGGCTCGCGCGCGACCGAGACCGCGATCCGCGGTTTCTGGCAGTCCTGGCGCGCGCTGATGGGGTACTAGCGGCATGATCTCCGCCGATCTCGCCACCCGCGCCGAGGCGCTGCTGCTCGCCGCCGCCCATGCGATCGATGACGACGCGCTGGAATCCTGGCCGGATTTCTTCACCCCGGAGGCGCAGTACCGGATCATCCCGCGCGACGGCTACGCCGCCGGCGAGCCGATCGGCATCCTGTCCTGCCAGGGCCAGGGGATGATGCGCGACCGCATCCTCGCCCTGCGCACCGCCAATATCTTCGAGCCGCACAGGTTCTGCCACGTGCTCTCGCGGCCGGTGCTGACCCCGGCGCCGGGCGGGGCGGTGCAGTCGCGCTGCAACTTCGCCCTGTTCCGTACCCAGCAGGCCGGCAGCAGCGAGTTGTTCGCCGCCGGGCGCTATCTGGACCGCATCGAGCCGCACGAGGGCGCGCTCCGCCTGGCGGCGCGCGACGTGGTGCTGGAATCGCGGCGGGTCGATATCCTGATCGTGCTGCCGATCTGATCCGGCCCCGCTCAGAACGGCGCGATGGCATCGATCACCTGCTGGCCCCAGCGCGGTCCCTGCACCGCGCTCAACTCGCCGCGCCCGCCATAGACGATGCGCGCCTCGGCGATGCGGTCGCTGTTGATCGTGTTGTCGGAGGCGATGTCCTCCGGCCGGATCACCCCGCTCACCCGCAGCACCCGCAGCTCGTTACCGACGCGGAACTCCTGGCTGGCCATCACCACCAGATTGCCGTCCGGCAGCACCTGCGTCACCTCGCCGGCGAGCCGCAGCGTCACCTGCTCCTGGCGCTGGATCTGGCCGGCGCCGACATTGGAGTTGGCGCTGCTGGTGGAGACCAGGCTCGAAGGGTTCAGCGGGATATGCGACAGCAGGGTCTCGAGACCGAACAGATTCGGCACCCCGAGCGATTCCGAACCGGTCCGCGTCGCGGTGGTATCGTTCTTCAGCGTCGCCGCGTCGTTGGTGGACACCACGATGGTCACCAGATCCCCCACCCGCGAGGCGCGCTGGTCCTTGAAGAACGCCCGCGCGCCCGGCCGCCACAGCGAATCCTCCTGGTGCGGCACCGGGCGCGGCGTCGGCATCGGGAAGCTCACCGGATGATACCCGGGCGCCTGCACCGGGTTGGCGGTCGGCGTCATCGCCGGCGGGCGGCCCACGTCGGCCAGCCGTTGCAATATCCCGCAGCCCGACAGGCCGAGCAGCAGCAGCAATGTCGCCTGCGGCCTCATCGCGCCACCCCTCCGGCCGGGATCAGCGGCGGGGCGCCGGCGGTCACCCGCACCGTGCCCGGGCCGGTCACCAGCGCCGCCAGCACCGCGTGCGAGACCGGGTTGAGCACCCGCACCTGATCGCCCATGCCGCCCGCGTCCAGCGCACGGCCGGAGGCGGTGAGCGCGAGACCCGGACTGCGCACGCGGATCACCACCGCCGCCCCCTTGCGCACGAGCTGGGGCGGGCGCAGCGCAGTGCGCGGGAACGGCGCGCCGGCCGCCAGCGCCTGGGCCAGTTCCCGCCCGACCACCTGGCCCGGGCGCCGCGCCGCGCCGCCGGCCACCAACGCCGCGGGACGGCGTTCCATCCGCATATCCGCCGCCGTCAGCACCGCGCCGGCGGTCAGCGGGTGCGCCGCCACCGGAAGATCGACCATCGCCTCCACCCGCCCCGCCAGCGGCAGCTGGATCGGCGCGATCCCGGGCGCGCTCAGCACCAGCAGCGCGCTGAACCGGCCAGATCCGGGGTCGAAGGTCAGCGCCGAGATGGCGGGCGTGACCGCCGGCGTCACCGGCACCACCGGCGGGGTGAACCCGTCCAGCCGGATGCGCGCGTCGCGCCCGGCGCCGGCGCCGCGCAGCGCGGCGGTGAGCGGCACCATCGCCTCCGCGCGGGTGAAGGCGCGCCCGGGCCAGGTCAGCTCGGCGCGCTCGGCCGGGGAGGCGGGGCGCCAGTCCACATCGTAACGCCGGGCGATATAGGCGAGCTGGCGGGCCCCCACCTCGATCCGCCCGCCCGGCGCGGGTCCGGGGCCGAGGATGCGCCGCCCGTCGCGCCCGAGATGGGCGAACAGGTCGCCAAGGCGCACCACCGGCGCGGCGAGGGTGGTCATCGGCCGCAGCACCGGCCGCCGCGCCGCCAGCGCCGGCCAGGGTGCCGCGAGCAGGAGCAGGCAGGCCATCCGGAACGGTTTCATCACAGGTTGCTCAGGCTCTGCATCATCTGGTCGGTGGTGGTGATGACCTTCGAGTTCATCTCGTAGGCGCGCTGCGCGGTGATGAGGTTGGTGATCTCGGTCACCACGTTGACGTTCGAGGTCTCGACGAATCCCTGCATCACCGAACCGAACCCGGGGTCGGCCGGATTGCCCTGCACCGGCGCGCCGGAGGCGGCGGTCTGCACGAACAGATTGCCCCCTTGCGCCTGCAATCCGGCGTCGTTCGGAAACGCCGCCAGCTGGATCTGGCCCAGCGTCTGCGGCGCGGTCTGCCCGGAAATCGTCGCCTGCACCTGCCCCGAGGTGTTGATGGTCACGCTGGTGGCGTTGGTCGGCACCTGGATGCCCGGCTGCACCACATACCCGTCCGCGGTCACGATCGTCCCGTCGGGGGCGAGGCCGAAGGTTCCGTCGCGGGTATAGGCGGTGGCACCGGACGGCAGGGTGACCTGGAAATACCCGTTGCCCTGGATCGCGAGGTCGAGTGAGTTCGAGGTCTGCTGGAGGTTCCCCTGCTCGTTGATGCGGTAGATCGCGGCCGTCTTCACGCCGAGCCCGATCTGCGCGCCGGAGGGCACGATCGAGCCGGAGGAGGACGAGTTCGACCCCACCCGGCGCAAATCCTGGTAGATCAGGTCCTGGAACTCCACCCGCTGCCGCTTGAACCCGGTGGTGGTCATGTTGGCGATGTTGTTGGAGATCACCTCCACGTTGGTCTGCTGGGCCTGCATCCCGGTGGCGGCGATATCGAGCGCGCGCATCCGCCCCGCCCCTCAATGCGCCAGCGCCAGCAACGGCGTCAGCAGCGCCGTCGCCGCGGCCAGCCCGGCGCCCAGCGCCAGCACGGTTGCGATCATGGAAGAGGGTATCATGGCAGGTTCCCCGGGGTTGGCAGCAGCTTGTCGATGACGCTGGACTTTCGTTGCGATTCCGCCTGGATGAAGCGGGTCATGAACTCGAACTGGCGGGAGGTATCGATCATGGCGGTGAGTTCCAGCACCGGCTGCACGTTCGATCCCTCCACCGCGCCCTGCACGATGCCGGGTGCCGCCACCGGTTTGGTCGGCGTGTCGGCCAGGTACAGCGTGCCGCCCTGGGCCTGCATCCGCATCGGGTTGACCGGAGCCACCACGCCGATCTGAGCCACCTGCCGACCGCCGGCGGAGAGCGTGCCGTCGCCGGCGACGGTGATACCGGTGTCCCTGGGGCCCAGCCGGATCGGCTTGCCGGTGCTGTCCAGCAGCGGGTTGCCGGCGGCGTCGGCGATGGTGCCGTCCGGCATCAGTCCGAACCGCCCGTCGCGGGTCAGC
>JBMFXF010000182.1:0-6722 GCA_049964515.1 Acetobacteraceae bacterium | reverse complement strand
GCTCGGGTCCTTGGCCCGAGGCTCCGCCCAATCGCGCCACCCAGGCGGCGAAGGGGGACCACAGCGCGGCCTCCGCGCCGGCGCCGGCGACCATGCCGATATGCCCGGCGCGCGGGGAGATCACCTGCGCGTCGGGGAGCGCGCGGGCCAGCGCCAGCGCGCTCTCGGGCGGGACGATGCGGTCGCGCGCCGGGGCGGCAAGGAAGGCCGGCGCCTGCAGCGCCGCCGGGTCCACGGGCAGCCCGGCCACGCGCCATGCCCCGCGCGCCGGGGTGTTGGCGCCGTACCAGCCGGCGAGGCACTCGCGGGCCACCGGGGCGGCGAGCGGGACGCCGTCATTCAGCCAATCCTCCAGCGCCACAAACAGAAGCGCCCGCGCGCCGGCGCCATCCAGCCGGGCGAAGGCACGGTATTTCTCGGCCACGCCGAACGGGTCGAGCAGGGCGAACAGCAGCTGCAGCGCGTCGATCGGCAGCGCGCCATGCAGCGCCAGCGCCGGTTCCAGCAGCGGCAGCAGCCGCGCCAGCGCCTCCGCCGGAGCGGCACCGAGGGCGTGGAAATCCCAGGGCGTGGCCAGCAACGCGAGGCCACGCACCAGGGCGGGCCGGCGCAGCGCCGCGGCCAGCGCCAGGAGGCCGCCCATGCAGTAGCCCGCCAGCACCACCGGTCCTGCGGCTTCGAGCGCGCGTTCCAGCCGCCCGGCGATGTAGTCGGTCAGGGTGAAGCCGCGCTCGGTGGCCTCTGGCCAGCCCCAGTCCAGCAGCAGCGGGCGCATCCCCTGGCCGGCCAGCCAGCGCAGGAACGAGTGGCCGGGTGCGAGGTCTAGCACATAGGCGCGGTTGACCAGGCTGGGCACGAACAGCAGCGCCGGGCGGCGGTCGCGGCGGTCGCGGCGGGGCGCGGGCGCGCCGTAGTCCAGCAGCCGCGAGGCGCCCTCGGTCCAGATCGCCGGCGGGTCGGGCAGATCGCGGACATAGGGATGGCGGCGGTAGGCGGCGATGCCGGCGATCAGGGCGGCGTCCTGGCGCGCGGCCTCGGCCAGCACCGCCCCCGGCAGCGCGGCCTCAGCCTGCGGGTCGGCGCGGAGCGCGGCGGCGAACGCTTCGAACGCCGGCCCCGCCGACAGCGGGAACACGTCCTTCCACGGCGGCGAGGCGGGATTCGAGCTCAGCGACGCGGCGACGGAGACGTTCGATCTCAGCATCGCCAGGGTCAGGTGCAGCAGCAGCGGGCGCGGGCCCCGCCGGCGCAGCGGAGCCGGGGCGTCGGGACGGCTCATCGGCGCCGGGCGCCGGGCGGGGGACGGCGCGTAGCACCGCCTCGGCGGCACCGGCCCACAGCGCGGCGAGCGCGGCCCAGCTCTCCTGCGCCTCCCGATCCATCGCCAGAGCGGCGAGTTCGGACTGCCAGAGGGTGATCCAGTCGCGCGCCAGCGCAGCGGGATCCGGGGCGGCCGGGTCCGGGGGGACGGTCATGGGGTTGCCCTGCTGCGGGCATTCTCGATCCTGTTCAAAGCGCGCGCCGCCTGTATGCTACCACCGATCACCCTGTCCCGGAGGCAGCATGTCCGAGCCGTCCCGCAGCGACCCCGAGCCGAAGCCGGCCCTGCCTCCGGTGGTGGTGAAGAAATACGCCAACCGGCGGCTCTATAACACGGAAACCTCGACTTACATCACGCTCGACACGCTGGCCGAGATGGTGCGCCAGGGGCGGGATTTCGTGGTCTATGACGCCAAGAGCGGGGAGGATATCACCCGCGGCGTGCTGACCCAGATCATCGTGGAGCAGGAGGGGCGCGGGCAGAACCTGCTGCCCACCGGGTTTCTGCGCCAGCTGATCGGGTTCTATGGCGATCAGATGCAGGGGCTGCTGCCGCGCTACCTGGAGCAGGCGATGAGCGCCTTCGCCAGCCAGCAGGAACAGGTGCGGGCGGCGATGCAGAAGACCATGGGGTCGATGGGCACGCTGTTCCCGTTCGGCAACGTGGAGGAGATGAGCCGGCAGAACATGGTGATGATGGAGCGGGCGATGAGCCTGTTCGCGCCGTTCTATCGCGCGCCGGGGGCGGAGACGGCGCCCGGGCCGGCGGAAGCACCGGCGCCGCCGCCGGAGCCGCCGGCCGCGGAGCCTGAGGTATCGGCGCTGCACGCCGAGATCGCGCGGCTGAGGCGCCAGCTGGCCGCGCGCAAGGACAAGACCGGGGCGGAATAGCCTGCCGGGTTAGGGAATCGGTAAGCGCGATCTGCGATGCGGAGCGCGCCGGCCGCGCCGCGGCGGGGCCGGCGTCCCCTGACCGGAGAGTCCTTCATGAACCGTCTTCTTCTCGCCACCGTGATCCTGGCACTGCCGCTTGCCGCGCAGGCGGCCCGGGTGAAGCACCCGCGCGCGCCGGCGCTGCCCGGCTACACCACCTTGACCGCGGCGAAATCCGCCTGCGGGGCGAGCCCGGTGGTCTGGCGGGCGCATGACAGCAGGGTGTTCCACCTGGCGAGCTCGCGCTATTTCGGCAAGACCAAGCGTGGCGCCTATGTGTGCGAACAGGCCGCCGAGGCGAAGGGGCTGCGCGCGGCGAAATCCTGACCGCCGCAGCGGCTCCGTCGCACCCGCCGGCGGGGCCCGGGAGCGGGCGCCGCCGGCGGTCGCGCCGGCGGAAGGCGGATTTTGGCGGGCCGTTTTCGCGCTTTCCGGGCCGGAGCGACGGGTGCTATGGACGCGGCTGTTGCAGGTCGAGGGAGGCGGCGATGGCCGACGATGCGAAGAAGCGCGCCTGGGTTGCGCGCGTGCTTGGCGTGCGGATTCCGGAGCCCAAGGGTGACGGCACGCCGCTGCTGCCGCTCTGGCTCGAGGCCAAGGAGCAGGTGGACGGTGCGATCGGCCGGTTGCAGGGCACGCTGCGCGGGTTCGATGACCCGGACCTGACGCGGATCGCCGAGTTCGGGCTGAACGGCATCACCGGGCGCGCCAGCGTCGGGCTGATGGTGGCGCTGCGGGAGGCCGACGCCGCGGGCGCGGACGAGCGGGCGCGCAAGAAGCTGGTGGAGGCGGTGGCGTCCTACCGGAGCTTCCTCGACGGATCGCCGACGGTGGCGCTGATCGACGACAATCCGTTCGGCGTGAGCGTGTCGTTGCGCGCGACCCTGGGCGGGGCGCTGGACGCGATCGACCGCCGCCTGACTGCCTGACCCCTGATCCGCCGAGGAGGAATCCCCGATGTCCGAAACAAAGCCGGTTCTGACTGAAAAGCAGCGCGCCTGGGCCAACGCCTTCCTGAAGGCCATGGGCGGGGTGGGCAGCGTGGACGTGAAGCTTGCCCCGCCGCCTGAGAAGGTGAATCCGGTAAAGGGCCCGACCGTCGCGCCGCCGAAGCCCGAGCTCGGCGGCAAGCTCGGCAAGCTCGACGAGGAGCTTACCGAGGATCTCCGTTCCGCCCGCGACCAGCTGGCCGGAAAGGGGGAGATCGATATCAGCCGCAAGAAGGTGCTCGGGCGCAGCAGCGACAAGGGCTTCAAGACCGGGGTGGTGGCCGCGGTCGATAAGCTGATGGAGGAAGTGGACCGGGCCCTGTCGAAAGGCGGACCGGTGGACGAGCGCGCGCTCGGACTGTTGCGCGAAAAACTGGTGACGGAACAGAAGAAGTATCAGGACGGGACGGAGGGCGAGAAGAACCGCGCCCTGCGGGAGCAGCGGCAAAGGAAAGTGACCGCGATCCAGACCCGGATCGACGGGCTGGACAGGCTGGTCAAGGCCAGCAGGCAGCAGGGCGAGGCCCGCGAGGATGCGGTGACGCAGATGAACCCGGAGGAGCGGGCCAAAATGCTTCAGGCCAACCCCGGGATGCTGAACGCGGTGATCGCGGCCAAGCCGCCGGCGAAGGAACTGGGGGAGATGCTCGCCCTGCTCGATGGCTCGGTCCAGAATGAGGCCGTCAAGGCGCTGATGGACGCGCATGGGAACGATGCCGGCTACATGGAGCTGATCTGCGAGACGGTGGTGGGCGGGGAGCTCGCCAAGGCGAAAGATCAGGGAACATTCCTGCGCAGCGACAACATAGCCAGCAAGGTCACGACCGCGTACTCAAAGGGAGCCCAGTCGCAGAGCTTCCTGAAGAGTGTAGCCGAAAACACCAAGGAGTGGCTCAGGCCGAGCCGGCGGATCGAGATTGATCCGACGAAGGGGGCCGACGAGGACCTGCAGAAGCGCTCAGTGGCAGAGCTGGTCCACTACATGCGAGCGCTGTTAAGGTCGCTGATCGGCACGGAAGTGCCGCGACCGATCGCGGTGACCAGCAGCATGATCGCCGAGGGCGCGCGCAAGAACGGCGTCGACCCGGCGATCATGGTCGGCGGGCACGTGTTTCTGCGGGTGATCAACCCGATGCTGGTCTCGATGCCCGGTCTCGACGCCAACCAGCGGCGGGCGATGGTGCTGGCGACTAAGTTGCTGCAGAACGCCTCCAACGGTATAACCCGGGGCGGGAAGGAAGAATTCATGGAGCTGGTCGCCGAGGCGATCGAGGAGGAGATACCGGATCTGCACCGGTGGTTCCTGCAGATCGCAGAGCAGGGCGACAAACTGCGCGGGACCGACGACCTCGACCAGGAGGTCGCGATGGGCGGCACCACCCGGCGCGACGCGCTGCTGCTGGGGCTCGAGAACCCCGGTCTGAAACTCGAGGATTACTTCGCGGCGCCGAGTGAATCGGATGTGCTCGGAATCAAGCCACTCTACCCCGACACCCGCATCGGCGCACTGATCCTGACCGCCAGCGCGGTCAAGCCGGAACCCAAGGGCCTGACCCTGCCTGCCAGCCCGTTGCAGAAGCAGAGCCACGCGAAGCTGGTGGAGCGGGAGCGGAAGGCGGTGATCGCCGAGGTGATCAAGCGGCTGAAAGCGGACAAGCCCAAGGGGCGCGAGGAGGGGGAGTGACCGCCGGCTACCGCTGATCCCCCGCCGACGGCGCGCCGGGGCGGGCGAGCCAGCCCATGCTCGCCTCCGGCTGGCAGTCCACGCTGGGCAGATAAGGCTTCACATCCAGAAGCGGCGTGCCGTCGAGACAATCGAGGGTGCGGACCAGCAACGTGTCCGCCCCCTCCCGCCCCTCCAGCGCCACCACCGCCAGCCCGATCGGGTTCGGCCGTGAGGGCGAGCGGGTGGCGAACACCCCCCGCTCCTGGTCCGCGAAATGCGGGGTGAACACCATCCGCGCCGGGCGCGCCTGGTGCAGCCAGTAGAGCAGGACCAGATGGCTGAAGCTGTCGATCCCGAGCAGGCCGGGCACGAAGGCGGGTTCGAGCCGCACCCGGCACAGCGGCGGCGGATCGAGCTTGCGGATGTTGCGCGGGCATTCGTCGAGCGTGCGAAACGGGGTCGAGATGACCCCGATCGGCCGGAACGCCATCACCGCCTGATCCATCCCCACCCCTCCCGGTGCGCCGCCGGCAGGGCTAGCATCGGCGGCGGGACATGAAAAGGAACCGTCCGATGCCGCACGCCTACCCGCTCGAGACCACCGACCCGGCCAGCGCCGGGCTCGACGCCCACGCCATCGGCGCGCTGGAAGCGCTGATCGCCCGCCATATCGCTGACGGCCGCTATCCGGGGGCGCAGATCGCCTTCGTGCGGCACGGCCGGCTCGCGTATTTCCGCGCCTTCGGCAATGCCCGCACGGAGGCGGCGGTGGAACCGGCCAGCACCGACACGCTGTTCCTGCTGTTCTCGCAGACCAAGGTGCTGACCTCGGCCACGGTCTGGACGCTGATCGAGGACGGCGCGCTCTCGCCGATGGACCGCATCGCCGACCACCTGCCGGAGTTCGCCGCGCGCGGCAAAGCCGATATCACGCTGCACCAGGTGATGACGCACCAGGGCGGGTTTCCGTCCTCGGACGTGACCCGCGCCAGCTGGGCCGATCACGGCCGGATGCGCGCCGAGGTCTGCGATTTCTCGCTGGAATGGACGCCAGGGACGCGGATGCAATACCACGGCCGGGCGGCCCACCTGACCCAGGCGATGGTGATCGAGGCGGTGACCGGGCAGGACTACCGCGCGGTGATCCGCGAACGCATCATCAACCCGCTGGGGCTGTCCAACGACGTCTTCGTGGGCGTGCCGGCCGATCAGCAGCACCGCTGCGCGGATACCTACGCGCCGGAGCCGCGCGACAACTCGGCCGAGTTCCGGGCCGCCGGCCTGCCCCACTCGGGCGGCTACGCCACCGCGCGCGGGATGGCGGCGTTCTACCAGGCGCTGCTGGGCGGCGGACGGCTGGGACGGGCACGCATCCTCTCGCCGCGCATGGTGGCCTACGGGACGCGAAATCATACCGGCGAGGAACCGGACCGGCAGATGGACGGCATCCCGATGCACCGCGGGCTGGGGCCGCATGTGCGCGGAGACAGCGACCGCATCCGCGGCCTCGGCACCATCGGCGGGCCGCGAACCTTCGGTCATGGCGGGGTGGGCACGTCCTATTCCTGGGGCGATCCGGACAGCGGTGTGTCGTTCAGCTACCTCACCAACTACGTGCAGCCGGACCCGTGGCACTCGCTGCGGCTGGACCGGGTCAGCAACATCGCCCATGCGGCGGTGGACTGAGGGGGGCTGGGAAGGAAGGCCAGAGGGGCGCTGCCCCTCTGGACACCCTGCCAGGGGACAAGTCCCCTGGACCCCTCGGGCTGGGTTCGGAGCGGGAGGGGGGTGCGTGGCTCCGGGCCGGGCGCTAT
>JBMFXF010000181.1:0-6759 GCA_049964515.1 Acetobacteraceae bacterium | reverse complement strand
CAGCGCCCGAAGCGGCGGTCGCGCGACTGGAAGGTGCGGATCGCGCGCAACAGGTCGATGCGGCGGAACTCCGGCCAGAACACGTCGGTGAAATGGAACTCGGAATAGACGCTCTGCCAGAGCAGGAAGCCGGAGAGGCGCAGCTCGCCGGAGGTGCGGATGATGAGGTCCGGGTCCGGCAGGCCGGGGGCGTAGAGATGCCGCCCGATCGCCTCCGGCGTCACCGCCGCGGCGGTTTCGACGGGGCTGAGTCCACGGGACGCGCAGTCGGCGAGCAGCGAGCGCATGGCGTCCGCGATCTCCTCCCGCCCGCCGTAATTGGCGGCGATGGTCAGGGTCATCTGCCGGTTGGCTTCGGTGGCCGCGCTGGCGCGGGCCAGCGCCGCGGCGAGCGAGGTCGGCAGCAGGTCGATCCGGCCGATCGCGTTCACCCGCACGCCGAGGCGGTGGATGCGCGGATCGGCGGCCAGCTGGTTCATCTTGGCCTCGATCGCGCCCAGGATGCCGGAGAGCTCCTCGGCCGGGCGGGCCAGATTGTCGGTGGAGCACACCCACAGCGTGACCGCGCGCACGCCGAGGGCGGCGCACCAGTCCAACACGTCGTCGAGCTTGCCGGCGCCGCGGTCGTAGATGGCGCGGAAATCGGAGACGCCGATCTCGCGCGCGTGGCGGCGGTTGCCGTCCAGGATGATGCCGATATGACGCGGCATCGGGCCGGCGCGCACCTCCCGCAGCAGGCGGGTCTCGTAGAGACCGTACACCGCGCGGCGCAGCAGGCGGCGCAGCCGGCGCAGCCGGTGCGGCAGGGCTTGGGTGGCAGGGGCCGCGGCGGTCCGGGTGACGAGGCTCTGGCCCATCACTCGGCTGCGGTCAGGGCGCGCACCCGCCAGGCAAGCTGGTGCTCGTGGCCGCGGGCGGTGGGGATCACTTCCTCGCGCTGCAGCGGGATCAGGGTGGCGCGGTCCAGCCACCACAGGGTCTCGGTGCGCACGCCACGCCCGGTGTCGGTATGCCGCTCCACCCGCACCAGCAGGGTGGGGTGGGAGACGCCGTCAAGCGTGAGGGTGGGGTCGCCGACATGGGTGAAGGTGACCGAATGCCACAACGCCAGCGGCCCGGCGCCGGCCAGCGGGGCCTCGGCGCTGGTGCCGACCGGGCCGATCAGCACCCGGCGGATCGCCGCGCGCTCGGCCCGGTCACCGCCGGAGAATGTGCCGTCGCCCCAGAAGCCCAGGTAGTAGCGGTAGGTCTGCCCATGGATGCGGCGCAGGCAGGTCTCCGGGTGGTCCGCCGCCGCGCCGGCGAAGGCCACCCGTACCCCGGTGTTGAGCTCGGCCACAATGCCGGAGGGGCAGGCCGGGATGGCGGCGATCCCGTCGGTGGGATCCGGCGGGCGCGCGCGCGTCAGCCGCTGCGCGGACCCGGGCGCCTGGCAGCCGGCCAGCGCGAGCGCGAGCAGCACCACGGCGATAGCCCGCGCCATGGCTCAGACCCGCATCGGCATCAGCACATAGAGCGCCGAGGCGTCGGCGGCATCCTGCACCACCGTGGGGGCGGCGCCGTCGGCGAAGCGGAACTCCACCCGCTCGCCGATCTGATCGGTGATGTCGCTGAGATAGCGCGCCTGGAAGCCGATTTCGAGCGGGGAGGAGTCGTAGGAGACGCGGCCCTCGTCCAGCTCCTCCTGCGCGTCGCCCTGATCGGGTGAGGAGGCCGAGAGCACCAGCAGGTTGTGCGACATCGCCAGCTTGACCGGGCGGGTGCGCTCGGCGGAGATGGCGGCGACCCGGCCCACCGCGTCGGCGAACTCCTTCTTGCCGACGCGCAGCACCTTGTCGTTCTTGGTCGGGATGACGCGGTCGTATTCGGGGAAGGTGCCGTCGATCAGCTTGCTGGTCAGGCGGACGGCGTCGATGGTGAACTGGATGCGGGTATCCGACAGCGCCACTTCCACCGCGCCCTGCACCTCGTCCAGCAGCTTGCGGAGTTCCAGCACCGTCTTGCGCGGCACGATCACGCCGGGCATGGCGCCGGCGCCCTCGGGCAGCGGCTCCTCCACCCGGGCCAGCCTATGGCCGTCGGTGGCGACGCCGCGCAGCACCTTCACCCCGTCCGAATCGGTGGCGTGCAGGTAGATGCCGTTGAGGTAGTAGCGGGTTTCCTCGGTGGAGATGGCGAAGCGGGTGCGGTCGATCAGCCCGCGCAGCGCCTGGGCCGGCAGCTGGAACTGGTGCGGCAGGGCGCCGGCGGTCATGGAGGGGAAATCCTCGATCGGGAGCACCACCAGCGAGGTGGCGAAGCGGCCCGAGCGCAGGGCGAGCTGGGCGTCCCCGCCGGCGTGCTCGAGTTCGACCTCGGCCCCGTCGGGCAGCTTGCGGACGATCTCGTACAGCGTGGCGGCGGGCGCGGTGGTGGCGCCGTTGCGGCTGACGGTGGCCGGCACCTGCTCGACCACCGCGATCTCCATATCGGTGGCGGTCAGGGTGAGCGCGCCGTCGCGCACCGCGATCAGCACATTGGCCAGGATCGGGATGGTGTTGCGCTTTTCGACCACGCTTTGCACATGGGCGAGCGCCTTCAGCAGGGCGGCGCGGTCGGCCTTCAATTTCATGCAGTGACACCCCAAGCGGCCGGGCCCCGAGGCGGGGCGACTCGTGACTTGAGTGTAGCAAGGGGTTGGCCGCGAAGCCAGCGGGGGGCCACGAATCGCCGCCGGACGCCCCTTATCCGCCGCCGAACCGCGCCAGCAGCCGCGCCAGGGTGGGGCCGATCGCCTCCACCTCCCGCGCGCGGGCTTGCGAGCGCACGCGCGGCATCGCTTGGCCGCGCGGGGTCAGGCCGGCCGCCCGCGCCGCCGCCTCGGAAAACGCGGTGAACCCGCGCAACGCCTGGCGAAAAGCGGCCAGCGCCGCGTAATCCGGTTCTGGTTCGGGGCCGATAGCCGCGGGCATCTTCCTCTGGTAAACCCGGGCCATGCAGACCGCCACCTCCTCCGCCTTCAAAAGCAATGCCCATGCAGCGCTGGGCGACGCGGGGTTGCAGAAGGCGCTGGCCCGGTCGGGCAGCTCCTTCATCGCCCGCCGCGCCGCCGCCGCCGCGGCGCTGCCCGAGTTCGAGGCGCTGCGCGACGAGGCGCGCGCGATCAAGGACCACACGCTCGCCCATCTCGATTTCTATCTCGAGGCTTTCGCCGACAAGGTGGAAGCGGCCGGCGGGCAGGTGCATTTCTGCGCCGATGCCGCCGAGGCGCGCGCGGTGGTGCTGGAGATCTGCCGCGCCGCCGGCGCGCGCACGGTGACCAAGGGCAAGTCGATGATCAGCGAGGAGCTGGGCATCAACGACCATCTGGAGGCGAACGGCATCACCCCGGTCGAGACCGATCTCGGCGAATACATCCTGCAACTCCGCCACGAGACACCGAGCCACATCATCGCCCCGGCGTTCCACCTCAACCGGGAGGATTGGGAGGCGAGTTTCCGCGCCGCCCATACCGACCTGCCGGCGGAGCGGGTGTTCCGCGAGCGGCGCGATATCCTGGTGGAAGCGCGCACCAAGCTGCGGGAGAAGTTCCTCGCCGCCGATGTCGGCATCACCGGGGCCAATTTCCTGATCGCCGAGACCGGATCGAGCGTGATCGTCACCAACGAGGGCAACGGCGACCTGACCCAGACCCTGCCGCGGGTGCATATCGCGCTGTCCAGCATCGAGAAGGTGGTGCCGACGCTGGAGGATTGCACCAGCCTGCTGCGGGTGCTGGCGCGCTCGGCCACCGGGCAGGAGTTCTCGGTCTATACCACCTTCTCCACCGGCGCCCGCCGGCCCGGCGATCTGGACGGGCCGGAAGCCTATCATGTGGTGATCGTCGATAACGGCCGGTCGAACATGCTGGGCGGCGAATTCCAGCCGATGTTGCGCTGCATCCGCTGCGCCGCCTGCATGAACCATTGCCCGGTCTATGGCGCGGTCGGCGGGCACGCCTATGGCTGGGTCTATCCCGGCCCGATGGGCAGCGTGCTGACCCCGGCGCTGATCGGGGTGGACCAGGCCGGGCTGCTGCCCGGCGCCTCCACCTTCTGCGGCAAATGCGAGAGCGTCTGTCCGGTGCGGATCCCGTTGCCCGGGCTGATGCGCCACTGGCGGGAGCGCGAGTTCGAGCGCCACCTGACCCCGGCGGCGCAGCGGCGCAACCTGGCGCTCTGGGCCTTCGTGGCGAAACGCCCGGCGCTGTATCGCGCGCTGACCCGCGCCGGCGCGTTCGGGCTGCGGCTGCTGGCGGGCAAGCGCGGGCGGTTGCGGCGGCTGCCGCTGGCCGGCGGCTGGACCGCGGGGCGCGACCTGCCGGCGCCGGAGGGCGAGACGTTCTTCGCCCGCTACGCGCGCGAACAGCGCGGGCGGGCGCCATGAGCCGGGAGGCGGTGCTGCTGGCGATCCGCCGCGGCCTGCGCCGCGGCCCGTTGCCGCCGGATCAGGCGATGGCGCTGCGAGCACGGCTGGATGGGCATCCGCGCCATGTGATCCCGGCGCGGTCGCGGCTGGACCGGGACGGGCAGGTGGCGCTGTTCGCGGCCAATGTGGAGCGCGAGTTCGGCACCGTGATCCGGGTGGACGATGCGGCCGCGGTGCCGGCGGCGGTGGCCGAGTGGCTGGCGGCGCAGAACCTGCCCTCGGCGGCGGCGATCGCCCCGCATCCGGAGCTGCGCGCCATCCCCTGGGCCGACCGCCCGCTGCTGCGCCTGCGCGAGGGCCGCGCCGAGGCCGCGGACCAGGTGGCGATCCAGCACGGGTTCGCCGGCATCGCCGAGACCGGCACCCTGATGCTGCCGTCCGGGGCGGAGCGGCCGACCACGCTCAACCTGCTGGCCGAGGCGGCGGTGGTGATCCTGCGCGCCGCGCGGGTGGTGGGGGCGTATGAGGAGGCGTGGGACCTGCTGCGCGCCGAGCTCGGCGCCATGCCGCGTAACGTGATGCTGGTGACCGGTCCGTCGCGGTCGGCGGATATCGAACAGGCGCTGGAGCTCGGCGCGCATGGGCCGCGGCGGTTGTGCGTGGTGCTGGTCGGCGCGGCCTGAGGCAGGGCGGAGCGCCGCTGGCACCGCCTGCGGGGCGGGCGTAGGATGCGCGCATGAGCAGCGTGCTGCGCGCCCCGATGGAGCTCGATGCCTTCCTGGCCTGGGAGGCGGGGCAGGCGCTGCGCCACGAGTTCGATGGGTTCGTGCCGGTGGCGATGACCGGGGCGACCTTCGCCCACGGGCTGATCCAGAGCAATTTGTTGCGTGCGGTGGGGACCCGTCTGCGCGGCGGACCGTGCCGGATCGTGGGGAGCGATCTGAAGCTGCTGGTTGCCGGCAGTGTCCGCTATCCGGATGCCATGGTCCTTTGCACGCCGCCCGACCCCGGTGCCACCCTGGTCGCCGAGCCGGTGGTGGTGTTCGAGATCCTCTCCCCCGCCACCGCGCTCACCGATCGCATCGTGAAGAACCGGAAATACCGCGCCACCCCCTCCATCGGCCGCTACGTGCTGCTGGAACAGGACCGACCCGCCGCCACCGTGTTCGCCCGCGAGGGCAGCGACTGGCTTGGCCGGCTGGTCGATGCCGACGCCGCGCTGGACCTGCCCGAACTCGGCATCGCGGTGCCGATGGCCGAGTTCTGCGAGGACCTGGCGTTCCCGGACGCCAGGTCCTGAGCGTGGCGGTGCGCTGGGCGGGGTATCTGCTGCTGTGGGTCGGCTTCGGGGCGACGCACAGCCTGCTCGCCGCGGCGCCGGGCCGGGCCTGGCTCGCGCGCCTCGCGGGGGCGGGCGACCGGCTGGCCTATAATTTGATCGCCCTGATCCAGCTGGCGCTGGTGCTGGGCTACGCCTGGGCGTGGCTGCCGGCGCAGCCGTTCGCGCGGCCGGAGCCGCTGCGGGTGGCGCAGCTCGTGGCGCTGGCGGCGGGCGCGCTGGTGCTGGCCGGGGGCGGGCGCGGCTACGACCTGGCCCGGTTCGTCGGCCTCGCCCAGCTGCGCGCCGGCCCGGAGGCCACGGCCGGCGCCGAGCCGCTGGTGACCGGCGGCTGGAACGCGCGGGTGCGTCATCCGCTGTATCTGGGATTGCTGCTGCTGGTCTGGGGGGCGGCGTGGGATCTGCGGGCGGTGGCGACCGCCGGCTGCGTCACCGCTTATGTGCTGATCGGAATCCGCTTCGAGGAGCGCAAGCTGCTGCGCCTCTATGGGCCGA
This sequence comes from Acetobacteraceae bacterium, assembly GCA_049964515.1. GTDB lineage: Bacteria > Pseudomonadota > Alphaproteobacteria > Acetobacterales > Acetobacteraceae > JAJZVS01. The sequence continues at coordinate 539 of JBMFXF010000181.1, read as the reverse complement.
CCTATGCCGCCTATCGGGCGCGGGTGCCGATGCTGCTGCCCTGGCGTGGCTGGCGCTGAGCCGGGCACGCGCGCAAGGCCGGGCGTGCAGCCCGGCCTCGTGGTGGGTTCCGAAGGGAGCCTGGGTGGCTACCCGGCTCTTGCCCGGCCCGGACCCATCGGCAGGCGCAGCACCTGGCCGGGGCGGATCTGACCGGGGCGGCTCAGCTGGGCCCGGTTGGCGCGGAAGATGCGCATATAGAGGGCGCCGTTGCCGTAGGTCTGCTGCGCGATCTGCCAAAGGGTCTGGCCGGGCTGGACGGTGATGCGGCGCACCGCCGGCGCCGGGGCGATGGTCGGGCTCGGGGCCGAGGGGCCGTGCGCCAGCGCGGGCAGCGCGCGGGTGGTCATGGCCAGCCGGGCACGGGCCGAGACCGGGGCCGGCGTGATCCGGGCCAGGGCGATGCGGATCGGCGTGATGCGAGGCAGGACGGCGCGGGTGGCGGCGATCCGGGGCGGGGCGATGCGGGTCGCGGCGGGCCGCGCCGTGACGGCGGGCGG
>JBMFXF010000180.1:0-6762 GCA_049964515.1 Acetobacteraceae bacterium | reverse complement strand
GCTCTGATGAGCGCCTCGCGGAATGTCACGGTACTCATGCGTAGACGTCCTCCTCGAGCTGCTCAGGGTCCGGATCCGGCCAGCCACGGGCGCGCTCGAGCGCGTCCAGCGCGTGCAAGGTGAGCAGCCCGGGATCGCCCGGACCGGCGCCGGCGAGCCAGACGCTGCCGGGGGCGAAATCGGGGCGGATTAGGCGGGCGGGGATCACGCGAGCCACCCGGCATCGGCCAGCGCGGCGCGGGTGCGGGCGGCCAGCTGCGCCAGATCGGCGCCCTCGGCCCGCCAGCCGGCGCGGCGGGCGGCGAGGGCGGCGAGCCGGTCGGCCCATTCGGGGCCGATCAGCCCGGCGATGCGGTCGCGGATGGCGCCGGCCAGACCCGGGCTGGTCCCGCCGGTGGAGACCGCGACCAGCAGGTCGCCGCGGCGCAGTTCGGCCGCGTTATGGAAATCGCACAGCGCCGGGCGGTCCTCGACATTGACCAGGATCCCCCGGGCGCGGGCGGCGGCGGCGAGCGAGGCCGCCTCGGGGTCCGGCAGATCGGCGATCCAGAGCAGGTCGAGCCCCGGCCAGGCCGACGGATCGGCGCCGGCCGCGAGCGGGCAGGCCCCGGCCTCGCGCAGCCGGGCACGGCGCCGGCCGGCAGCGGGGCCGTCGCCGAGGACGCCGAGGCGAAGACGGGAGGGGTTGAGGCTGACAGGAAGCATCGGGCGACCGCTGGTGGTGCCCAGGAAAGAAAAGGATTTTTCTTAGATCGGCAATATGACCCGGAAAATAACGAAATATTCCCCCTGGACCTCGCGTCCGGGACCAGACTTATCTCTACCCGTCTCCCTTCGACGGGCGATTCCTCCCCCGTCGCCCGCCTCCGGCCGCGCCGCAAGGCACGGCCGGAGGCGGGCAAGCGGGTCGGCAGGCTCAGATCGCGTCCCAGTTATAGACGTCGCGGGTGCGCTCGAGCGGGGTCAGGCCGGAGCGGATGGCGGGCAGCAGGTGCTGCTCCATCTTTTCCGGGGTCCAGCCGTCGCCACGATGCATGATGCGGATCGGCCGCGGCTGGCAGTAGAGGTAGATCTCGTTGCCGCGGGCTCCGAAAATCTGTCCCGAGATCTCGCCCGCGGCGTCGGAGGCGAGGAAGGTGGCCAGCTGCGCCACCTGATCGGGCCGGGTCTTGGCGGCGCGTGCCTTCATCTGCTCCTCCGACTGGCCGGGCACGGTCTCGATCATGCGCGAAAAGGCGTGCGGGCCGATGCAGTTCGAGCGGATCTTGTAGCGCTGCATGTCCATGGCGATGTTGCGCGAGAGGCCGGCGATGCCGAGCTTGGCGGCGCCGTAATTCACCTGGCCCACGCTGCCGATCAGGCCCGACGTTGAGGTCATGTGGACGAAGGCGCCACTCTCCTGCTTGCGGAAATGCGTCACCGCGGCGCGCGAGACGTAGAACGCGCCGTAGAGATGCACCTTGATGACGGCGTCGAACTCCTCCGGGCTCATGTAGTGGAACATGCGGTCGCGCAGGATGCCGGCGTTGTTCACCACGATGTCGATGCGCCCGTAGCGGTCGATCGCGGTGGCGACGATGCGCTGGGCGGACTCCCAATCCGCCACCGAATCGGCGTTGGCCACCGCGGCGCCCTGGCCGTGCGCGGCCTCGATCTCGGCCACCACCTGCTGAGCGGGGGTGGCGTCGGCGCCCTCGCCGGTGACCGCGGCGCCAAGGTCGTTGACCACCACCTTGGCCCCCTCCGAGGCCATCACCAGCGCGATGGCGCGGCCGATGCCGCGTCCGGCGCCGGTGACCACGGCGACTTTTCCGGCAAGCATGGAACCATGGGGCATGGATTTCCTCCGTCCTGTTGCGTTGAGCGGCGGCAGGATGCGACGCGGCGCGGACGCTGTCACCCCCGGCCTACCCGCCGGTAGCGGGTGGGGCGAAGGCGGCGAATCCTGGCCGGGTGCAATCGTCCGCGCAATCCGACCGGGTCCGTGCTAGACACGGCCGTATCGTTCCAAACCCAGGGGGAGACACCCATGCGCCTCGTTCCCGTTCTCGCCGGTGCGGCCCTCGTTGCCGGGCTCGCCGCCCCGGCACTCAGCACGCCGGCGGTGGCCGCCGAGACCGCGCCCACCCCGGCACAGATCGTGAAGGGCCTGACGCCCACACCGGTCATTCGGCCGACCGGCCGCGGCATCCGCATCGTCAATGGCGGCGCCGCGGCCCCCGCCGGGGCGCGGCCGGCGGCGGCATCGGTCAGCCGACCGGCCTCGGTCAGCCTGACGGTGGAATTCGCCACCGGCTCGGCGGCGCTCACCGCGCAGGCGCGGCACACCCTGGACGCGCTCGGCAAGGCGCTGAACGACCCCAAGCTGGCCGGCGACAGGTTCCGCATCGAGGGTCACACCGACACGGTGGGCAGCGCCGCCGCCAACCTGGCCCTGTCGCAGCGGCGCGCGGAGCGGGTGGCCCAGTATCTGGAAGACCGGTTTTCCATCCCCGCCGCGAGGCTGACGCCGGTGGGCATGGGCGAGCGGGGGCTGGCCGTGGCCACGCCCCCAGAGACGCCGAACGCGGCCAACCGCCGCGTGGTGGTGGTCAACCTGGGCGGCTGACCGAGGTGCCGGTCGGGCGAAGGGCCAGCGCGCCTTCGCCCAGCAGCGCCAGCGCCACCAGCGTGACCGCCCAGAACAACGGGTATTCGTAGCCGCCGCCCTTGGCGGTGAACAGGAACCCGTTGTGGATATGCACCAGCGCGATGGCGCCGACGAGATCGGCCGCCAGCACCAGCGCGGCGGGCCGGACGAACACGCCCAGAATGAGCGCCAGACCGCCGATCGTCTCGACCGCGATGATGATCAGGCCGAACCAGCCGGGCAGGCCGAGCGAGGCGAAGAAATGCTCGGTGCCGGCGGGGGTGAAGATGAAGAACTTCACCCCGGCGTGGATCAGGAAGAACACGCCGCAGAGCAGCCGCAGCAGCAGCGCGGCGTAGGGGGCGGTGGGCGCGAGGCCGGAGGATTCGTTCATCGCCGGCACTCCCGGCCGGTGCGGGTTGCGGATCGGGAAGCTTGTGCGGGTCGCGGCGGCATGGCGGGGTCTCCTGGATGATTTTCCGCCCCCGTTGGTCGGGGGTGCGGTGGGATTTGGCGCTTGTGGTTGAAAAGGGGAAGTAGGTATCTTCGGGTAACCACCGTCCCGCCACCCTCCGGACCGATCGCCATGCCCCACCGCCGCGCTGCCTCCCCCTGCCCGATGCAGGCCCTGCTGGGGCTGCTAACGGGTCCGTGGACCACCTACATCCTGTGGGTGCTGGGCAGCGCCGGCCCGCAGCGGTTCGGCGCGCTGCGCCGGGCCGTGCCGGGCATCTCGGCACGCTTGCTGACGGTACGGCTCCGGGTGCTGGAGGAGGCCGGGGTGGTCCGGCGGGACGTGGCCCCGACCATTCCGCCGCAGGTGAGCTATGGCCTCACCGCCCGGGGGCGGGAGCTGATGGGCGCGCTGGAGGCGCTGAACGCGGTGGCCCGGCGGTGGTATCCCGAGGCGGTGGCGGCGGAGCCGCGGGCGGCGTGAGCCGGGCTACGAGCGGCGGGCATCGGCGATCCGCCGCTCATTCTCCAACTGGCGTTCGATCACGGACGGGGAGACGCCGAAGCGCGCGGCGATCGAGTAGACGTCATGCGCGTCGTTGCGCATCGACATCACCTCGTCGATCGGAGCCAGAAACTCCGCCGCGAAGGCTCTCCCCGCAGATTGGTGGTAGGCATGACGAACATGGTTGACCGCCGAATTCTCGACTCGAGGGAAGCAGATCGCATCGCCGATCGCCCGCGCGAGGGCAAAGAGATGGGTGGGCTCGGCATGGCTCGCCTGGCTGTGATTGCGAAGGTAGACATGGGTGCCGTCCGCCCGCTCGCAACGAAGCGCACTGATCCCATCAACCGCACCGGCGACGTCGTAATCGTCCGCAGCGCCCAACCGCCGCGCCAGCGTGCGGAACGAGTCGAACTGCCCCCGCTGATCCAGATTGAGCACGGAGCGAGCCGCCCGAGCGCGCCGGTAGCCCATGGACCAGGCCGGTTCGCCGTCGCGCTCCGGCGCGATTGATGCGACGTCGCAGACCAGCCCGCGAAGTTCGGAAAGCCTGTGACCATCTCCACGGTCACTTCGATTATGAGTGACCCAGTCCAGCAGACGGGGGCGGTCCACCAGCCCGGCGCCCGCGACGAATTCCACCAGCGGTTCGGTGCCCCCGAACACCTGTTCGGCGTCCTCGATGAACCGGGCCGCTTCGTCCGGAAGTTGATAGGGATCAAGGCCGAGGCTGCCTGCGGCCTCGCAGAACCGATGCTCACCGGCGTTCCGGGACTCCTGAATCCGGTGCCAGCGCAAGGCCGCGCTGGTTCCCTCGACATGCTTCGATACGAGGCGATCGAGCACCCTCGACACGAACGAGGTCAGCCACGCTTCACCCTCCGCCCGGGTCAGCAGTTCGGGCTTTGCCCCCCAAAACCGGAGATCCGGATTTTCGTAAGCGCTCTGGATCGCGGACACTTCAAACACCACGCCGTCGCACGAGATGCGGATATCCGGAATCAGGTACCCGGTGCGATAACGCCGCAAGGAGAACTCCCGATCCCGCGCGCCGAGGATGGACCACCAGTCATGCACAATCCCGTCGGCAAGACCGTAGAGGGCGATGGTAACATGATCGTCCGCCTTGCCGGCGAGCATATGGGCGGTGACGTTCTGATCATGAAGGAACAATCGCAGATCCGCGACAGTCGCCCGCTCCTCCGGCGCCCGGTTCGGTGCATCCTCGATCCACTCAATCGAATGCCGCACGCTTCTCGTCCTCGCTGATCGGCCAGCCCTTGTATGTTCCAGCAAGCGGGTTCACGCCGAATCCGAACCAGTACTGGCCGCTCTCGTCGCGGTACCAGATATGCTTCGGGTAAATCTGGTCCCCCTCGAAAAATCGCACCTGACCGGCTTTGAGGGCGGCACGCACCCAAGTTGTTGCCTGCTCGCGGTCTTGCTCGCTGACGCGGTCGCAGATGGTAGTATGCTCGCGTTTTGGCCTGCGTGGCCGACCGTCGGGGCCGACGCGCGCGCCCGGCAAGCCACCCCACCAGCGCCGCGCCTTATGCTCGGCGCTTCCAACGTAGCAAGCTGCGTCGATTTCCTGCTGGGTCAACGCAGCGCGCGGCGGAACCTGGGACGGGCGTGGCATGGCGGCTCGGGGATGCGGCGCGGGCGACTCTAACATCCATCTTATAGCCTAGTGTCCTGCCCCTTACATTCACTGCCCTTCGCAGCGAATGTAAGGGATCAGCAGGCCACTGAAAACAAAGGGCTGGTGTGCCGATCCTGACTACTGCCGACGGCAACATACGTCAGGATCGGCACACTAGCCCAGCCGCTCCCAGCTCGCAACCGTCAGGAAGTGCGGAAACTACGGCAGGTCCGCCGCTACTGCTACCCTCGCCCCAGCACCGCAGCCACCTCGGCCAGCGCCGCCGGGTCCTCGATGGTGGCCGGCACCACCGGCGTGCCGCCATCGGCCAGCACCCGGATCGTCCCGCGCAGAATCTTCCCCGAGCGCGTCTTCGGCAGCCGCTTCACCACCAGCGCCTGGCGGAACGCGGCCACCGGCCCGATGCGCTCGCGCATCAGCCCCACCAGCTCGGCCTCGATCTCGCCCCCCGCCCGCGCGACTCCGGCCTTCAGCACCACCAGCCCCAGCGGCACCTGCCCCTTCAGCGCATCCGCGGCCCCGATCACCGCGCATTCGGCCACGTCCGGATGCCCCGCCAGCACCTCCTCCATCGCCCCGGTGGACAGCCGGTGGCCGGCGACGTTGATGATGTCGTCGGTGCGCCCCATCACCCACACGTCGCCGTCGGCATCCACCATCCCGGCATCGCCGGTGCGGTACCAGCCGGGGAAATCGGCCAGATAGGCGCGGGTATAGCCGGCATCGTCGCCCCACAGCGTGGGCGCGCAGCCGGGCGGCAGCGGCAGCCGCAGCGCCAGATTGCCGGTCACGCCCGGGGCCACGGCGGCGCCGTTGTCGTCCAGCGCGGCCAGGGCATAGCCCGGGCAGGGCCGCCCACCGGAGCCGGGCTTGAACGGATACATCCCGAAGCCGCGGAAGCCGGAGGTGATCGGCCAGCCGGTCTCGGTCTGCCACCAATGATCGATCACCGGCCGGCCCAGCCGCGCGGCCGCCCACAGCGCGGTGGGCGGGTCGCAGCGCTCGCCGGCCAGGAACAGCGTTTCGAAAGCGGAGAGATCGCTCTGCCCGATCAGCGCGCCGTCGGGGTCCTGCTGCTTGATCGCCCGCAGCGCGGTCGGCGCGGTGAACAGCACCTTCACCCGGTGGCGCGCGATCACCCGCCAGAACGTGCCGGCATCGGGCGTGCCGACCGGCTTGCCCTCGAACATGACGGAGGTGCAACCGCGCAGCAGCGGCGCATAGACGATGTAGCTGTGGCCCACCACCCAGCCGACATCGGAGGCGGTCCAGAACACCTCCCCCGCGTCGAGCCCGTAGATCATCCGCATGGAGTTCCACAGCGCGACCGCGTGACCGCCGTTGTCGCGGACGACGCCCTTCGGCTTGCCGGTGGTCCCGGAGGTGTAGAGGATATAAAGCGGATCGGTGGCGGCGACCGAGACCGGAGGATGGGGCGCGGCGGCGGCCTCGGCGGCGCGGAAATCATGGTCCCGGCCCGGGGTCAGCGCCGCCTCCAGCGCCGGCCGTTGC
>JBMFXF010000179.1:0-6821 GCA_049964515.1 Acetobacteraceae bacterium | reverse complement strand
CCACCTCGGAGGCGCCGAACGCCCCGAAAACCCCCCGTCTCGCCCCCGCGCTGATGGCCCTGCTGCACGCGCGCCTCAAGTGGACAATCTCCGCGTGCATAAAGCGGTGAAGGTCAGCCGCCGGGTGGCGGCACACAGCGAGGAGATCGAGCTGTTTTTCCTGCCGCCCTACGCGCCGGAGCACCATCCCGACGAATACCAGAACAATGACCTGAAGCAGAAGCTGCGGAACTTGCCCCGGCCGGACACGCATGAGGAACTGGTCCGGGGTACAACTGCGATGTTGAGGTCGCTACAGCGTCAGCCGGATCGGATCAAGGCTTACTTCAGGCACAAGGACATTCGTTACGCTGCGTAGAGTCATGTATGATGTTGGGGTGTTAGTATCGACCCCGCGGATCCCCCGATCCGACCTGAACGTCATGTCCCGACCTCGACCACATCTGTCCGGGTCGCGATAGCGCGCGCTATCGCAAGAACCCTGCCGCGCTGTCCATGCTGCCAGCGGGCCACACGCAGGATAGTCTTATGACACAGTAAGATCAGGCACCCCCGGGGGGGCCGATCATCCTGGGGAACCGCTGCATCTCCCCGCCCAGTTCCACCCAGGGCTGGGCGCTGTCGCAGAATATCTCCACCGCGGGCTTCACCCAGCCCGCATCGTCCAGGCTGCCGGTCAGCACCATCGCCATGCCCGGCATCGCCGCAGCCCGGGCGAACAGGCTGGAGCCGCAGGCGGGGCAGAACTGGCGCAGCATCGCTTTGCCGCTGTCGCCGGTGTCGCGAAAGGTGGTGGGGCTACCGGTGATCGTCAGCGCTGCCTCCGGCATCCCCACCACCGAGGCGAAGGCGCTGCCGGTGGCGCGCTGGCAGTTGCGGCAATGGCAGATTCCGACGAAGGCAAGCTCGCCGTCGGCGGAATAGCGGATGGCACCGCACAGGCAGCCGCCAGTGAAGCTGGGCATGTCCTTGTCTCCCTGTTGCGGGACGAGAAGCTGCCCCGAAGCGGCCGGGCGCGCAAGCGCGGGGACATGACCGATTTGTTGCCGCCGCCGGCCCCCGCCCCTCAGGGCCGCTCGTTGCCGAAGATGATGGTGCCGGACGCAGCGAACATCCCCCCCACGCCATGGCAGACCGAGATCTTCGCGCCCGGGATCTGCGCCGGGGCAATGCCGCGCATCTGCCGCACGCTCTCCTGCAGCGCATACATCCCGTACATGCCGGAGTGCATATAGGACAGCCCCCCACCGTTGGTGTTCACCGGCAGCTTCCCGCCCGGCGCGGTGTTGCGGTCGGCGATGAACCGCCCGGCCTCCCCCCGCGGCACGAAGCCGAGGTCTTCCAGACCATACAGCGGCAGATGCGCGAAGGCGTCGTAGATCATCAGGTGATCCACGTCCTTATGGGTGATCCCGGCCTCGCGGAAGGCGGTGGGGCCGGCCACGCGGAAGGCGCGCGAGGTGGTGAAATCCTCCATCTGGCTCACCATCGGCGTCTCCACGCTCTCCCCGGTGCCCAGGATATAAACCGGCTTCTGCGGAAAATCCCGCGCCCGGTCGGCCGCGGTCAGGATCAGCGCGCCGCCCCCATCGGTCACCAGGCAGCACTGCAGCAGCCGGAACGGATAGGCGATCATGCGGGAGTTGAGCACATCCTCCACCGTGATCGGGTCGCGGAACGTGGCGCGCGGGTTCTTCGCCGCCCATTCCCGCTGCACCACCGCCACCATCGCGATCTGCTCATGCGTGACCCCATAGGTCTTCATGTAGCGCAGCACCGGGATGGGAAACAGCGAGGGCGGGCCCATCGGGCCGAACGGCTGCTCGAACTGCCCGGCCAGCGACGATGGGGGCACCGTCCGCGGCGGATTGCCGACCCGCGACTTGCCGCTTTCCCCATGCGTGACCAGCACCGTCTTGCACAGGCCCGAAGCGATCGCCGCCGCCGCGTGGCGGACATGGATCATGAACGAACACCCGCCGACCGAGGTGCCGTCCACCCAGGAGGGCGTGATGCCCAGGTAATGCGCGATCTGCTGCGGGGTCTCCACCGCAGTGGCCACGCCGTCGATATCGGACGGCTTCAGTCCCGCATCCGCCATCGCGTTCAGCGCGGCATCGGCGTGCAGCTGGATCTGGCTCATGTCGGGAATGGTGCCGAGGCGGGTGGTTTCGGCCGCACCCACGATGGCGACGCTGTTGGGGGTCATCGCGCTCAGCCTTTCGCCGGACGGAACAGGGGCAGGGTGATCTCGTCGTCGAGCTTCTCGAACGCGACTTCGAGCGGCATATCCAGTTGCAGCGCCTCCGGCGTCTGCGGGCAATCGACGATGTTGCTCATCATGCGCGGCCCCTCGTCGAGCTGCACCACCGCGATCGCATAGGGCGGCGTGAACCCCGGCACTTTCCGGTGATGGATCACATAGCTGTAGAGGCTGCCGCGGCCGGAGGCGGCGAACACGCTGACCGCGCGCGAGGCGCAGGCGGGGCAGAACGGGCGCGGCGGGAAATACACCTTCGCGCAGGCGTCGCAGCGTTGCAGCCGGAGTTCGCCGGCCCTGGTGCCGTCCCAGAAATGCTCGGTCTCGGGCGTCGGCTGCGGGCGGGCACGGGCGGGCTCGGGCATGGCGTTTCCTCCTGGCCCGGGCATTGGAACCCGGGCCGCGGAGCGGTGCAAGGGCCGGATCAGCCCGCGGCCAGCAGCGCGCGCACCGCCGCCGGGCGCGGAATCGGTGCCACCGCCCCGTAGCCGGTGCATTTCAGCGCCGCGGCCGCGTTGGCGTAGCGCGCGGCGTCCTCCGGCGCGTCGCCGGCCAGGATGCGGGCCAGGAAGCTGCCGCAGAACGTATCGCCGGCGCCGGTCGCATCCACCGCGGCGACGCGATGGGCAGGAAGATCCAGCCGGCCGCCCTCGGTCGCCAGCGCCACCCCGCCGGCCCCGCGCTTGAACGCCACGATGCGCGGCCCGAGGCCGCGATAATGCGCCAGAATCGCCGCCGGATCGGTCAGGCCCAGCATGGCGAGCGCATCCTCCTCGCCGGGGAAGACGATGTCGGCCATGGCGATGGCGGCTTCCATCACCGCCCGCGCCCGCGCCGGCGGCCACAGCCGCGGCCGGTAGTTGGTATCGAACGCCAACATCGCCCCGGCGGCGCGGGCCAACGCGATCGCCTCCAGCCCCGCATCGGCGGCGGTGGCGGAAATGCCCAGGCTGATCCCGGACAGGAACAGCGCCCGGCAGGCGCCGAGGGCCGCGCGCGGCAGATTGCCCGGGGCGTAATGCGCGGCGGCGGAGTTGGCACGGTAGTGCAGGAAGCGATGCCCTTCCGGCCCGTGGAACACGAAATAGACCGCGGTCGGGTGCTCCGGGTCGGTGCGGACGGTGGCGGTATCGATCCCCTCGCGCGCCCACAGGGTACGGAACGCCTCCCCGGCCGGGTCGGCGCCGATCGCCGCGATCATGCCCACCGAAGCCCCGGCGCGCGCCGCCGCCACCGCGGCGTTGGAGGTATCGCCGCCATGGCCCTCGAGATAGAGCACCCGGCCCTCGGCGTCGGCGGGAAGCTGGTTGAACTCCAGCATCGGTTCGCCCATGCAAAGCAGCGCGGCGGGCATTCTGGCGCGGGTCCCTGAGGTGCGAGGGGCAGTCTAGCGCGCAGCGGCAGGCCCGCCTAACGTGGCCGGGTTGCAACCGGAGGAGGTTCGTTCATGCCAGGAATGCTGCAAGGCAAGGTCGCCGTGGTCACCGGATCGGGCGGCGGCATCGGCCGCGAGATCGCGCTGATGATGGCCGGCCAGGGGGCGAAAATCATCATCAACGACGTCGGCGCCTCGGTCTCCGGGGAGGGCGCCTCGGCCACTCCGGCCCAGCAGACCAAGCAGCTGATCGAGCAGCGCGGCGGTGTGGCCGAGATCAGCACCGATTCGGTTTCCGAGTGGGGCAGCGCGCAGAAGATCATCCAGGCGGCGCTGGATCATTTCGGGCGGATCGACATCGTGGTCAACAACGCCGGCATCCTGCGCGACGTGATCTTCCATAAGATGACGCCGGAGGACTGGCTGGCGGTGATCGGCGTGCATCTGAACGGCAGCTTCTTCACCAGCCGCGCCGCCGCCGAGCATTTCCGCAAGCAGGAGAGCGGCGCCTTCGTGCATATGTCGTCCACCTCCGGGCTGATCGGCAATTTCGGCCAGGCCAACTACGCCGCGGCCAAGCTGGGGATCACCGCGCTGTCGAAATCGATCGCGCTGGACATGAAGCGCTACAACGTGCGCTCGAACTGCATCGCGCCGTTCGCCTGGAGCCGGATGACCAGCACCATTCCCGCCACCACGCCGGAGCAGCAGGCGCGGGTGGCGAAGATCCAGGCGATGACGCCGGACAAGAACGCGCCCTGCGCGGTGTTCCTGGCCTCCGACGCGGCGAAGGAGGTAACCGGGCAGGTGTTCGGCACGCGGATGAACGAGCTGATCCTGTTCACCTCGCCGCGCCCGGCACGGATCGTCCACCGGGCCGAGGGCTGGACGCCGGAGACCATCGCCGAACACGCGCTGCCGGCGCTGAAGCCGGCGTTCATGCCGCTGGACCGGTCCGGGGAGGTGTTTTCCTGGGACCCGCTGTAGGCCGGGTTTGACGGAGGTTTGGGGGGCACCCTCCAGACCGTAGGGTTCCCCCAAACTCTCCTCAAACCCGGATGTCCGCGACGCGCCGCCCTGGCCGGGTCGCTGCCCAACGCCAAGCCCGGACCCATGACCCCCCTCGCCGCCGCCCTCCTCGCCCCTCGCCGTATCGCCCTGATCGGCGCCTCCGCCGACCCCGCGCGCATCCCCGCCCGCGCCCAGCGCTATCTCCGCCGCCACGGCTTCACCGGCACCCTGTTCCCGGTCAACCCGCGCGCCGAAACCGTGCAGGGCGAGCGTGCCTACCCCGATCTCGCTGCCATCCCGGGCGAGATCGACTTCGCCTATATCCTCACCGGCAGCCAGCACGTGGAAGCCGCCGTCGCCGCCTGCATCGCGCGCGCCGTCCCCGCCGCCGCCGTCCTCGCCGACGGCTTCGCCGAGGCCGGCCCCGAGGGCGCCGCCCGCCAGGCCGCGCTCGCCGCCCAGGCCAGCGCCGGCGGCCTGCGCCTGCTCGGCCCCAACTCCATGGGCATCGTCAACGTCCCCGCCCGCACCGCCTGCTCGGTCAACGCGGTGCTCGAGGTGGAAACCCTGCCCGCCGGCCGCTGGTCGCTGGTCTCGCAATCGGGCAGCGTGATGGGCACCCTGCTCTCCCGTGCCGCCGCGCGCGGGGCCGGCTTCGCCAAGCTGGTCTCGATGGGCAACGAGGCCGACCTGACCGCCGGCGAACTCCTCGGCCTGCTGGCCGAAGACCCGGACACCGACGCGATCCTGCTGTTCCTGGAAACCATCCGCCGCCCGGACCGGTTCGCCGCCGGCGCCCGCGCCGCCTTCGCCGTGGGCAAGCCGGTGATCGCCTACAAGCTCGGCCGGTCCGAGGCCGGCGCCCGGCTCGCCGCCACCCATACCGGCGCCATGGCCGGCTCCGATGCCGCGGCCGAGGCCTTCTTCCGCGCCCACGGCATCCTCCGCGTCGATACCGTCGAGGCGCTGCTGGAACTCCCGCCGCTGCTGCTCGGCCGCCGCCCATTGGCGGCACCGAGGCGCGCGGTGCGGGTGGTCACCACCACCGGCGGCGGCGGGGCGATGGTGGTCGATCGGCTCGGCATCGCCGGCATCGCCACCGCGCATATGCTGGACACGACGCTGGCCGGCATGGGCCGCGACGCCGTCGCCGCCGCGCTGTCGGAAGCCCGCGCCGCGCCGGATGCCGACCTGGCGGTGGCGGTGATCGGCTCCTCGGCGCAGTTCCGCCCGCAGGATGCGGTCTCCGGCATCGTCGCCTCCTCCGGCCCGCACCCGGTCGCGGCGTTCCTGGTGCCGCACGCCGAAGCCTCGCTGCGGCTGCTGACGGAGGCCGGGATCGCCGCCTTCCGCAACCCCGAACCCTGCGCCGATGCGATCCGCGCCTTCCTCGACTGGCGCGCCCCGCGCCCGGAACCGCCGCCCGGCGCGGCCGGCGTGAGCGCCCGGCTGATCGCCGCGGCAACCGACGAGCCGGGGGCGCGGGCGGTGTTCGCGGCCCTCGGCATCGCCGATTCCGCGCGGCGGATCGACCCCGCCGCACCGCCGCCGGACCTGATCTATCCCACCGCGCTGAAGGCGGCCGGCCCCAGCCTGGCCCACAAGACGGAACGCGGCGCGGTGGCGCTGCATCTGCCCGATGCCGCCGCGCTGGCCGCCGCCGGGGCGGCGATGCAGGCGCGGCTGGGCGCGGAGATCACCGGCTTCCTGGCGCAACCGATGGCGCGCGGCGTGGCCGAGGCGATCCTGGGCTACCGGCGCGATCCCACCGTCGGCCCGGTGGTGGTGCTGGGCGCCGGCGGGGTGCTGGCCGAGCTCTACCGCGACGTGACCTTGCGGCTGGCCCCGGTCAGCGAGGCCGAGGCGATGGCGATGATCGATTCCGTCCGCGGCCTGGCCCCGGCGCGCGGCTATCGCGGCATGACCCGCGGCGACCTGCCGGCGCTGGCCCGGGCGGTCGCCGCCTTCTCCCGCCTCGCCGATCTGCCGGAGGTGGCGGAGGCGGAGATCAACCCGTTGATCGTGCTGGCGGAAGGCCAGGGCGTGGTGATGGCCGACGCGCTGCTGCGGGTGGCTGCGCCATGAGCGTGCTCGCGCGGTTGCGGGCGGCGCGGGTGGTGCCGGTGGTGCGCACGCCGAGTGCGGCGATGGCGGCGACCGCGGTCGGCTGGCTGC